>CAYMSA010000016.1:0-12029 GCA_964392965.1 uncultured Coriobacteriaceae bacterium
CGAGCACGCCAAGGAGATCTGCGCCATCACGAACCAGTGGGTGAACTCCTACAAGCGGCTCGTCTCCGGCTACGAGGCGCCGGTCTACATCTGCTGGGCGCATCGCAACCGCTCCGCGCTTGTTCGCGTGCCGATGTACAAGCCCGGCAAGGAGAACGCCACTCGCATCGAGCTCCGCTCGCCGGATCCGGCGTGCAATCCGTACCTTGCGTTTTCGGTCATGCTCGCTGCCGGTCTCGATGGTATCGAGCGCGGTCTCGAGCTGCCGCCCGATGTCTCCGAGGATGTGTACGAGATGACGGATGCCCAGCGCTTGGCGCTCGGGATCACGCAGCTTCCCGGCGACCTCGACGAGGCCATCCGCTGCATGGAGGGCAGTGAGCTCGTGCGCGATGCCCTTGGCGACCAGGTGTTCGAGTGGTTCCTACGCAATAAGAAGGCCGAGTGGATGGCGTATCACCAGCGGGTCACGCCCTACGAACTCTCCGAGTATCTGCCGTTGCTGTAGGCGGCGAGCCGTCGGCGCCAGTCGGCTCGTCCGGGCGCCGTGCTGATGCGATACTCGCGTGCGACAAGACGAAGGCCCCGGTGCGTTGTGCACCGGGGCCTTCGTCTTCGTGACTAGCGGGCTTCGAGCCAGGTGACAAGCGCGCGCTCGACGGCATCCCGACCCGAGTCGATCGCCGCGTCGAAGCGTCGCGGGAGTGTGGCGAGTTCGGCGAGGGGCCCGGGAATCGGTGGCCCGTCGGGTGCGAGCCCACGCACGGCGTCGAGCATCTCGAGGCCGGACATGCCCGCGTACTGCGGGTCGAGTGAGGCTCCGTAGGGGGTTCCGGTGAGCGCCTTCAGTACGTCGGCGCCGAACTTCGCCCAGTGGGCGGTGGAGACCACCAGGACGGGATTCGCATCGCGCAGCCGCTCGGCGACCTCCCAGGCCACGGCCGTGTGGGGATCCATGAGGTAGCCGTGCTCGCGATGAACGCGGTCGATCGTCCGCAGGCTGGTGTCGTTACTCACCCAGTCCGCCACGAAGGTCTCGCGCAGTCGTCCGAACGTCTCACGGTCGACGGTGAAGCGGCGGTTCTCGGCGAGCTCGGCCATCCATGACCTCACCGCGTCGGCACCGGCCTCGTGGAAGAGCAGGCGCTCGAGGTTCGAGGAGACGAGGATGTCCATGCTGGGGCTCGGCGTCTTCACGAAGTCGCGCACCGAGATGTCGTAGGTGCCCGTTCCGATGAAGTCCGTGAGTACGTTGTTCTCGTTGCTTGCGCAGAGCAGGCGGTCGATCGGCACACCGATGAGCCGGGCGTAGTACGCGCCGAGGATATTGCCGAAGTTGCCCGTGGGCACACACACGTCCATCGGATGACCGGGGACGATGGAGCCGGACGCCACCATGTCGGCGTAAGCGCTCACGTAGTAGACGACCTGCGGCAACAGGCGCCCCCAGTTGATGGAGTTCGCCGAAGAGAGCCGAAGGCCATGTCGCTCGTGGAGTGAGGCGGCGAACGTGGGGTCGTTGAAGGTGGCCTTGACAGCGCTCTGGCAGTCGTCAAAGTTGCCGTGCACGCCGAAGACGACGACGTTCGAACCTCGCTGCGTGACCATCTGTAGGCGCTGGATGTCGCTCACGCCCGTATCCGGGTAGAGTACCGCCACCGAGGTATGGTCCCGGTCGGCGAAACCCTCGAGGGCCGCCTTGCCGGTGTCGCCCGAGGTGGCCACGAGAATCAGGAAGTCGTCGCTGATCTCATCCGTTGACTGCAGGCGGTCTACCGCGTCGGAGAAGAAGAGCGGCATGCACTGCAGCGCCATGTCCTTGAAGGCGCTCGTCGGGCCGTGCCAGAGCTCCAGCACGTGCAGCCCGGGCGCTGCTTGCACCACGGGTGCGATCGCCTCATGGTCCCACTGCGAGCCGTACGCCTCGCGCATGAGTGTCTCGACGCGTTCGGCAGGCAGGTCCACGCCGAAGCGGGCGAAGACCGCGGCGGCCCGCCGCCAGTACGGCCACTCGGCCATGGCGAGGATGTCATCGAGGTCGAGCGTGGGCAGGGACGCCGGCACGTAGAGCCCGCCTCCGGGTGCGATACCCTGCACCACGGCGCGGCTGAACGAGGGCTGCGACGCATCGAGGTCGCGCGTATCTCGGTATGCTATGGTTTCCATGCTCGCATGGTAGCAGAGGTGCACTCGGGAGACGAAGGGGGGTCCGGAATGGGTCACCGGAAGTTCGACCTCTCGAAGCTGGAGCGCCTGAACGACGCCGGGCGCTTCGAGACGCTCCCTCCCGATGTGTTCTGGGAAGCCCTCGGCGAGCCGCACGGCGTCGCGGTCGAGATCGGCGCCGGGACCGGCGTGTTCGCTGCCGAGTTCGTCGCCCGATCGCAGAACCTCACCGTGTACGCGGTGGACACTGAAGACGCCATGCTGGAGTGGATGCGAGCCAACAGGCAGGAGGTGGCCGACGGGCGGATCGTACCGGTGAAAGCCACCGAGGCGCGCGTGCCACTCCCGGACGGTATCGCGTCGGTGGTGTACATGATCAACGTCCACCACGAACTGGCATCTCCCGCAGAATCCTACGCCGAGGCCTACCGGCTCACCGCTCCCGGCGGGAAGATACTCGTTGCGGACTGGGCGGACCGGGACACCCCCAAGGGCCCGTCGCGCGCAGTGCGGGTGAGTGCGGCGCAGCTGCGCGAGCATCTCGAGGCGGCAGGATTCGAGCGCGTCGTCGTCGATGGTGAGCGTCTCCCATGGCATCTTCTTGCAGTGGGTGGCAAATCCCCGGTGTGGACAGGTGGCGATCCCCACTCCTAGCGCAGGACCGTCCATGCCGCGAGGAAAGGGTGAGTGACCATGTTCGACCGCATACGCGCAGTGGCGCGCCGCATGTATGAACTGAACGAGCGCGTACGCGAAGGCATCTCCGCGTTCATCCATCTGGAGGTCTCAGGGGCCATCGTCCTGCTCTTGGCGACGGTCGCTGCGCTGGTCCTGGCCAATGCGTCCACCGGCGAATGGTACGAGAACCTCTGGCACATTGAGACCGGCTTCTTCATCGGAGCCTTCGAGTTTGCGCAGTCGCTCTTGCATTGGATCGATGACGGGCTTATGGCGCTTTTCTTCTTCGTCGTGGGACTCGAGATCAAGCGTGAGTTCATCGTCGGTGAGCTCTCGACGCCGAGGAAGGCGGCGCTGCCGATCATTGCCGCCGTGGGTGGCATGCTCGTTCCTGCGGCTATCTACATCCTGTTCAACCGCGGTACGGAGACGGCGGCTGGTTGGGGTATCCCCATGGCCACTGACATCGCGTTCGCCCTCGGCATCATGGCCCTCCTCGGCGACCGCGTCCCTGCGGCCCTCAAGGTGTTCGTGACGGCGCTCGCCATCGCTGACGACATCGGTGCCGTGCTGGTCATAGCTCTCTTCTACACCGCCGAGGTCTTCCCGTTCTGGTTGCTCATCGGTGCAGCGCTGTTCGTCGTGCTCATCCTCCTGAATCGGGCAGGTGTCGACTCTCCCATCCCGTACCTGATCCTGGCGGTGTTCGTGTGGTTCTGCTTCCTGAACTCGGGTGTTCATGCCACGGTCGCCGGCATTCTGGTCGCCTTCACCATTCCGGCGAAAGCCCGCATGGAGGCGGGCGACTTCGTGGACTGGGCACGACTCAAGATCGATGAGATCGAGATGCTCGACCGCCCGGGCGCGCACGTGCTGGAGACGCCTGACCAGCAGGTGTGCGCCATGGAACTGCAGTCGCAGGCGCGCTGGATCCAAGCGCCGCTACAGCGTGCCGAGACCGGACTGCATCCGATCAGCACGTTCATGGTTCTTCCGCTCTTCGCGCTTGCCAACGCCGGCGTCTCGCTCGGCGGGGCCTTCGACGGGGGCGGACTCAGTCCGGCGATGCTTGGCGTCTTCTTCGGCCTTGTCCTGGGAAAGCCGATCGGCATCGCGCTCTTCACGTGGCTCGCCACGGTAACGAGGGTGTCGTCGCTCCCTGAGGGGGTCACGTGGCAACAGATCGGCGGCGCGGGGGCTCTGTGCGGCGTTGGCTTCACGATGTCGCTCTTCATAAGCGGACTCGCGTTCCGTCAAGGTGGGACACAGGACGAAGTGAAGCTCGCGATTCTGGTGAGCTCACTCATTGCTGGTATCATCGGATATGTGCTGTTGAGACGTTGTGCTGACCGGAGGGCGAAGCAGGCCGACTCGGACGCGTGAGCGAACGGCCTCTGTCGCTGCGAATCGGAGGGGGGAACACGTGAAGCACGTCGTGCTTATTCTTGATGGTGCAGCGGGGTGGCCGCTCGAGGAGCTCGGTTCGCTCACGACGCTCGCTGCCGCACGCACCCCCAATCTCGATGCGCTTGCCGCTGCGGGTACCGTGGGGCTCGCTCAGACGGTGCCGGCGGGAGCCGAGCCGTCGTCTTCCACCGCATGCACCTCGATTCTCGGCTACGACCCGGTCGCCAACTTCGTCGGCCGCGGTGCGATCGAGGCCGCTGGTCTCGGCATCACGCTTGCCCCCGATGAGGTGGCACTGCGTATGAACCTCGTGCACACCGCTGCGGGTCGCATGGTCTCCTATGGATGCGGACACATCTCCTCGGCGGAATCGCACGCGATTGTCGCCGAGCTCGCGGAGCGACTCGGTGATGACACGTTCCACTTCCATCCAGGCGTGTCGTACCGGCACATCCTCGTGGTGAAGGGGCACCCAGAGCTGCTCGACCTCGCCTACACGTCGCCGCACGACATCTCGGGGCAGTCGCTCTCGGGCCGCCTGCCTTCCGGCCATGGCCAGGAGCTGTTGCGGGACCTGATGCGCCGTGCCCGGAACGTGCTCGCCGAGTCTCCCGTGAATGCCGCGCGGGCCGCGCGCGGCGAACTCGTGGCCACCGACATCTGGCCCTTCTGGCCGGGCGTCGCGCCCTCGGGACTCCGGTCGTTCGGCGAAGTCCGCGGTGTGTCCGTCGCCCTCACGTCCGGTGTCGACCTGCTCAACGGGCTGGCTGTCCTCTTCGGCATCGACCGGCTCGACATCCCGGGTGTGACGGACGGGCCTGACACCGACTACCGCGCGCAGATCGAAGGCGCGCTCGATGCACTCGCCGATCACGATCTTGTGATCGTGCACGTCGAATCTCCCGACGAGGAGGGGCACGGCGGCAGCGTGGCCGGCAAGATCGAGGCGATCGAGGCGATCGACCGCGAGATGGCGAGTGTGCTACGCAAGCACCTGGGAGAGATCCGGGTGCTCGCGATGCCTGACCACCCCACGCCCATCGAACTCAAGACGCACGTGGGGGAGCCGGTGCCGTTCGTGCTGGCCGGCCCGGGACTTCCGGTGAACTCAGGTACGACGTTCAGCGAGACAGCCGCCCAGGCGACCGGGCTGCTGGTCGACCCGGGTCACCAGGTGTTGGACCTGCTGCTGCAGTAGGGCGTCGCGAACCGGGTGCCGTAGGGCGGCGAATCGTGGCGACGTCAGCCCGTTCTCGCGTCGCCCGTGGCGCGCTACACTGACGTCATGCCTCACTACGAGTATCCGCGTCCCGCGCTCACGGCCGACGTCGTTGCCTTGACGAACAGCCCGGATTCGCACGTGCTTCTCGTGCGACGGGCTCACGAGCCCTTCGAGGGCGAGTGGGCACTGCCAGGCGGTTTCGTAGACGAGTACGAGACTCCCGAGCGTGCCGCCGTACGTGAGTTCGCCGAGGAGACGGGTCTTGCGCTCCCGGGCGAGCTGGAGCTTCTGGGAGTGTACGGCGAGAAGGGCCGCGATCCCCGGGGCTGGACGGTGTCGGTTGTCTACCTCGCCTCGTTCGAGGCCCCGGAGCCTCCACGTCCGGGAGACGATGCGGCCGATGCCCGCTGGTTCCCCACAGGCGCGCTTCCGCCGCTCGCGTTCGATCATGACGGAGTCGTCTCCGACGCGATGCGGTACGGAGGGGAGCGGACGTGAGGTCCGCGTGTTCACCGTGACCTCGTCCGGGCTTCACACGGTCTTCATGCGCGAGGGTCATCTTCATGTGTGTAGGGTAAGCACACACTGTGAAGGAGGCATGACATGAACGGCAGACGAGTTGCAGCTATCGTCGTGGCGGCCGCCCTGTTGGGGCTGATGGTCGGCACGGTGACCTCAGGCTACGCGGCAACGGCAGCTCCGGCCACCACTCCTGCGGTGACGTCTGACGCACCTGCTCCGGGACTCGGCATCCGACTGGGAGCGCTGTTGCGGGACGCCGGCGCGAGGTTGGCGGACGTTGTCGCAGACCTGACGGGCACGAGCGTTGACGAGGTCATCGAAGGACGGCAGGCCGGTGAGAGCTACGCGGACATCGCGGCCGAGAGCGGCGTGACGACCGAGGCGGTCGTGGGTGAAGCGCTCGAGCAGCGGGAGCGTCTGCTCGCTGAGCAGGTCGCGGCCGGGACGATCACGCAGGAGCAGGCTGATGCGGCGCTTGAGCGCATGCGTGAGCGGCTTGAGGCCCAGGTCGAGAACGAGGCGGCAGGCTGCTATGGCGGCGGTCGCCAGGGCGCGGGGCTGGGAGCTGACGGATCCTACGGTCAGGGTGCCCGGCGGGGAGCCGGTAACGGGCTCGGTGGCGGTCAGGGTGCGGGTTGCCCGTACGCCAGGTAGTCCGGATACGTACGGAGTCTCGCGTGGGGTGGCCGACCGGCCACCCCACGTCTCACACTGAATGACCCGGGAGGGCACGCAGGTGCAGAGCATCCTCGTCATCGATGACAACGAGAAGATCGTTTCCGTGCTCGCCGAGTACCTGCGCGCCGAGGGATTCGTGCCGCTCACCGCCCATGATGGCGACGAGGCGCTCCGGCTTGCCGAGAGCCATCAGGTCGACCTGGCCCTCGTCGACATCATGTTGCCCGGCATCAGCGGTCTGGATCTCACCAGGAAGTTCGAGTCCCGGGGCATCCCGGTGATTCTCGTGACGGCGAGAAGCGACGAGGTCGACCGCTTGCTCGGCCTGGAACTCGGCGCTGACGACTACATCACGAAACCGTTCAGCCCTCGCGAAGTGGTTGCGAGGGTGAAGGCCGTGCTTCGGCGCTGCTCACGTGACCCTGAAGCCGGACGAACCATCAGCCTCGGCGATCTCGTCATCGACCCGGATCGTCGTGAGGTGCTGATCACCGGTGAGTCCGTCGAGCTGACGCGTACCGAGTTCGACATCCTGACCGTCCTCGCATCGCATCCGGGACGCGTATACAGTCGCCTGCAGCTGTTGGAGGCGGTTTCGGCGGATCCGTTCGAGGGCTACGAGCGGACGATCGACGCCCACGTCAAGAACCTCCGCCGCAAGCTCGGCGACGACCCGCGGGGCTCGCGCTATCTCCACACGGTCATCGGTGTCGGCTACAAGGCGGAGGCGCTGTGAGGCGAGGGGCGACACTGGGGCTCAGGGTTTTTCTCTCGATCGTCGCAGTCGCACTCGGCGCGGTCGTACTCGTTGGGGTGGTCGCACGAGGAGCGCTCTCCTCGGCCTTCGACGCCTACCTGCTGACGGTCTCCGGGCATACCCCGGGCATGGGCCGCGGCAGCGGGGGACGCGCGGTGCTCGGCATCGCCGAGCAGGCGTTCCTCTCGAGCGTGGACGGCAGCGTCGCCATCGCCGCTGCGGTTGCGATCATCGTGGCCATACTCGTGGCAGCACTCCTCGCACGCTCGGTCAGCCGGCCGCTCGCCCGCCTCGGCGATGCTGCCGGCGCGCTCGCCAGGGGTGATCTCGCGCATCGTGCCGAGGTCTCGGGCCCTTCGGAGGTCGTGGAGCTCGGCGGCGCGTTCAACGCCATGGCCGCTTCACTGGAGGAGGCCGAGGCGTTGCGCAGGCGACTCGTCGCCGACGTGGCGCACGAGCTGCGCAACCCGATTGCGGCCGCACGCGCGCAGGCCGAGGGGATGGCCGACGGGGTGATCCCGGCGGACCAGGCACACCTCGATTCGCTCATCGAGGACCTGCAGCATCTCTCCGCGCTCGTGGACGACGTGCAGGTCCTCGCGACCGCCGACGCGGGCAGACTGCGCTACACGATGCGCCCTCTCGATCTCGCCGACCTGGTGCGCCGGGAGGCGTCCCGCATGTCGGTCGCAGCGGGCGACACACGCGTGAGCCACGCGGGGAATGTGGAGCCGGTGTGGGTCATCGGTGACGAGCTGCGCCTTGCCGAGGTGCTGCGGAACCTCCTCGGCAACGCGGTCCGGCACACGCCGGGCGGATCGGTCGAGACGGCCGTCGAGACCCTGCCTGACGGGCGGGTGGAGGTGCGCGTGCGCGACAACGGTGAGGGCATCCCCGCCGAGGCACTACCGTACGTCTTCGAGCGCTTCTACCGTTCTGACGAGGCACGGGCCGCGCACACGGGGGGCGCTGGTCTGGGGCTCGCGATCAGCCGGCGAATCGTAGAGGACCATGGTGGTGAGGTGTTCGCGCGAAGCCGTCCGGGCGAGGAGACCGTGGTGGGCTTCCGTCTTGCCGCTGCGCCGGTCTCAGCGTTGGATGGATGACGCGGAAGGAATCCCGCACAGCGTGGGCGCGTTGACACGACCGGCGAAGGGCCGTAGTCTACGGTGAAACCCATACGTCGCCTGAGACGGGGATGAGTACGCGAGTCCGAGTAGGGACACAGAGAGCCGGAGCAGCTGAGAGCCGGTACCCGAAAAGCCGCAGAACATGGCCCCAGAGGCATCCGGAGGAAACGCGTACGCGGAGTAATGCCGGACGGAAGCCCCCGTTACCGTAGGCTGTCTGAGCATCGGACCCCCGGCGAAGATCTCCCGCCCGCCGTGGAGCGACCACCGGTCCCGTGCTCGAGAAGAGGCCGCGATCGCTGCGGCGAAGTCGGGTGGTACCGCGGAAGACCGAGCGCCTTCCGCCCTGACACACTAGTCCGGGCGGGAGGTGTTTTGTGTTTATGGAGGTGTTGCGGCATGGCCAAGAGCTGGGAGGAGATCAACGCGAAGATCGCGTCGGGCACGGTCGTCGTGCTCACTGCGGAGGAGTTCGCGAATCTCGCTGCTGCCGAGGGCGTGAGTGAGGCGGCGCGCCGCGTGGACGTGGTGACGACGGGGACGTTCGGCCCGATGTGCTCCTCGGGCGTGATGCTCAACTTCGGTCACTCTGAACCGCCGATCAAGATGGGCGAGATCTGGCTGAACGAGGTTCCCGCCTATGGCGGTCTCGCCGCGGTCGACACCTACCTTGGCGTCACACAGCCGAGCCGGGACCGTGGCATCGAGTACGGTGGGGCCCACGTCATCGAGGACCTGCTGCGTGGCCGCTCGGTGCGACTGCGCGCGACGGGGCACGGCACCGACTGTTATCCGCGTACCGAGATCGATACCTGGATAACACTGGACGATCTCAACCAGGCGTACTTCTTCAATCCGAGGAACGCCTACCAGAACTACTCCGTGGCCGTGAACTCGACGGACCGGGCCATCTACACCTACCTCGGGACGTTGCTGCCCCGCCTCTCGAACGCCACCTACTGCTCGGCGGGTGCGCTGTCGCCGCTGCTGAACGACCCCACGTATCGCACCATCGGTGTGGGCAGTCGCTGCTTCGTGGCGGGCGCGCCCGGCTATGTGGCCTGGGAGGGGACGCAGCACAACCCGCACACGGATCGCGACGAGCACGGCGTGCCGGTCCGACCGGCCGGAACACTGGCGGTCATCGCCGATCTCAAGCAGGCGAGCTCGGAGTACTTCTCGGCGGCCACGTTCACCCGCTACGGCACGTCCGCGTTCATGGGCATCGGCGTACCCATTCCCGTGCTTGACGAGGATATCGCCGAGACGCTGGCGCTCACTGACGCCGACCTCTGGGCGACGGTCTACGACTACGGCGTGCAGCATCGCTCGCACCCCGCCCTCGGGCGTGTGACCTATGCGCAGCTGCGCAGCGGATCCATCGAGGTCGAGGGCCGACAGGTCCCCACGGGCCCGATCTCCTCTCTGCCGGTGGCGCGGAAGATCGCAGCGGAGCTGAAACAGTGGGTCGCCGAGCGCGGCTTCCAGCTCAATCCGCCGGTGCAGCTCCTGCCGCAGGTGGGCGCAGCGGGTCCGAAACCGCTCGAGATCCGCACAGGGGAGGCGATCTGACGATGACACGCAAGAGACTCGATCTGCGCTTCCCGCCGCGCCAGTCGCTGCAGCCGATCATCTACCGGCTGGTCAAGGACTACGATCTCGTGCCCAATATCCTGCGTGCGGAGATCCAACCCGCGCAGGAGGGACGCATGCTGCTCGAGATCACCGGCACCGCCGAGAACTACCAGCTCGGCGTCTCCTTCCTCGAACATCAGGGACTGACCGTCCATGAGGCAGCGAGCGATATCGTGCTCGACTCCGCGCGCTGCGTGGACTGTGGGTTGTGTACCGCCGTCTGTAAGCCGGGTGCTCTCACGCTTGACACTTCGGCGCGGCTCGTGCTCGATAAGGAGGAGTGCGTCTACTGTGGCGCCTGTGTGAGTGTGTGCCCTCGTCGTGCCATCACGCTGAGCTTCTAGTCGGAGAGGAGCGCTTGTGCCTTACTTCACGGAGCGGCTCGGCCGGGACGTGCTCGTCATCGACGGAGCCATGGGAACCATGCTGCAGCGCGCCGGCGTGCCGCCGGAGCAGTCGCCGATGCAGCTCAACATCACGGCGCCCGATCTCATCGGGCAGATCCACCGCTACTACGCGATGGCGGGCGCCGACTGCGCCACAACGAACTCCTTTGGCGGTACGCGCCACAAGCTGGCCCTCTATGGCCACGACGACCAGCTCGTCGAGCTCAACCGGGCAGCGGTGCGCCTCGCGCGCTCTGGCGGGTCGCCGTACGTGCTCGCAGGACTAGGCTCGACCGGGCTCGTCATGGAGCCGCTCGGCAAGGCCGGGTTCGACGAGGTGTTCGATGCCTTCGCCGAACAGGCGGCCGCGCTCGCCGCAGAGCGTCCGGACGCGTTCCTCATCGAGACCATGATCGACATCGCCGAGGCGCGCGCGGCGGTTCTCGCGGTGCGTTCGGTGAGCGACCTGCCCGTTCTCGTCACGTGCACGTTCGGCATGAACGGCCGCATGGATCTCTCTGGGACCGATCCCGAGACCGCCGCTGTGATCCTCGAGGCGGCCGGGGCCTCGGCCGTAGGGCTCAACTGCGGTCTCGGCCCCGAGCAGATGTTGCCGCTCGTGGAGCGCATGGCGAAGGCGACGCGACTGCCGGTCGTCGTCCAGCCCAACGCCGGTCTGCCGCGCCTCGAGGACGGGGAGACCGTGTTCCCCGGCACCGCGGACGAGATGGGCGAGTATGCCGAGCGGTTCGCTGACGCAGGTGCCGCACTCATCGGCTCCTGCTGCGGATCGAGTCCGGGCTTCACCGCCGCCATCGGCGAGTACGTACGGGGCCGGCAGGTGCAGGTGCCCGAGGCTGCCCCATCCGGGTCGCCCGCGGTCGTGCTTGCGGGCCCGCGCGCGATCGCGCGCATCGTCCGTCCGCATGCCGGGGCGCAGCGCGTGCCGGTTGCGGTCATCGGCGAGCGCATCAACCCTACCGGCAAGAAGCTGCTTGCGGACTCGCTGCGAGCAGGGACGCTCGATGTCGTCCGGGAGTACGCTGTCGAGCAGGCCTCGGCCGGCGTGGAACTCCTGGACGTGAACGTGGGCGCCGCGAGCGTCAGGCAGGCGGAGATGCTGCCGCGCGCAGTGCTCGCCCTTGCCGGGCTCGTGGATGTCCCACTGGTCATCGACACCACCGATCCTGTAGCCCTCGAGGAGGCGCTCAAGCGCTATCCGGGGCGTGCGCTCGTGAACAGCGTGAGCGGTGAAGAGGCGTCACTCGCGGCGGTCCTTCCGCTTGCAGCCCGCTATGGCGCTGCGATCATCGTGCTCGCTCTCGACGACGAGGGCATCCCGCCCACAGCGGCCGGTCGCTTTGCGGTCGTCGAGCGCGTTCGTGCACGGGCTCATGAAGCGGGCCTGACCGACGCGGACCTCGTGGTCGACTGTCTCACGCTTGCAG
>CAYMSA010000016.1:12129-30209 GCA_964392965.1 uncultured Coriobacteriaceae bacterium
CATGAAGCGGGCCTGACCGACGCGGACCTCGTGGTCGACTGTCTCACGCTTGCAGCCGCCACCGCCGAGTCGGGTGCTGCCGAGACACTCGCGGCGGTGCGTCGAGTTTCCACGGAGCTCGGGCTTGCCACCGTTCTCGGCGTGAGCAATGTGAGCCACGGGCTTCCGGGTCGTCCCGATCTCAACGCCGCTTTCGTACGGATGGCGATCGATGCTGGCCTCACAGCCGTCATCGCCAACCCGCTCGACGAATCCGTCATGCGCGCAGTCTCCGGCGGGCCGGTCGGCCCTGCCGAGGATGCAGCAGTCGATGTCCTCACGGGAGCCGACCCGAAGGCCGAGCGGTGGATCACCCGCATGACAGAGGCCGAGTCGGCCGGATCTCCTGTGTCGGGGTCGGGGGCCAGTGACGCGCCCACGGCGGCCGAGCGCCTCGGCGCCTCGGTCGAGCGGGGGGACGCGGATGCCGCGCCCGGTCTTGTCGATGCACTGATCGGCGACGGGTTCGATCCCCGGGCCATCATCGCTGACGTGCTCACCCCGGCCATCCAGCGCCTTGGCGATGCGTACGGGCGGGGCGAGGTCTTCCTTCCGCAGCTCATCGCGGCTGCGGAGGCCATGAAGGGGGCCGTCGCGCAGGCGAGGACCCACCTTCCTGCTGACAGCGCCTCGATGAGCGCGGGGCGCGTCGTCTTCGGCACGGTGAAGGGCGACATCCACTCCATCGGCAAGGACATCTGCGTGAGCATGCTGCAGAGCCAGGGCTTCGAAGTCCACGACCTGGGAGTGGATGTCTCGACGGAGCGCTTCGCCGAGGCGGCCGCCGATGCCGATGTCGTGTGTATGTCGGCGCTCATGACGACGACACTCGACAACATGCAGGCCGCGGTCACCGCGGTCCGCGCGGTCATCGACGTGCCGATCCTCGTGGGCGGTGCCGTCGTCACGCAGGATTTCGCCGAGAGCATCGGCGCGGGCTACTCGGCCGACGCGCCCGGTTGCGTCCTCGCGGTCATGGCGGCCATCGGGGACAGGAAGGACGGACTCGCATGATCGTGACGACGCCACGGGAGTGGGATCGGATCCTTGCGAATCTCGAATCGGTCGGCGCTCGCCGGGTGTTCCTTGTCGGCTGTGGTGAGTGTGCTACGACGGCGCACACGGGAGGCGAGCCGGAGCTCGCGCTCGCTGCCACGCGTCTTGCCGGGGCCGGCTACGATGTCACCGGAACGGTCGTGAGCGAGATCACCTGCCATGTGAACGGCGTCCGGCGGGACGTTCGCGCGCACGCGGACGCCATCGCCGCAGCCGACGCGCTCCTCGTGTTCGCCTGCGGGGCGGGCGTGCAGACGGTCGCCGACGCGGTGGCCGCGCCGGTCTTCCCGGCGCTCGAGTCGGACTTCCAGGGCACGATCGTGCGGCACGGGGTGTTCGAAGAGCGCTGCCAGATGTGTGGCGAATGCGTGCTCGATCGCACCGCAGGCATCTGCCCGGTGACGAACTGCCCGAAGGGGCTCCTGAACGGCCCGTGCGGCGGGATGTGGGACGGCATGTGCGATGTGCTGGAAGGCAAGGAGTGCGTGCACGTGCGCATCAGGCGACGCCTCGCCGAGCAGGGGAGGTCGGCGTCCACGCTCGAGCCGAAGGACTTCGGCCAGCGGCTGAAGCCGGGTGCGGTCGACGTGCGCAAGGCGGGGGGTGCCAGGTGAGCGAACTCAGAAGGCGTCTCGATGCGGGCGAGTTCGTCGTGACCGGCGAGGTCGCACCGCCCCGTGGTACCGACATCGAGGCGATGCATGCGGCTGTCGACCTGCTTGCACCGCACTGTCATGCGCTGAACGTCACCGACAATCAGGGAGCGAATCTACGCCTGGCAAGCATGGCTGCCTGCAAGATGATCCTCGATCGGGGTATCGAGCCGATCTTCCAGCAGACGTGCCGGGACAGGAACCGTCTTGCGCTGCAGTCCGACCTGCTTGCCGCGTGGTCACTCGGCCTTGAGAACCTGCTCGTCGTCACGGGCGATGACCCCCGGGCCGGTGATCATCCGCATGCGAAAGCGGTCTTCGATCTCGACTCCACGCAGCTCGCTGCCGTGGCGCAGGCTATGAACCGGGGCTGCGACATGGATGGTCGACCGCTGAAGGGCGGCACCGGCTTCTACATCGGTGCGGCCATGTTCCCCGAGGCCGAGCCGTGGGACTCCCAGTGCGCGCGCATCGAGCAGAAGGTCGCGGCAGGCGTTCGCTTCTTCCAGACGCAGGCGGTCTTCGACATGGAGAAGCTCGCGCGGAGCGTGGCGGTGGCGCATGAGCTCGGCGCCAGGGTCATCGCGGGCGTGCTCGTGCTCAAGAGTCCGAGGGTCGTCGACTTCGTGAACGCGAAGCTCGCCGGGCTGAGGGTGCCCGATGCCATCGGGGAGCGCATCCGGACCGCCGCCGATCCGACGGAGGAGTCGATTCGACTCGCGGCGGAGCAGGTGGCGGCGATACGCGAGATTGCGGACGGCGTGCACATCATGCCGCTCGGACTTGACGCGGCGGTGGGACGCATCCTCGGCGAGGAGCGCTGATGCTGGCGGACGCGTGCATCCAGGCCACGCATGGCGACTGTTCTCGTATCAGGCGCGACCGGTCGGTCGCGCCTGATGTGTGTAGTGCGCCTACTCGATGGTGATCTGCTGGCGTGCGAGCACGGTCGGGGCGTTGCGGGTCTGGTCCGCGGCCTCGAACAGTGACGTGGCCTGAGGAGTATCGACCGGGCGCAGGTTCTCCAGCCAGCGGTAGCCGATCGATTGGTACACGAGTTCGACGGTGACGGTCGTCGGTCCGGCCCCGGTGTTCACGGGAATCTCGTAGGCGACCGTGTCGCCACCGCCGATGAAGTCCTCGTCGTCTGCGGCAGCTCCGGCCACGGCGGTGTCGGGGTGTGCGGTCGCCTTGTCGAAGCCGGCAGGCAGCAGGCGGTTGTCCTTCAGGTAGCCAGTGGCGGTGATGATGCCCGTCGTCACCGCACCATCGCTGTTCGCAAGGATGGGCTCGTAGATCTGCACCTGGTCGTCGGTGGTGATCTTGGTGTAATGAGGCTCGTAGCGGGTGTCATCGGAGTCGTTGTCGTTGCCCACGATGGAGCCGTCATCGTTCCAGGCACCCGACTCGAAGAGGACGGTACCGGCCTCATCCCGCGCGACCACATGTAGCCACACGCGCCGGGAGGGGAACGCGGTGGGCAGCTTGTGGCCGGTGAGGTTCTGCACCTGGACGTTCAGCAGGTACACATCCGGCTTCACCTCGCCGGCGACAGTGAGCGATGCGGCCTTCGTCTCAAGGTGTTCTGTGGTTCTGGTGATCGCGGTGTCTATCGCTTCTGCCTCGTCGGCTCCGAGCATGGACTTCACCATACTCAGTAGGAACGTGTTTCCTCCAGTGAACGTATGCAGTCCTACCGGTCCGAGAGCCGTTTCGGACAGGGTGGAGATCTTGACATCTCCGGTCGTCGAGGGCATGTGGCATGACTGGCAGGTCGAACTCGCCGCGTAGTCGCTCTGTTCCCACTCAAGATAGGGAACCTGCTCGGGGAAGGCGACGTCGAGTGCCGTGCCGCTCGCATCCACCGGCTGCGTGTACAGCGTATGGCAGGTCGCGCAGAACTCCGAGCCGGTCATGTGGTCAGACTGCTCGGCCGTGTAGCCTATCGAACTCTGCATGGACTTCTGCATCGACTCGGTCAGGGCGTAGCGGCCGTAGAGCGTTCTCAGGTCCGGCGGGAAGACGCTCATGTCGATCGCGAAACCACCGCTGTTCGCGGCCGCCGTCCCGATGCCCTCGGGTCCGATCTCGTGGCAGGCGAGGCATGTCACGCCGTCGCGGTAGAGTCCGTGCAGCGGATGGTCAGCATCCGCGACGCCTTCGTCGAGGAAGGCAGTGGAGTCGCCGTTCGCCTTCGCTGAGGTGTTCGCGAGCGGGAAGTGACAGGTGGCGCACGTCTCCTGGATAGCTGCGGACTGGTCGGGCAACTCGTGGACCTCGTGGCTCACCGTTGCAAGGTAGTACGGGTCGATGCCCGCGAACGAGTGTACTCCGCCACTCCATGCCGTCCCGAAGGAGTAGTCGAGGCCGGCTTCGTCCGTGAGGCGATCATGACACATCGAGCAGCTGTCCGCCGTCTTGAAGAGTGCGGCGGTCGCATCGGGCGTCCCGTCATCAGGCTTCGCCTCGCCGTCTGCCCCACATGCTGCAGTGAGCATCAGGAGGAGGACCGTCAGTACGGCGAGAATCGCTCTGTGTTTCCGGCGCAGTGTGGTTTCCGGAGTCGGTCGCCCGCATGTAGAGGTGCTCATCGGGTCCATGGCGATACCCCTCTCCCTCGTGGGTCCTGCATTCCAGTCAGTCGCTCCGTGCATACACTGCGCAGCCATCCACAGACACACGTAACCCGGCGCGAGCTGAAGAACGGGTACACTGGATGTAGTGTGGCCATCAATCCGAGGAGGTCCCCATGGCTCGCTTCCTGCGCATCATTGTACTCTCCGTCGCCGTTCTGTCGCTTCTTGCACTGGCCCTCTCCGGTTGCTCTGGCTCGGGTGGCGATGACGCCAAGGTGCTCGTAGACAAGAAGTGTTCGCCCTGTCACTCCATGGACATCGTGACAGACAGCCCGAACGTAGCCGAGGCGGAGTGGGCAGCGACGGTCGCGAGCATGGAAGCCAAGGGCATGCAGGTGACTGACGAAGAACGAGCTACGATCATCGAGTACCTGGTGGCCGAGAGCGCCAAGTAGTCGCCTCGTGCGGCGGGTTCCCTGAGCACGTGTCCCGTCGTGCCGCTAATGGCCGATGGCGAGGCCCGCGCATGTTATCATGCCCCCAACAGTCCCGGCCTGAGAGGTGATCGATCATGAGTGTGACCGCCCCCAGTCTTGATGCCTGGCTCGCGGAAGCGAAGCAGCAGGCCGAGGCAGCCGGCATCGGCATGTACCTCTGCCACAATGGTGTCGTGCGTTCGTTCTCGCGTGACGGCCGACCTGTTGTCGGCATGGAGTTGAGTGTCGATCGCGTGCGCCTTGAGGAGATTCTGTCGACTGCCCGTCTGATGGAGGGCGTCTCGATCATCCGCGTGTGGATCAACGAGGGTCATCTTGAGGTCGGCGACGACATCATGTACGTGCTCATCGGCGGCGATATCCGCCCGAACGTCATCGAGGCGCTCACCGCCGTCGTCGGCATGATCAAGTCCGAGGTCGTCACCGAAGTCGAGTATCGCCCGTAGTGTCTCACGGGAGCCGGAGAGCACCTGCAGACTGCAGGTGCTCTCCGGCTTCTCGCGTACCTTCCGGTCCCATCGTGATCATCGCCCGGCTTCTTGAGGAAGGGTCCCGCCATGCACATCGTCGTACTCGGAGGAGGTCCGGGCGGCTACGCTGCGGCCTTCGAAGTTGCGCGCCTCGGCGCGCAAGTCACCCTCATCGAGGCCGCGCGCCTCGGCGGCACGTGTCTCAACTGGGGCTGCATCCCCACGAAGACCATCCTGCGCTCGGCACACATCATCGTGGACACGAAGGAGGCGGCCTCGTTCGGTCTCACCGCCGCTCCTGCGACCGTGGATATCCCGGCGCTCAGGGCACGCAAGGATCGGGTCGTCGATGAGCTGGTCAAGCAGATCGAGTCTTCGGCGAAGCGACTCAAGGTGCGCGTGGTGGCTGGTACCGGGAGGTTGACCGGGCCCCGGACCGTCGAGGTGACACTCGCCGATGGTACGACCGAGGTTATCGAGGGTGACGCGCTCATTCTCGCCACCGGGTCGGCCGTCTTCAAGCTGCCGACGATCGATCACTCCCTTGAGGGCATCTGGACGAGCGACGACGCCATCTCTCTGACAGACGTTCCGGATGAGATGGTCATGATCGGCGGCGGCGTCATCGGCCTCGAGTGCGCGTGTGCGTATGCGGCCTTCGGCAGCCGGGTCGTCGTCGTCGAGCTCATGGACCAGATCCTTCCGGGTAACGACCGACGCGTCGTTCGCGAGACGCAGGCGGCCCTCGAGGGGCTCGGCATCTCCTTCCGGCTCGCCGACGCGGTGGAGCGTGTCGAGCGGGTGGACGGCCGCATGCGCACGACGCTCAGAAGTGGCGAGGTCCTCACGAGCGACGTGGTCATGACCGCTGTCGGGCGCATCCCCAACTCGGCAGGCCTCGGCTACCCGGAGGCCGGCATCGAGATGGATCGGGCCGCGGTGAAGGTCGACGAGCACTTCCGCACGAACGTACCCGGTGTCTACGCCGTGGGCGACCTGATCGGCGGGATGATGCTCGCGCACGTCGCCGAAGAGGAGGGCGTGGCGGCTGCCCGCAATGCGGTCGCGACGCTGCGCGCGCGCGCGGCCGACGGGCTTGAAGAGCCGCATCTCGAGAGTGTCGACTACTCGTGCATACCGGCGTGCGTGTACACGTTCCCCCAGGTCGCGACCGTGGGAGAGACGCGAGACGCCGCCAAGGCGCGCGGGGTGGACGCGGTGCAGGCGGTCGCCAAGTTCGCCGCAAACGGGAGGGCCCTCGGCGAGGGAGAGGAGCGCGGCTTCGTGCAGCTCATCGCCGAAGTCGGCACGGGGCGGGTTCTCGGTTGCCAGATCGTCGGCCCGCACGCTGTCGAGATCATCCACGAGGTGGTGATCGCCATGCGCCATGGCGTCAGTGTCCGGGCGCTCGCCGAGACGGTCCACGCGCATCCCACGGTGTCCGAGGTCGTGCGTATGGCCGCTGCCGAGGCGGCGACCAAGTGCGGCTGCTGACGCCGGCAGGCCCCCATGAGCTTCTGTCGGCTCCACGTGTGAGGTGAGCGGTGCGATGACGTACGAGCATGGCCCCCGGACGCCTCGCCTGCCATCGTGGCTGCGGCGCCCGATCGCGCGGCCGGGCGAGTACGCAGCCGTCGAGGGGCTACTCGGTGAGCTTCAGCTGGTGACCGTCTGCCGGGAGGCGAAATGCCCCAACCGGGGTGAGTGCTACGCGAGCGGGACCGCCACGTTCCTCATCGCCGGGGACGTCTGCACGCGCGACTGCCGGTTCTGTGCTGTCGAGACCCGGGTACCCGCTCCGCTCGATCCGCAGGAGCCGCTGCGTGTCGCCGAGGCCGTCGCCCGGCTCGGTCTCAAGCACGCCGTCGTGACGATGGTGACCCGTGACGATCTCGCTGACGGTGCCGCCGCCCACGTCGCCGCTACGATTGCGGCGATTCGCGCTGCGGTGCCGGGTACGGCGATCGAGGTGCTCGTGAGCGATTTCGGCGGCGATACCGACGCGGTGGACGTCGTGGCCGATGCCGCGCCCGACGTCTTCAATCACAACGTCGAGACCGTCCCGCGCCTCTATCCGGTCGTGCGGCCGAGCGCCGACTACCGTCGGAGTCTCGGCGTGCTGCATCACGTGAAGCAGCGCATCCCGGCTATGGTCACCAAGTCGGGACTCATGCTCGGCCTCGGCGAGGAATCCGATGAGGTGCTCGCGGTCATGGCCGACCTGCGCGATGCAGGATGCGACCTTCTGACGCTCGGCCAGTACCTGCGACCGAGCGCCGCGCATCTGCCGGTCGCCGCGTTCATCGAGCCCGAGGAGTTCACGCGCTACGCACGGGAGGCCCGCCGGATGGGCTTCAGCGGTGTTGCGGCTGCTCCGTTCGTGCGCTCGAGCTATCACGCACAGGAGCTGCTCGACGGCACGGAGTGATGGCCGCCGAGCGGGAGCCGCGCTCATGAGTGCCGGGATGCCGCACATCGGTCCGCACAGCCCATGGCCCCCGCGGCGCGACCCGTGTCTCCCTACTCCGCACTCACGACGATCGGGGCGGCGGCCTGATTCCTGCCGGTCTGCTTCGCCTGGTAGAGCGATTGGTCGGCACCCACGATGAGTTGCTCCACGTCTGCGGGAGTCGAGCCACCTGTCGTGATCGCGCCGCCGATGCTCACGGTGAGCGGCAGGTACCCGCCCTGACCGTCGCGCACCTGAAGCGAGCCGATCGCCGCGGCTATGCGTTCGCAGAGCTCGCGGTACTCGGCCTCGCCGGCCTGCGGTGCGACGACGGCGAACTCATCGCCGCCGAAGCGTACGACCAGATCCGAGGCGCGCACGGTGTCGCGTAGCGCGCGTGCGACGGCCATGAGCGCGTCATCGCCCACCGAGTGTCCGAACGCGTCGTTGATGACTTTGAAGTGGTCGATGTCCACGAGCAGGAAGGCGAGCGGGTTGCCGTAGCGGGCGGACCATGCAGCCCATTGCGGAAGCTGGGAGTACAGGGCGTGACGGTTATGGAGACCCGTCAGGGCGTCGTGTGTCGCGTACGTCGCCAGGCCGCGGTTCTCGTCCCAGGTACGCGAGAGCGCCTGCGCCAGGAGGGAGATCAGCGAGTCTTCGGCGAAGTGCTCGCCGATCGTCTCGACGAGATACTGCAGATGGGTGTCGTACGCCTGACGCATCGAGTCCGCGAGCGCCAGGCCGGTGACGCTCGCGAGGTTCCTGTGTATCGGCCCGGTCAGGTAGAGCTCGAGGTGGAGTGCCATCGTGAGCATATCCTCGGTCGACATCGATGAGATGCGCTCACGATCGTAGGCGGCGAGCGTCTCGTGGAGCGCCTGGATGTCAGCGATGGCTGCGCTGGAATCGATTGAGACCGCCGGGAGCGAGGACGTCTCGCACTCGACAAGGAGCTGGTGCCATCGGGTAGCCTGCTGCGCCTCATCGTTGGAGAGGCGGAGCAGCAGCCTCTTGATCTCGGGGTCGAGCGTCACGGAGGCCATGTCCGCATAGACGCGCTCGGCGAGTCGATCCAGTCCGGCCGAGGCCTCCAGAACCTCTCTCATCGCGTCTCCCTTCGGATCGGCGCGCACAAGACCGGGCTCGCTCAGCATTTCCCCGGCGCTGGTACCATGGTTACATGCGATGGCAAAGACGTACATACCGCGAAGCCGTTTCCGCTGGAGACCTCGTGTTCTTCGAGGTGGTCGAGGGCGAGACCGACCTGCAGGTCGGTGCGCGTGTGGAGTGCGCAGATGCGGTTCGTGCTGCCGTTCTGCGCGCGAGACGTGACCTGACCGGGTACCTGGCGGCCGATCCGCTGTTCGGCGAGAGCTTCGTTCCCGTCGAGGTGCCGGAGGACGCGCCGGAGATCGTCCGGGTGATGGCGTCCGCTGCTGCCCGGGCGGGCGTCGGCCCCATGGCGGCGGTGGCGGGAGCCGTGGCCGAGTGCGTGGCACGCGAGGTTCTGTCGCACTCGAGTGAGGTGGTCGTCGAGAACGGCGGCGACATCTTCCTTGCGGGATCGACGGCCCGCCAGGTGCTACTCGTAGCGGATGGGTCGCCGCTTTCAGGCAGGATCGCCATCGCACTCGAGGCTGGGGATCTTCCGGTCTCCGTGTGTACGTCATCGGGGAAGATAGGACATAGTGTGAGTCTCGGCGAGGCACACGCCGCGACCGTCATCGCCGGGGGCGGGGCACTCGCCGATGCCGTGGCCACCGGGCTCGGCAATCGTGTGACGTGCGTCGACGACATCGAGCGCGCTCTGCAGTACGCCCTGGGTATCGACGGGGTGCGGGGGGCGGTCGTGATAGCGGGTGACCGTATCGGCGCGGTCGGCACTGTGCGGCTTGTGTCTGCCGCATCGTGAGTGGTATCTGAAAAGCAGTCCCCGACGGAAGGGCCGGGCATGGACAGCATCGACGAACTGGACCTGTTCGAAGCAGAGCGACGCCTCGCTCTGTACAACGAGTACCGTGATGCGGCACGGGTCTTCACCTACTACATCGAGACGGAGCTACGGGCGTATCTCGCCAATCATGTGAAGGTGGAGCCGGTGGGCACTCCGGGGGCCACGTACTTCAAGGTGACTCTCACCGATGTCTGGATCTACGAGGCCGAACGCCTGAACCGGTTCGTGCCGGAGACCGTCATCTACTCGGTGAGCGACGTCCACGTGCAGCGACTCAAGGCCGAGGAGTAGCTGCCGGTGGAACGCACGAAGGGCGATGCTCCTGGCGGCGCGCCAGACGAGGCGACGCGGGAGCGCGCCCGGCGCCTCCGGGAGGAGTTGCGGCGTCTGGCGTGGCGCTACTACGCACTCGACGACCCCGAGGTCTCAGACGCGACCTACGATGCGCTGCAGCAGGAGCTCCAGGCTCTTGAGGCCGGGTATCCGGCGCTCATCACCCCTGACTCCCCGACGCAGCGCGTGGGGGCCACGCCCTCGGACGCCTTCGGTCCGGTCACGCACGCCGAGCGCATGTACTCGCTCGACAATGCCATGGACACCGGCGAGCTCGCCTCATGGCTCGCGCGTGCCGAGCGCGATCTCGCGCCTCGTGATGTCACCTATCTCTGCGAGCTGAAGATCGACGGAAGCTCCCTCGCACTCACCTACGAGGATGGCGTGCTCGTGCGGGCGGCCACGCGGGGCGACGGGACGACGGGCGAGGACGTCACCGTGAACGTGCGCACCATCAAGAGCGTGCCACTGCGCCTGTTCGGCGAGCATCAGGGCCGCATCGACGTCCGCGGTGAGGTCTACATGCCCAAGGAGAGCTTCCTGCGCCTGAACGAGGAGCAGGACGAGGCCGGGCTGCCGCCGTTCGCCAACCCGAGGAACGCCGCCGCCGGTTCGGTACGGCAGAAGGACCCGGCCGTGACCGCCTCCCGGGAGCTCGCGACGTTCATGTATCAGGTCGTCGAGCCGCAGAGGCTCGGTCTGCGCTCGCAGGCGGAGGCGCTCGAGTGGCTGCGGCAGGCGGGCTTCACCGTGAATCCCGACGTCGAGCGCTGTGCGGGTGAGGAGGAGGTGCTCGCGTTCTGCAGGACGGCTGAGGACCGGCGCAACGAGCTTGCGTACGAGATCGACGGCGTCGTCGTCAAGGTCGACTCGTTCGCACTGCAGTCAGAGCTCGGCTTCACGAGCAAGGCGCCGCGCTGGGCGATCGCGTTCAAGTTCCCTCCCGAGGAGAAGACGACCCTCTTGCGCGACATCCGGGTGAGTGTCGGCAGGACGGGAGCACTCACGCCGTACGCGGTCTTCGATCCCGTGCTCGTGGCCGGTTCGACCATCGCGCGCGCCACACTCCACAACGAGGCCGAGGTCGCGCGCAAGGGCATTCGTATCGGCGACACGATCGTGGTGCGCAAGGCGGGCGACGTGATTCCCGAGGTGGTCGGCGCGGTTGTCAGTCTGCGCGACGGTAGCGAGCGCGTCTGGGAGATGCCGCGCACCTGCCCGAGCTGCGGTACCTCCGCGTGGCGCGAGGAGGGCGAGGCGGTCTGGCGCTGTCCCAACGCTGCATGCCCCGCGCAGCGCCACGAGCGCCTGCTGCACTGGGTGAGCCGGGGTGCGATGGACGTCGACGGCCTCGGCGATGAGATCATGACGCGCCTCGAGGCCGAGGGCCTTGTGACCGACGTGGCGAGTCTCTACCGGATCACTCCTACGGTGCTCGCGACGCTCGACACCGGGCGCGTCAAGAAGGACGGGAGCCCCGTTGTGCTCGGTCCGGTGGTCGCAGGCAAGCTCGTCGCAGCGATCGACGCCTCACGGACACGCCCGCTTGCCAGGGTGCTCTTCGGCCTCGGCATCCGTCACGTCGGAGCCACGGTCGCCGACGCGCTTGCGCGCGCGTTCGGGTCGATCGATGCACTCGAGCGCGCCTCCCGCGAGGAGCTCGTGACAGTCGAGGGCGTCGGCCCGCGTATCGCCGAGTCCGTGGCCGCCTTCTTCGGCAATTCCGAGAACCGCCGCCTCCTCGAACGTCTGAGGGCCGAGGGCGTGGCGGTCACTGATGAGCTGCGGCCGGTGGGAGAGCAGCCGCTCGCGGGGACGACGTGGGTACTCACCGGCACGCTTGCGCGGTGGACGAGGACGGCTGCGACCGAGGCGCTCACGGCGCTCGGTGCGAAGGTGGCCGGCAGCGTGAGCAAGAAGACGTCCTATGTCGTCGTGGGTGAGGACCCCGGCAGCAAGCATACGAAGGCGCTTGAGCTGGGAGTGCCGGTTCTCTCCGAGGACGAGTTCGAGCGGATGCTCGCGGTGAGTACGTCATCGCAGGGCACGGCATGAGGGCCCCGGTGCCATTACACGAGACAATGCCCGCAGAAGCGCCGCCTCGAAGGAGCGCAGGCGCGAGCGGCTGGCCGCATCCGCGCCTCGAGCGAGGCGGACGCTGATGGCCGAGGCGCCGCTCGTACTCAATCCGCGTGCGTGTGACCGGTGTGGACGTTGCGTGTCGGCCTGTCCGCACGATGCGCTCCGGGTGGGCAGGACCTACCTGAAGGTCGACCCTGTCAGGTGTGACGGCTGCGGCGCATGCGCCCGCGTCTGTGCCCGCCGGGCGATCGTGATGAAGGGTCAGGAGAAGAAGTCCCCGAAGCCGCGTACGGAGAAGCGTGCGGAGAAGCGGACTGAGTCGCGGGCCACCGACGCGACGACGGCGCCCAGGGCGAGGAAGGCCACAGGCGCCACCAAGACGGCATCGAGTGCTTTCGCCTGGACTCTTCTCGACGCGCTCGCGGTCCTCTCGGTCACGGTTGCGGCATTCGCGGTGAAGGAGACGCTCGCGGCAGGCGGCATGCTTCCCGCTCTATCCGAGTCGCTTCAGGCGCCGGTCCGCGTGGGCCTCCTCGTGCTCTACTATGCCATTCAGCTCCTCATGCTCATCTGGCTCGTACGTCGGCGCGCCGGCGACGTCGCCACAGCCCTCGGACTTCGCGGTGGACCAGGGGGTGCGCGCGCGGTGGTCGTGTCAGTCGGGCTGGTGGTCGCCGGACTGGTCGGGGTGCGGGTCGTCTCGTCGCTCTACACGTTCGCCACCCGCGAGTTCGGCGTCCTGCCGCAGACGTCCACGGACCTCGTGGATCTCTTCGGGAGCGGGGTCTCCGGCCTCGTGCTCGCGGTGGCCATGGTCGTCATCGTCGGGCCGGTGGTGGAGGAGCTCGTGTTCCGCGGCGCGCTGCTCCGGGGCCTCAGTTCGCGGCTCGGCATGTGGCCGTCCGTCCTCATCCAGGCGGCGCTCTTCGCTGCGCTCCACCGGAGTCTGTGGTTGTTCGCACCGATGCTAGTCCTCGGCATCGTGCTCGGCTGGCTTGCCGAGTCACGCCAGAGCCTGTGGCCGCCGATCGCCCTCCACGCGCTCTACAACGCCATCACCGTCGTGGCCGCGTTCGTGGTGTCACGGACCGGGTGAGCGAGGTCGGATTCGTCTACTGACATTCCCCGCCTGATCGGGCAACGGGTTCAGCCAGCCTGAGTCGGCGGTCCCCTCCCGCCGACGAGGTCCGTCCGGGCATCTCGCGCGATGATGCACATCGGCGGCCCCGGAGGGGACACGATGCTCGAGGCCCCGAGAGTGCGTGTGTCCGTGTTCGCCTCGGGTATCATGGTGCACGTCCGTCATCGTCCCCGTCCGGCGTCACGCGCCATCTCTGGAGGCACCGGCATGGCCATAACCGAAAGCGACGTGCGACACGTCGCTCTGCTCGCCCGGCTTGCGCTCACCGATGAGCACATCGAGAGACTCACCGAGGAACTCTCGGGTGTTCTCGAGCACATCGACGATCTGCGTCTGCTCGATCTCGAAGGCGTCCAGCCAACCGCTCACCCGCTCGCGATGACCAACCGCACGCGTCCGGACGTCGTGGTCCCGGGTCTGTCCCGTGAGCTCGCCCTCAAGAACGCACCACTCTCGGACGGGGCGTCCTTCATCGTCCCGGCAATCACCGGGGCGGGTGATGAGTCATGAGTTCCGCATCGATCGACCTCTCCTCATTGAGCGTCAGGACCGTCCGTGACCTCGTCGCCACCGGTCAGGTTTCGGCGCGTGAGATGGCCGAGGCGGCCTACGCGCGCATCGAGGCGCTCGATGGCGACGTCCACGCGTTCCTGCAGCTCACACCCGAACTCGCCTTCGCGGCAGCCGATCGCGTCGACGCGGCGAGGGCAGCAGGAAGCGAACTGCCGCCGCTCGCCGGTGTCCCCGCGGGCATCAAGGACAACATGAACCTCGTCGGCACGCGGACGACGTGTGCGAGCCGCATCCTCGAGAACCACGAAAGCGTGTACGACTGCACGGCCGTCGCACGGCTGCTCGCCGCCGGGGCGCTCCCCATCGGCAAGTGCAACCTCGATGAGTTCGCGTTCGGTTCCTCCACTGAGAACTCGGCGTTCGGCCCTACGCGCAATCCGTGGGACCTGGGGCGCGTGCCCGGTGGCTCCTCAGGCGGCAGCGCTGCGTGTGTGGCCGCTGGCATGGTCTCCGTATCGCTCGGGAGCGATACGGGCGGCTCCATCCGCCAGCCGGGGTCGCATACCGGCACCGTGGCGCTTAAGCCTACGTACGGTCGTGTGAGCCGCTACGGGCTCGTGGCCTTCGGGTCATCGCTCGACCAGATCGGTCCGTTCGGCAAGACGGTGGACGACATCGCGCTCGCTCTCGAGGTGGTCGCGGGTGAGGACCCGCGCGACGCCACCTCTTCGCCCGAGCCGGTGCTCCCGTACGCGGAGCTCGCCGGCGCGGACGTCGCCGGTCTGCGCGTGGGCCTCGTGACCGACATGCTCGCCATGGAGGGCTGCGCCCCTTCGGTCCGCTCGGCCGTGGAGCAGGCGGCCGAGACGTTCGCCGCGCTCGGCGCCGAGGTGGGCGAGGTGCAGCTCCCCATGGCGCGCCACGGACTTGCGGCCTACTACATCATCGGTCCTGCCGAGGCGAGCTCGAACCTCGCACGCTTCGACGGCATCCGGTACGGCCTGCGCGTCGATGACGCCGAGGACGTGCTCGACCTCTACATGCGCTCCCGGGCGGCCGGCTTCGGCCCGGAGACGATCCGTCGGGTCATGCTCGGCACGTATGCACTCTCGGCGGGCTACTACGACGCCTACTACGGCCAGGCGCAGAAGGCCCGCACCCGCATCATCGAGGAGTTCCGCACCGCGTTCGAGCGCTTCGACGTGCTCATCACGCCCGCATCGCCCACCGTCGCGTTCCGCTTCGGCGAACACACCGAGGATCTCATGTCGATGTACCTTTCGGACGTCTACACGATTCCGGTGAACCTCGCGGGCAACTGCGCGCTGAGCGTTCCGGCGGGCCTCGATGCGGCGACGGGCATGCCCATCGGTCTGCAGATCATCGGGGACTACTTCGCCGAGCCGACGCTGCTCGCCGCCGCCGCGGCGTTCGAGCGGGCAGTCTCGTTCGAGCCGGTGCCTCCGCTCGTGCGAGCGCTCCAGGACGCGAAGGGCGGTGTGTGATCATGGCGAAGGACCGCCTGCTCGAGGTGCTCGAGCGTTACGAGGCAGTGATCGGCCTCGAGATCCATACCGAGATCACCGCGGCCAACACCAAGATGTTCTGCGGGTGCCCGGTCGCCTTCGGCGGTGAGCCGAACACGCGTGTCTGTCCGGTCTGCCTCGGGATGCCGGGTGCGCTTCCGGTGCCCAACGAGAAGGCGATCGAGTGGACCGTGCTCGCGGGACTCGCCACCGAGTGTGACATCGCGTTGTGGAGCCAGTTCCACCGCAAACAGTACTTCTATCCTGACATGCCCAAGGACTACCAGATCTCCCAGTACGACCTGCCGTTCTGTAGCGGTGGCGAAGTCGAGATCGAAGTGGACGGGGACGGCGTCGGTCAGCGTCTCGACCTCGACGAACCGCTGCTGCCACCACATGCTCTGCGTGACGGCGACGGCTACCGCGTGCGCATCGGCATCACACGCATCCACCTTGAAGAGGACACGGGCAAGATGGTGCACGTGGGCGGTGCCGAGGGCCGCATCGCGGGCGCCACGCACTCGCTCGTCGACTTCAACCGTGCGGGCACACCGCTTATGGAGCTCGTGACCGAGCCCGACCTTCGCACGCCCGAGGAGGCCCGCCGCTTCGCGCAGAAGCTGCGCTCGATCTGGCTTGCGCTCGGCGTCTCCGACTGCAACATGGAAGAGGGCTCCATGCGCGTGGACGCGAACGTCTCGGTCCGCAGACGCGGGGAGACGGCGCTCGGCGTGAAGAGCGAGATCAAGAACATGAACTCCTTCAAGGCGCTGCACGACGCGCTCGTGTACGAGATCGTCCGTCAGGCCGAGACGATCGACGAGGGCGGCACCATCGTGCAGGAGACGCGTCACTGGGATGCCGGGGCGCGCCTCACGACCTCGCTGCGTTCCAAGGAGGAGGCGCACGACTACCGCTACTTCCCCGAGCCCGACATGGTGCCGTTCAGCTTCGATCCCGAGTGGATCGACTCGCTCGCCAGCCGCATCCCCGAGCTGCCCGATGCGCGACGTGATCGCTACATCGCCGGGTTCGGAATCCCCAAACGTGACGCGCTCGCGCTCGCAGCCGAGTCGGCTCTCGGCGAGTACTTCGAAGTGGCGGTGGCCGAGGCGGGCCCTGCGCGTGCTCGTCAGGTCGCGAACTGGATGCTCGGCGATCTGGCCGCGTACCTGAATGCCGACGGTATCGACATCGGTTCATCGCGGATCGCGCCCGTGATGCTCGGCGCCCTCGTCGCCCTCGTCGACGAGGGGACCATCAGCGGCAAGCAGGGCAAGGAGGTCTTCGCTGCGATGATCGAGACGGGCGACTCACCGGCCGTCATCGTCGAGGCGCGCGGCATGCGCCAGGTCTCGGACGCAGGCGCCATCGAGAGCGCGGTCCTGAAGGTCATCGAAGCGAATCCGGACGAGGCCGAGAGCTACCGTGGCGGCAAGACGCAGCTCATCGGCTGGTTCGTGGGGCAGGTCATGCGCGAGATGCGCGGGCAAGGCAATCCGGCGGTCGTGAATGAGGTGCTGCGCCGGTTGCTCGGGTGATTCTACAGACGACGTCGGTCTAGACGGAAGAGACCCGCGATGCGATAGGCGTCGCGGGTCTCTTCGCTTCTACGTCGTCGGATATCCGGGTTCCGGCAGACCCGGTTCCTGGTAGTCGTCCCCGGGGATGTCCCATGCGTCATAGTACTCGTACGAGCCGATGCTCCATGCTCCGTCGGAGTCCAGCACATACTCCACCAGTACGCCGGGACTCGCGTCCTCGATGGCGTACGCATCCCATGTAGAGAGGTCGACCGTGTAGACCGTGGGGTCTCCGGTCGGGTGGTAGATGTCGATGACGGTCGCCCCCGGCCAGTCCTCGGCGATGCGCTGCCACAGCGCCTCGTTCTCACCGAGTGAGATGTCGAACCCGTCCTCCATCCAGCCGCTCTCGTACACCAGCTGCGTGCCGTCCGAGAGGATCCGGGCGCTGTCGCCGGCGTCGAGGTCGAACGTCACGCCCTCGGCGCGCATCTCATCGCTCTGCAGGTAGAGGAAGATCACCGCGGATATCGCGTCATCCGACGGGTGGACCGCCCGCACCAGGACGGTGTCACCGTAGTAGTAGTCCTCGGCCGCCGAGTAGTGACCCGGGAGCCACACGACGTCCCCGGCCGACACGAACCCGGGGGCGGCGTACGGCAGGGACTCGGCGATGAGGCCGAGCTTGTGGGGTGGGGCAGAATCAAGAGGCTCCGAGAAGACCTGCGGACTCCAGGACAGCCACTCGGCAAGACGGTCAGAGTCATCCATGGGTGCGTCGTCGCCATCGAACTGTTCGAGGACACTCCCGGTACCGCCGGTCATGGAGGTCGTGCGCGAGCCCAGGACGCATATGCTGGCGCAGCCGAAGAGGATCGCCAGCACGACGACCACCACGACGAAGGGCGCGCAGCCCCGACGCGGAGGTCCAACCGACGGTCCGACAGGCGAGGGTGTGGGAGCGCCGGGCGGCGGGGGTGGAACGGGCACGGGCGGAGGTGGTGGGGGTGGGCCGACGTAGCTCGGCGGGGGAGGCGCCGAGTAGTCAGGCGGTGGGTAGTGGTTCGGGTCAGGCGATCGCATCGGGACTCCTTATGCGGGGTGATTCTGAGAGTACACGACCTGCCGCGAGAGGTGCCACTTCGTATGGCCATGTGTGGACGAAATCCCCGCACGAGATGGTGGCGATAGGACGGCGTTGCGCTGGAGCCGCGTCCGCACGATGGCGGCAGAGCAGGAATCATGTCTGTGGGCCGAACCGTTCA
>CAYMSA010000017.1:0-12671 GCA_964392965.1 uncultured Coriobacteriaceae bacterium
AGGCGCTCCTGGAGCTTCTCGCGGTCGAAGTCGGAGTCGGAGTTCTCGATCTCGGTGCGGATCTGGTTGACGCGAGACTTGATCGCGTCCTCATCGCCCTTGCCACCGATGATGGTGGTGTCGTCCTTGGTGATCTTGATCTTCTCGGCGCGACCGAGCATGTCGAGGGCCACGTTCTCGAGCTTGTGACCGAGTTCCTCGCTCACGACCTGACCGCCGGTCACGATGGCGATGTCCTCGAGCATGCGCTTGCGGCGGTCGCCGAAGCCCGGCGCCTTGACGGCGACGGAGGTGAAGGTGCCACGGAGCCTGTTGAGGATGAGCGTAGCGAGCGCCTCACCCTCCACGTCCTCGGCTATGATGAGGAGTGCGCGGCCGGCCTGCATGACCTTCTCGAGCACCGGGAGCAGGTCCTGGATGTTGCCGATCTTGCTGTTGCAGATGAGGACGAGCGGATCGTCGAGCACGGCCTCCATGCGATCGGGGTCGGTGATCATGTACGGCGAGATGTAGCCCTTGTCGAACTGCATACCTTCGACGGTCTCGATGTCGATGCCGAAGGTCTGGCTCTCCTCGACGGTGATGACGCCGTCCTTGCCCACGACGTCCATCGCCTCGGCGATCTTGTTGCCGATGGCCTCGTCGGCCGCCGAGATCGAACCGACGTGCGCGATCTCTTCCTTGTCCTCGATGTCCTTGGCGTCGGCCTTGATGGTCTCGACGACGGTGTCGACGGCCTTCTCGATGCCGCGCTTGATGGCGAGCGGGTTGGCGCCGGCCGCGACGTTACGCAGGCCCTCGCGCACGATGACCTGGGCGAGCAGCGTCGCGGTGGTGGTACCGTCACCGGCGACGTCGTTGGTCTTGGTGGCGACTTCCTTCACGAGCTGGGCACCCATGTTCTCGATGGGATCCTCGAGCTCGATCTCACGGGCGATGGTGACACCATCGTTGGTGATCGTGGGGGCGCCGAACTTCTTGTCGAGCACGACGTAACGGCCACGGGGGCCGAGGGTCACCTTGACGGCGTTGGCGAGCTTGTTGACGCCGGCCTCGAGGCCGCGGCGGGCCTCTTCGTCGAACCTGATGTCTTTAGCCATGTGTGTCTGTTCCCTCCTTCGGTGAGTGCGGTGCGTGTACTGACTACTCGGCGATCGCGAGTATGTCGTTCTGCGACATGATGAAGTACTCCTCGCCGTCGATCTTCACCGACGTCTTGCCCCACTCCTTGTAGATGACCGTGTCGCCGATCTTCACGTCCATGGGCACGCGCTTCTCGCCGTCCTCGTCCCAACGACCGTCACCGACGGCCACGACCTCACCCTTGGTGGGCTTCTCCTTGGCGCTGTCGGGGATGACGAGCCCGCTCTTGGTCTGCTCTTGTGCCTTCGACGGCTTGACGACCACGTTGTCGAACAGTGGCTTCAGGTTCATGCTCTACCCTCCTACTACGTCTGCGGTTCCGACCCGTATCGGGACAGGACGTGCGTGAACGCCGCGTCGCTTTCCCGATGCACTTGGCACTCACGGCTTGCGAGTGCCAACACCCCCAGATTCTACGACCATCCGGAGCCGGGGTGCAAGTGGATGCGCAGGAAATCTCACAAATCGACACTCAGATATTGGGAGCACACCGGTCCGCGGAAGATGCCACGCGTGCGACGGTCAGTCGCCGAGGCGCATCCCGGGCAGGGCATCGGCGCTCAAACCGAGGAACCTGCCTTCGGCGAGACGATGATGGGCCGCCGCCGCGATCATCGTGGCGTTGTCGGTACACAGCTCGAGCGGCGGCACCGACAGCCGCATTCCGCGGTCTGCGAGCGCACTCCCGAGCGCGGCCCTGAGCGAGGAGTTGGCGGCCACGCCACCCGCCATGACGACGGCGGAGACGCCACGCTCCTCGGCGGCGCGCACGGTCTTGGCCACCTGCACGTCCACGACGGCCGCTTGGAAGGAGGCCGCCACGTCCGGAACGCTCACCCCGTGGCCGGCGGCACGCTCCCGCTCCACATACTGGATGACGGCGGTCTTCAGGCCGGAGAGCGAGACGTCGAAGTCTCCACTGCGCATCATCGCCCGCGGGAAAGGTATCGCGGCCGGGTCGCCCTGGGCGGCCAGACGCGAGATGACCGGCCCGCCCGGATAGCCGAGGCCGAGCAGCTTCGCGACCTTGTCGAACGCCTCCCCTGCCGCATCGTCGAGCGTGCGCCCGAGCACCTCGTAGGAGCCCCAGTCCGGAACGTGCATGATGGCCGTGTGCCCGCCCGAGACGAGCAGCGCCACGAGCGGGGTCGAAAGCGACGGGTCGTACAGGCGCGCTGCGTGGATGTGCCCCTCGAGATGATTGACACCGATGAGCGGCAGCCCCGTGCCGAACGCCACACCCTTCGCGTACGCGAGTCCCACGACGAGCGCGCCGACGAGACCGGGGCCCTGCGTGACCGCGATGGCGTCGAGATCGGCGAACGTCATCCCAGCGCGCTCGAGCGCGTCGGCCGCTACGGCGACGATCGCCTCGGTATGCTTACGCGAGGCGATCTCCGGAACGACGCCGCCGAAGCGAGCGTGGAAGTCAATCTGGCTCGCCACGACCGACGAGATCTCCTCGGCGCCACCCACGACGACAGATGCGGCGGTCTCGTCGCACGAGGTCTCGATTGCCAGGATGCGGTCACGGCCCCGGCGGGCCGCCTCGATGGCGCGAACCTGCGGTGCGAGCGGCCGCGACCAGAGCACGAGCGCGTCCTCCCCCGTCTCCGGGTAGTAACCGGGGCGCCTGCCGACTATGTCGAAGCCGCACGACGCGTAGAGCGCGAGCGCGGGCCCATTGGAGGGGCGGACCTCGAGCGTCATGCGCGCGGCGCCCCGGGCGACGGACGCCGCCACCAAGTCCCAGAGCAGACGGCGCGCGATGCCGGCGCCGCGACGCGCGGGATGGACGGCGATGTCCATGAGATGCGCCTCATCGTCCACGAGCATGACACCGCCGAAGCCGAGCACGTCGGCACCGTCGGCCGCCGGGGAGACGGCCGCCATCCAGATGCGGTCCGGACGGACGAGCTCCTGACGGAAGGAGTGCTCGCTCCAGGGTCTCGGGAAGCTCGCCTGCTCGATGGCGAGCACGGCCGGGAGATCCGCAACCGTCAGCGGCCGGATCGCGATGCGCGCGGAGGTCATCGGCGCTCCCCGAGTGGTCCGGCGACTCCGCCGGGCGTCGGCGCGTCGGCACGGCCGAGACGGAGGCGCTCGGCCTCTTCGGCATCCGCCAGGCGTGTGTAAACGGGCAGCAGCGCCGAAGGTGGTGCCGTCGCGTAGGCGGCGGCGCGGTCGAGCGATGCGATCGCAGCCAGTGACGCCGAGCCCGCCTCAGCCCACGCGGCGGCGATGATGGCCGGGCCGTCAGCGGCCCACAGCCGCTCGGGGGCGAAGGCCGCACGCACTCCCGATGCGGCCGAGATCGCCTCGAACGCCTCGCGGTGCTTGCGGAGCGCGTTGCCCGTGACGAGGAGCGGCCGATCGAGTGCACTCCACTCGGCGGCCACAGCGGCCGGCTTCGCCACGCGGTCGGGCGCGAGCCTCACCGTGTGCAGCACCCCATCGTCTCCCGTGCGCAGGCTGAAAAGCGCCGGATACACCTCGCCGCGCATGGCGTCTCCCAGTACGCCGAGGAAGACCGGGCCGCGGACCGCGTCGACGACGCCACGAAGCCCCGCTTCGCCTGTAGCGACGGCACGCGCCGCACGGTGCGCGACCGCGTCGAGCGTCCCGAAGCCTACGAGGGGGACTCCCAGGCCGTGGGCGATCCCTTTGGCGGTCGCTACGCCGATGCGGACGCCGGTGAACGAGCCCGGCCCACGGCCCACGGCCACCGCCACCAGCCCGGTCGACTCGAGTCCGGCTCCGGCGAGCAGCCGCTCGGCGACGGCAAGGACGACCGTGTTGGCCGCGCGCGGCGCGGGAAGGTCGGCCGCAGCGAGGACGGCGCCGGGCACATCCAGGTCACCGACCGCCAGGCCGAGGTGGTCCGAGGAGGTGTCGAACGCGAGGAACGGCCTCACGCGAGCACGTCCTCAAGCGCGTCCAGCCAGGCGTGAGCGAGTGCGGCCCCCCTCGGACCGGAGGGCTCGAGGCGGATGCGGCGCGTGTCTTCACCGGTGCGCTCGATGGCCACGAGGAGATGGTCATCGGGCAGCGCATGCGGGAAGCGGTCTCCCCACTCGATCATCGAGACACCGTCGCCCTCGAGCGTCTCATAGAAGCCGATGTCCTCGAGCTCGTCTTCGCACTCGAGCCGGTAGAGGTCGAAGTGGTAGAGGGGCAGGCGGCCCGCATGGACCGCCAGCACGGTGAACGTCGGGCTCGTGATCGGGGCATCCACGCCGAGCCCGGCTCCGACGCCCTGGACGAGGTGCGTCTTGCCCGCGCCGAGGTCACCGGTGAGCGCCAACACATCGCCCGCCCGAAGGCGCGGAGCGAGGAGCGCCCCCGCCGAGACGGTTTCGGCCTCGGACGCCGTGTTGAACGTGAGCGTCCCGCTCCCGCGATCGTTCGTCGGCTGATGCACGTTCTCCGCGGCCCCGGTCGTCATCACGTCCGCCCTCAGAGAAGCGGGAGCTGGATAGGGGCATGCGCTTCCGTGGTGCCGTCTGCGGACCCGGCTGATGACTCCTCTGCCTGGCGGGCCGCCGGACGTGTCGCGTCCCCGGCCCCGTCCTCGTGGGCGCCGTGCATCCGGTCGAGCACCACGCGCAGGCGGCGGAAGTCCTCGAAGAGCACGTCGCGCTTCGTCCGGTCGTAGAGCGCTGCGGCAGGATGGAAGACCGGCACCACATCGCGTCCGTCGACGTGGAAGAGGCGTCCCCTGAGGGCGCTGATGGAGCGGTCGGTGCCGAGCACGTACCGCGTTGCGAAGTTGCCGAGTGTAGCCACGACGACCGGGGCGATCAGTTCGAGCTGCCGCGCGAGGAACGGCGTGCAGGCCGCCATCTCCTCGGCAAGCGGATTGCGATTGCCCGGAGGTCGGCACTTGAGCACGTTCGCGATGTACACCTGCGACCGGGTAAGGCCGATGCTCGCGAGGAGCTCATCGAGGAGCACCCCCGCCGCACCGACGAACGGCTCACCCTTCAGGTCCTCGTTGCGACCTGGCGCCTCACCGACGAACACCAGGCGGGCATGCGGGTCGCCCGCGCCGAAGACGAGCTTCGTCCGCGTTTCGGCAAGCTGGCACCGATGGCAGTCGCCGATCTCGGCGCGCAGCTCCTCAAGCGTCGAGGCGTGCGTCAGAGCCATGTCGTGATCTCGGCGAGCGGGCGTCGCGCGGGCTTGCCGGCGGACTCGGCCGAGTAGCCGATGGGCAGGATGGCCACGGGGGTGACCGGAGAGGTCGCACCGATGGCGGCAGCAACGGCGCGGTCGTCGAAAGCGCCGACCCAGCACGAGGCGAGGCCCCGGTCCACGGCCGCGAGCAGGATGTTCTCCACGGCCGCCGCCGTGTCCTGGATAGAGTAGAGCATCTCGCCGCGATCGCCGTATCGCGCGGCACACGGCCTCGGATCGACGGCCACCACGATCACCACGGGAGCTGCAGCCGCCCAGCGTTGCGCGAGTGCCCCGGCCAGCCGCTCGCGAGCCGCCGCGGTACGCACCACGTAGAAGCGCCACGGCTGGATGTTGCCGGCCGAGGGTGCCGAGACGGCCGCCTCGAGCAGCGCCTGGATGTCCTCGTCGCTCACGGCACGCTTCGGGTTGAGATGCCGCACGCTCCGACGCTTGCTGATGACCTCACTGAACTCCATGGGACCCCTTCGGCTGTTCTCGGTCGACGAACCCGGTCCGCCCCCGGCACACGAGACAGACGCTCTGCCATTCTAGCAATCGCGCGTATGCCGGACGAGCCACCGCCGCGGCGCCGCGTGCGTGTGCGCTATCCGCCGAGGAGCGCCGCGATGATCGCCGCCACGAATACGCCGGGAAGCATGTTGCCGAGCGGCAGTCGCTTGATGCCGGCGAGGTCGAGGCCGACGGCGAATATGAGCGCGCCGCCCACCGCCTCGATGGCCGAGATCACATCCGGACCCACGGAGGCCCCCAGAAGCGCCGCGATGACCGCGATGCCGCCCTGCAGGACGCCGATGGGCAGCACCGAGAGCAGCACACCGCCGCCGAGCGCGGAGGCGAGCGCGATCGACGCGATGCCGTCAAGGAGCGCCTTCAGATAGAGCGTGTCGGGATTGCCGAGGCCGTCCTGGATGGAGCCGACGACCGTCATGGCGCCCACGCAGAAGATGAGCGTGGCCGTCACGAAGCCTTCGACGATCGTGCGACCCTTCGCCTGCGCGAGCTCCCCGCCACCTTCGACCGTACCGTCGAGCAGTTCGCCGGTCTCCGTCTCGGCCACCGGGACGAACCACGGCAGACGCCGGGAGAGGCCCTCGAGCCACTGGCCGAACCGCTCGAGCCACTCCTCCACCTTGAGCGCCTCGCCGATGATGCCGCCGAGGACGAGCGAGATGACGAACACGAGCGTCGCGTATCTGCCGAGCGGCCCCTCGGCAGCACTGAGGTCCGCAAGGCCCGCGATGCCGCCGGCGATGCCGATGAGCATGACGGCGAGACCGATGGTGCGAAACGTGGTCTCGCGCATGCGCTCGGGAATGAGCCGCCCGAAGAGCAGACCGACGATGGAGCCCACCGCGACGGCGAGCATGTTGACGATGACACCGATGCCGGGCATGAGACCTCCGGGGGACGAGCCCCTCACGACGCAGGATGGCGCTTGAGCACGGAACGCGACCAGGAGACGAAGAGGGTGCCGGACGGTTCAGAGAAGCGCGGGCGGCACATCCGCGCTGCGTTCCGATACCCGTGGCGCGATGGTGCATCATTCTAGCAGGAACGCAGCCGCGCGCACCGCATGGACTCGGCGACCGCCTGACATCAGCGCCTTCGGGCCGCTACGCCCTACCGGGTCACAACTCCTCGTCGTCGAGCCACTCCCGTGCGAGCTCGGCGGTGATCTCCTCGGCCTCACGGCGCGTCAGACGCTCGCCTTCCCCGGCATCACGCCCGCTGCCCGCCCCCCGGCCCCCGCGCCCTCTCCTTTCGGCCGAAGGCGGGTCGCCCGAAAGGACTGCGGTGTCCCGGAAGCGGACGTGCCGCCCCACATCCTGGGCGATGCGCGCCCGCAATCGCATGTCGTCGGTCACGACGGTCACCTCGCCACGCGCACGCGCGGCGCGGCGCACGATCTCGGTATCCGCGTCGGGCGCGAAGGCGATACGCACCGGGCCCAGACGCTCAGTCGAGCGGCCGAGCGACTCGCGAGCATCGAAGACGCACACGATGTCCCCGGCACCGAGCAGCCGGCGACCGTGGGCGATGAGTTCGCGCACGAGTGCGTCGCGTTGGGCCTCCTTGGAGCCGCGGAAGCCTGCGCCGGGGCGCATCGTGACGTTGTATCCGTCGATGAGGAACAGCATGAGGAGATGGTACACCGTCGCTCACCGACGGCGGTCCATCTTCCGCTTGAGATGCTTCAGCCGGAAGCGGTCCTCGCGCTCACGCTCCTCGAGCGTCTGCTCGATGCGGGCAACCTGCGCACGCAGCATCGGGATCGTCACCTGCTCGAGAGCGTTCACGCGGCGGTTCGTCGTCTGGATCTCGTCACCGAGCCGCCTGAGGCGCGTTTCGACCGACGCGCACTCGATGATCAGATCGATCACCTGTTCGAAGTGCTCGGCCGTCTCATCGATACGCGACGACACGCCGGTGATCGCGTACCCGCGCCCCAGGCGTGGCCGGAGCGCGCTCTCGATGCGCGTCACCACCGGTATGGCCACGCCCATGACCTTCGTGCCGCCGATCTCGACCTCGATGTCGCCTCCTGACGCGAAGGCCGCCGAGCGCACCGAGGCCGCCCCGTCCACCGCGTGGGCCACCGCGAGCGAGTACTGAGCCGCGGCAAGCGCCCGGTCGAGCTCGGAGGAGGAACGCAGCGTGGCATCGATGATCGACATGAACTCACCGACGAGTGCGTCACGCTTGCGCTTGAGAAGCTCCATGCCCTGCTCGGCCACGGCGATGCGCTGCGTCCGCTCGATAAGCTCGGCGCGGGTCGGCCGCACGTCCTCCACGGCTCACGCCTCCCCTGTCCCGGCGGGCGCGGACGCGGCTTCGGCGTCCTGGGCCTCGGGTGCCACCCCGTACGTCCCCGCGAACGCGCGCAACCGGCCGAGCTCGGCGGCGGGCAGGAGCGCGAAGAGCTCCCACGCGAGCGAGAGCGTCTCGTCGATCGTGCGGCGGTTGTCGCCCTGGCCGACGAAACGACGCTCGAACTCGTCGGCGAACCGCAGATACTGACGGTCCTCGGCGGAGAGCGCCTCCTCGCCGATGATGGCGAGCAGACGCCGCAAGTCACGGCCCCGCGCGTACGCGGCGTAGAGCTGGTTGGCCACCGCGCTGTGGTCTTCGCGCGTCTTGCCCGCCCCGATGCCGAGGTTCATGAGCCGCGACAGACTCGGCAGGATGTCGACCGGCGGGAAGACGCCCCGGCGATGCATCTGGCGCGAAAGCACGACCTGGCCCTCGGTGATGTAGCCGGTGAGATCGGGGATCGGGTGCGTGATGTCGTCGTCCGGCATCGTCACGATCGGCAGCTGCGTGACCGAGCCCGGCCGGTCTTTCACGCGGCCAGCGCGTTCGTAGATGCTGGCGAGGTCCGTGTAGAGGTAGCCCGGATACCCGCGCCGACCCGGGACCTCCTCCCGCGCCGTCGCCACCTCCCGGAGCGCCTCGCAGTAGTTCATCATGTCGGTGAGGACCACGAGCACCTGCAGATCGTGCTCGAAGGCGAGGTACTCGGCTACGGTGAGTGCGCACTTCGGCGTGAGCAGCCGCTCGACGGTGGGATCGTCGGCGAGGTTGAGGAAGAAGACGACCCGGTCGAGGGCCCCGCTCGCCTCGAGCTCCTTCGTGAAGTACGCGGCCTCGCGATGCGTGATGCCCATCGCGCAGAACACGATCGCGAACGCCTCGCCGGTGACGACGCGCGCCTGACGCACGACCTGGGCGGCGAGCTCGTTGGCGGGAAGTCCGGCACCGGTGAAGATGGGCAGCTTCTGGCCCCGGACGAGTGTGTTCAGTCCATCGATGGCCGAGACGCCCGTCTCGATGAAGTCCGAGGGCTGGGCGCGGCGCCACGGGTTGATGGGTGACCCGTTGATGTCCAGGCGCGCTTCGACCGCAGGTGCCGGACCGCCGTCGATGGGCGTTCCCGTGCCGTCGAGCGTTCGGCCGAGGAGTTCGCGTGTCACGCCGATACGCGCGCCTTCGCCACGGAAGAGTACGCGGGTCTCCTCCACATCGAGGCCGTGCGTGCCCTCGAAGACCTGCACCACGGCCACGTCTCCCGAGAGCTCGAGGACCTCTCCGCTGCGGATGGCGCCGTCGGGCATGACGATCCTCACGAGCTCCTTGGCCGCCACGTCCGACACGTTCTCTAGAAGGAGTAGCGGGCCCGCCACACGCGTGACGGTCCGGTACTCCACGGTGAGAAGCGAGGGCGCCTGCGTCGATGCTCTGGCGTCGCGTTCCATCTAGCCCGCCTCCATCCCCTCGATCTGTCCCACGATCTCCGAGGCGAGCTCCGGCATCCGGGCGATCGCCGCGTCATGCTCCATCGTCTTGAGAAGCGGGACCTCCGCTCGACCCGGCGCCCGCAGAACATCGCCGAGCGCCACACCGCGTTCGAGTGCCCCCGCCGCGACCGTCGCGAACGTGAGGATGACCTTCAGGATCCAGTAGGCCTTGTGCGGCGGGCAGTACGCGTCCACGCGATCGAAAGCGAACTGCTGCAGGTAATCCTCGCGCAACATCCGCGCCACCTCGAGCGTCAGCCGCTCGGAATCAGGCAGCCCTTCCACACCCACAAGCTGCACGATCTCCTGCAGCTCGGCCTCCTTCTGGAGGATGAAGAGTGCCCGCTCGCGCGCCTCAGGCCAGTCCTCGGCGACCTCCCGGACGAACCAGTCGCGCACCTGACCGTAGTAGAGCGTGAACGACTTCGTCCACGAGATGGCCGGGTAGTGCCGACGGTGCGCGAGCGAGGTGTCGAGCGCCCAGAGCGCCCCCGACACGCGGAGCGAGTTCTGGGTCATGGGCTCTGACATATCGCCCCCCGGCGGCGAGACCGCTCCGACGAGCGTGACCGAGCCCGTCCGGCGGGCGGTGGCCGCGTCGCCGTGCTCCTCCCCGTTCTCGCTGCTCAGTGCCTCGACGCGCCCGCACCGCTCATAGAAGTCGGCGAGCCGCGTGCCGAGGTACGCCGGGTAGCCCTCCTCGCCGGGCATCTCTTCGAGCCGGCCCGACACCTCGCGAAGGGCTTCGCCCCAGCGCGAGGTGGAGTCGGCCATCATGGCCACGTCGTAGCCCATGTCGCGGTAGTACTCGGCGATCGTGATACCCGTGTAGATCGAGGCCTCACGGGCGGCCACCGGCATGTTCGAGGTGTTGGCCACGAGCACCGTGCGGTCCATGAGCTTCGTGCCCGTGCGAGGGTCATCGAGCATCGGCAGCTCCTCGAGCACCTCGCTCATCTCGTTCCCACGCTCGCCGCACCCGACGTACACGATCACGTCGACCGCCGCCCAGCGCGCGAGCGACTGCTGCGTGACGGTCTTGCCCGTCCCGAACCCGCCGGGGATGATGGCGCTTCCGCCGAGCGCGATGGGGAACATCGTGTCCAGGATGCGCGTGCCCGTGAGGAACGGCATGCCGGGGTCGAGCTTGCGCGCATACGGCCGGCCCCTTCGCACCGGCCACCGGTGACTCATCGTGAGGCGAGTCCCTTCGGCGAGCGTCACCACCGCCTCGTCGACCGCGTACCGGCCCGGCACCACAACCTCGGCCACCACGCCCGTGACGCCAGGCGGCACCATGATGCGATGCACGAGCGCTCCCTCGGGAACGCTGCCGAGAAGATCGCCGCCCGAGACGGCGTCACCCACCTTCACGGCGGGAGTGAACTCCCACAGGCGCTCCGCGTCGAGCGCGCGCGCCGTGAGGCCGCGGGCGATCAGGTCACCGCACTCCGCGGCGATCACGGGCAGCGGACGCTGGATGCCGTCATACACACCGCCGAGGAGGCCCGGCCCGAGCTCGAGCGTGAGTGGCGCGCCGGTGGACACGACGGCCTCGCCGGTCACGAGCCCGGCCGTGTCCTCGTAGACCTGCACGGTCGCCACGTCACCGTCGAGCCGGATGACCTCGCCGGGCAGCCCCGGGCCGCCCACACGCACGACGTCGTACATGCGCACGCCGCGCATCCCCGAGGCGGACACGACCGGTCCGGCGATCCCGACGATACGTCCCGCGATCATGACTGCCTCCGTAGCGTGATGTCGAAGCCGACCGCCCGGCGTATGAGGCGCGCGAGCCGCGCGAGACGATCGCTCGGCATGGACACCGTCTCCCGCACGGGGAGCGGGACGACGATCGGCCGGTACATCGACTCGATGCGCCGCCGGGTGCGTTCACTCGCGGCCGCCATGAACGCCTCGTTGACCGCGACGATGCCTGTGCCCTCGTCGTCGAGGAGGCCGACGAGAACGTCCTGCGCCGCCGCCGGAGACTCGGCCACGAGCACCCGAGCGCCCGCGAGCCGGAATCCGTCCGCGGTCTCGGGGTCGGTGAGGATGACGACACTATGCACCGATGAGCGCCTCCCTCACCGTCTCCCGGGGCATCCCGATGGCGACGCCCTTCACGATGATGCGCACGTTCGTCACCTCGTCGGCCTTGAGCCACAGGTACCCGATGACGACCCCGATGCCGAGCGCATCCGCACGGGAAGCGGCCCGCGCGGCCCGGTTCAGCACACGTTCGAGCGCCCGCTCGAGGGCCGAAAGTGACCCGGTCTCCGCGTAGCGGTCCATCAGCTCATCGAACACCGGGCCATACCGGGTGTTCTCGAGTGCCTGCACGAGCTCCTCGACGCCCTGCGAGGCGACAAGGCGCCGGAACCGGCCTGGCCCGATGGTCGCGCCGCCGGGCATGAAGTAGCGCTCGGCCACCTCGCCGCCGACACCGTCACTCACCAGGCGCAGGCAGGTGAGCACGTTGATGGCGTCCACGTGCGCGCCGAGGAACGCACGTGCGATCGACGGATCGCGCCCGCGGCCCCGCGTCCGGGCAGCCGCCCACTCGTGGTACTCGCGGTCGAGCGCCAGCTCGAGAGCCATCAGGTCGCCGCGCTCCAGGTACCCCGGCATCGATTCCCGTGCGCGCATGACCGTCGGGAACCCCCACTGTCCGAGTGTGTCGAGCACGCCCTGCACATCCTCCTGGCGTGCGAGCTCCTCGAGCTCGGCCTGCCCGAGGCCACCGGCAGGGACGAATCCCTCGGCCGTCTCGGCGGGCGACAGGCCGAGGTGCTTACCACGCAGGACCGTCTTGACGTTGAACACGTCCCAGTAGCCGAACACGGACGCGAGCAGCCGCCTGGTCGCCCCGTCGGCGAGCCGCCATACATGACGGTACGTCCGGGTCATGTTCTCCCTGAGCGCGCCGTCGACGGCCAGTGCAGTGGCCCCGCCGAGCAGGTGCCGCGCAAGATCCGGCCCGTACTCCGTCCCGCCGAGCCGGTCGACGACCGCCGACAGGTCCGTGCATGC
>CAYMSA010000017.1:12771-29096 GCA_964392965.1 uncultured Coriobacteriaceae bacterium
CCGGCAAGCGCCACGACCACGCCGCCCGCGGCGGGAAGCACCGCGTGCACCTCCAGGCCGGGAACGTCCCTGGCGTAGTCGGCCGCGTGTGCGGCGTCCTGCTCCGCGACGCGCAGTTCGCATGGCCCCTCGACACCTGCAAGCGCCTCGTCGGCGAGCTGCCGGAACACCTCCGGGTACGCCGACGTGTCCGGCAACGCCCGAAGCTCGTCCGCCGCAAGTGCGAAGACGCGCTCGACCACGCCGGCGTCGGCCTCGGCGGCAGCATGTCGCTCGCGCCTGCGGGCCGCGCCGACGAGGGAGGTCGCATCCCGTTCGGCCGACTGCCCGGCGAGCTCGGTGCGCTCGGCCACGGTGCGCTCGGCCGCAGCGCGAGCGGCCGCTTCGATCTGCGCAGCCCTCGCCCGCGCCGCGTCGAGTATCGCCGCGACCTCGGCATCGCACTCCTCATCGAGTGCCCGCAGGATGTCCTCAATCGCCATCGCGTCTCCCTCGGGGACCGGCCCGTCAACGCTCTTCCGCCCTGCGACGGGACATCCATCACCGGGCGGTGCCGATCATGAACGCGATCACGAAGCCGAGCAGAACGATGACCTCGGGAAGGACCTGCAACACGATGATGTTCGTGGCCACCTCCGGCCGCTCGGCGAGCGTGCCCGCTCCCGCGGCCCCGATGCGCGCCTGCGCGTAGCCCGCCGCCAGCGCAGACGCCGCCATCGCGATAGCGGCAGCGAAAGCGCGCGCCACGAGCACCTGCGGGTCGCTCACCGCCTCGGCCTCACCGCCCTCGGCCGTCTGCGCGTATGCCGCCAGCGGCACGGAGACGAACACCGCCGCCAGCAGCCATGCCCTTCTGCACCGCGTGAGCATGCTTCGTACGTCCTTCACGACCTGTCACCTCCCGACTTCCGGAAGGGCCGGTACTCGACCTTCCCGGGCTCGTAGAACCTGCCGAAGAACTCGAGGAAGTTGAGACGAAGAGCATGGATCGTCGGGGTGAACGCCGAGAGCATGAGGTGGAGCGAGTGCATGAGCAGCGCCGCGAGCACGCCGACCACCACGCCCACGCGGGACACGAGCACGTTCACCGCGTCGGCGAAGATCGCCCCGCTGATGCCGACTGCCATGATTCGGATGTAGCTCGCCATCCCGGACACCGTCTCTATCGTCTCGACGAACCCCATGACCCGGCCGAAGCGCAGCACCACGATGACGCTCACGACCATCACGATCGCGCCCGCGATACGGATGGACGGTGCCATCTCGCGTCCTGCCAGAAGCGCTGCGCCTCCCAGGATGAGGATGCCCAGAACGAGGCCGAGCAGACCGCCCTTCACCCACGCCTCGCGCCGGTCACCCATCCTCACGGCGTTCGACATGCCGAACGCCAGGCCGAGTGTGACCTGCACCACCCCGAAGGCGAGCGCGATGTAGAGCATCGGCATGATGTCATGCGAACGGATGTACGGGAGCGTGACGCCGAGGACCTCGATGAAGCCCCGTCCGGTGGCCGGGTCGAGCACGCCGGCAGTGAGCAGCACATCGCCGAAGAGCTCACCGTACAGGAAGCCGAAGAGCGTCGCCGAGATGGTCGCCGGGAGCAGGAGGGACGTCGCAAGCCTCACGCCCGGTCGCTCGCGATAGCGCCAGCGGAGCACGAGGACCACCGCGAGCATGACGGCGCCGTAGCCGATGTCGCCGACGATCATTCCGAAGATCAGCGGGTAGGCGATCGCCACGGCCAGTGTCGGGTCGATCGTCCCGTACCGTGGCCTGCCCCCGCCGAGTCGCTCGAGCAACTCCTCGTACGGCGCGGCGAACGCCGGGTTGTGCAGCGCCACGGGAACCTCGGCGCGTTCGTCCTCGCCGATCGCCATGCGGTACACACTCACCCTGCCCGCGAAGCGCTCCTCGACGAGCCGTTTGAGATGATCGACCTCACCGGCAGGCAGCCAGCCCGTCATCACGAACGTATGTGCCGTGGACGCGAACGCCGAGCGCGCCTCGATCTCATCGACTGCGTCAGTGAGGACATCTCCGATTCCCCGGAGGACGGGCGCCCATCGCTCCCTGAGCATCTCGATCTCGCGCGCGACCTCCTCGATGCGCGTGGGCATCTCCTCGCGGCGCTCGACGAACTGCCGGTAGGCGATGTCGAACGGCATCGCGCCGAACTCGGCAGGCAGCCGTACCTGACTCACGTTCTCAGAATCGAGCAGACGGTGCACCATGGCCGAGTGTTCCCGCGGGAAGATGACGACGAGAGCCACAGTGTCCTCATCGGCAACGGCGGAGACCACCTCGCAGCGTCCGTCCGTGAGGTCGGCGACCGCCGCGCGAATCTCCTCCGGCAGCGTCCGATAGCGGCGGTCGATGAGCAGCGCGACTGAGTCGAAGCCCTCCGTGGTGGACGTCCGGCTGGCGAGCGGGCCGATCTTGCGCAGCATCGGCTCGTAGCGTGCGAGCAAGGCGGATTCGGCTTCGAGCGCCGAACGGCGCGACGTGACCGGCACGACCTCGCGGCCGATGGCCGCCAACTCCGCCTCGATAGCCTCCGTCTCCACTGGAGCCTCGCGAGGGATCTGAGGCCCGCCGGGCCCGGAATCGGCAGAGCCGAGCGTGTCGAGGAGACCGCGCACCTGCGCGAGTTGTCCCGCCAGCACACGCTGTTCCGACCGGTCCTCGTTCGTCAGGCCGAGGGGACGGAGTGGCAGACGGCCATTCTCGATGCGCGCGGTGAGGTCCTCGATGTGCACGAGACCCACCTCGTGAAGCAGCGTGACCACGTCATCGAGGACGGGCCTCGGGCCGATCAGCTCCACTCTGGCCATCGGGACGAGCATTGCCCGGCCCTCCCGGTAAGCCGCACACCGTTGCGGGATCACGCCTCGGTGACGCGCCTCACCACGTAGTCGACGGCGACAGGGATGCGCGCCTCGCGGGCCAGGGCCCGCTTACCCCGCGCCTCATCTGACACGGCCTCGAAGTCGGCCACATCGGCGCGGGCCTGCGCCATGATCTCGGCGGTCCGCGCATCCGCCCGATGTTCGGCCTCGATCGCCGCCGCTTCCCCGATCTCCTTAGCGTGCGCGGTCGCCCGTGCGACGATCGCCTCGGCCTCCGCGTGCGCCGAGGTGAGCCGGTCGGCGATCTCCAGCTCCTTCGCGCGAATAAGGTCGAGCGCGGCATCAGCCTCGTCTGCCGCGTTCACCGCCGAGGCAGAGGTGTCATCCTCGTCGGCGCGGCTCCTGGTACTCGCCTTGCGGACCATACGCCTCGACCCCCGATCGCATCCGGGTGGCGCCGCACGCGGCGCACCCCTCATGGAGTGCTTTCCCAGGGAGCAGACGGGTAATCACACGCGCACCGGACGATCAGACGCGCAGCGCCTCACTCAGTAGCGTCGGTGCATCCGAAGCGCGAACCCGCAGGCAAGCTCGTAGCTGATCGTGCCCGCGAGACCGGCGAGTTCATCCAGAGAAACACGCTCGTCGCCCTGCGAGCCCACGAGCACGACCTCGTCACCTTGCGCCACGTCGACCTGGGGCGGGACCACCACCATCAGCTGATCCATACAGATCCGACCTACCTGTCGGCAACGCTGGCCCCGGATGAGCACCTGCATCGCGTTCGACAGGACGCGATGCACGCCGTCGGCATAACCGACCGATATGGTGGCGATCGTCGTGGGGCCATCAGCGTGCCAGGTGAATCCGTAGCTCACGCCCTCTCCCAGGCCGATGCGCTTGACGTACGAGACACGCGACTTGACGCTCATAGCCGGCCTCAGGTCGACCTTTCCCACTGCCGAAGGACAGGGCAGCAGCCCGTACGTCGCGATACCGCAGCGAATCATGCCCAGATGCGTGTCCGGATGAAGTATTGCCGCCGCGCTGTTGGCGGCGTGCGGGATGAGTGGCCGGATACCCTCGGTCCGGAGATCCTCGAGTGACCGGGCGAATCGACTCTTCTGTTGCTCGAACTCCCAGTCGCCAGGCTCATCGGCGGTGGCGAAGTGTGTGAAGACGCCCTCGAAGACGAGTCCGGGGAGACGGATGAGCTCCGTCGCGAACTCGACGGCCGCGTCCGAGCGCACACCGAGACGGTTCATGCCGGTGTCGAGCTTGAGGTGGAAGGGCACAGAGCGCTCCGCACGCACCGCGGCGCGGCTCAGGACGGCGGCGAACTCGGGCGTGGCGACCGTCGGGATGAGGCCATGCTCGACGATGAGCGGCACCTCCTCGGCGGGCGGCTCTCCGAGCACGTGAATGGGCTCGGTAACTCCGCCGGAACGCAGGACGAGCGCCTCGTCGACCGTAGCCACACCGAAGCGATCGGCTCCGCCCGCGCGGGCCGCACGTGCGGCCTCGAGCGCGCCGTGACCGTACCCGTCGGCCTTGACGATCGCCATGAAACGGGTGCCCGGACGAGTGAGCCCCTTCAGGGCACGCACATTGTGGAGGATCGCATCAGTATCGACTTCTACCCAGGCCGGCGGACGATAAGCCATGCGCTAGTCCTCGCTGAGAAGCGAGCGCACGATGTCCGACTTGCTCACGATCCCGACGAGGCGATCCCCGTCGAGGACCGGAAGACGAGAGACGTCCTGCTCGACCATGAGCGTCGCGACATCGGTCACGAGGCTCGTCGCCTGGATCGTCACGGGCTTGACGGTCATGACGTCGCCGACGGTCGCCCCGACCGCCTTCTTGAGCTCGGCCTCGAAGCGGGCGGTCGCACCCGGATACATGATGAATCCATCGAGCAGATGGAGGTATGTCGGGAACTCGACCTTCACGTCCTGCATGATGAGGTCGCCCTCGGTGACGATGCCGACCAGCCGGTCGCCCTCCATCACCGGGAGCGCGCCGAAGCCCCGCTCCACCATGATCCGCGCGGCATCCTGCACGGAGAGGTCCGGATGGACCGTGACCGGATCCGGCGTCATGATGTCGCGTGCGATGAGGTCAGCCATTGCGCCTCCATAGTCGTGAGCCCTGCCCGGCAAGCGCCGGCCCGCGTCCCATTCTACTACCCGGCGGACACCTCGCGAACAGCGTCCGTAAGGAACCCGACGATATCCGTCGAGGCGAAGCACGTCTCGGTGAGGCGGGCCGTCCCGATCTCGGCAGCCCGACCGTGCAGATACGCGCCGAGAGATGCCGCCGCGACCGGTGTGAGTCCCTGTGCGAGAAGCGCGCCGATCATCCCGGAAAGAACGTCGCCCGATCCCGCACGCGCCAGTCCGGCGTTCCCGGTGCAGATGATCGCAGGCCTCGCATCCTCGGCCCGTCCACCCGCCCGGCAACCCGGAGCGACGATCGTGCCCGGGCCCTTGAGGAGGCACACGGCATCCGCATGCGGTGCCGATGCCGCGAGTGCCGCAGCGGCCGCGAGGCGGTCCGACTGCACCCGGACCACGTTCGTGCCGAGCAACCGTGCAGCCTCACCCGGATGAGGTGTGAGCACCAGCGGGGCCGTCGTCTCACCTAGCACCTCGAGCTCGCCCGCGAGCACGTTGAGTGCATCGGCATCGAGGAGCAATGGAACGGACAGTTCGCGGAGCAGGCGCTTCACGAGCGTGCGGACTGCGGGAGCGGTCGTGAGGCCCGGACCGACGACCACGGCATCGGCCTCGGCGAGCGCGTCCATGACCGCTGCGGGGTCGGCGAGCGCCCCGTCGGAATCGGCCGCCACCGCCCGCACGATGACGTTCGGCAGCACCACCCGCACCGCATCGGCGCTAGGCTCCGGCGTCACCACGTACACGTAGCCGGCGCCCATCCGGAGCGCGCCCTGAGCCGCAAGAACCGCGGCTCCTCCGTACGCGCGTGAGCCCGCCACGATGGCGATGCGGCCACGGGAGCCCTTGTGATCGTCCGGACGCGAGACCGGAAGAAGGGGCCGCATGTCAGCCCGCGTGGGAACGTCGGCCGTCACATGAACATCCATCACCTCGGCCGGGAGCCCCAGGTCCGCGACGACCACGTCGCCCGCGTGGGAGCGGCCCGGTTCGATGAGGAGTCCCGGCTTGAGCGCCGAGAACGTCACGGTGACCGTCGCCCGCACCGCCGGGCCCTCCACCACGCCGGTGTCCGAGCAGACGCCCGAGGGGACGTCGGCGGCGACGACGGTTGCGCCCGCAATCCGCAACTCCTCGAGCATCGCGATGAGCCGGGCTGCGGCACCCCTCGCCGGGCCACGGAACCCGAATCCGAAGACGGCGTCGACGGCCACCGCCACCCCGCCTATAGAATCGCGGGTGCCGGCAGCCGGCGAGCCATCGACCGGCAGGTCACTCGCGACACTCCATGCCACACCCGCTTCCAGCGCTCGCCGGGCCGCCTCGCGCGCAGGCTCCGGCAACTCCTCGGGAGCGCGTACCGCCACGACACGAACCGCCCGCCCCGCCTCGGTGAGCAGCCTCGCGGCGACCCAGCCGTCGCCGCCGTTGTTCCCCGGGCCGCACGCCACAAGCACCGGCCCGCCGGGAACACGCGAGGTCACTTCCGACGCCACGGCGGCACCCGCGCGCTCCATCAGTGCGCCGAGGGTCGCATGCCCGCAGGCGACGGCCTCCGTTTCGGCGGCCCGCATCGCATCTGCCGACAGTGCATGACGCATGAGGTCCTCCTCGCACCAGCCGTCACGGTCGAACACCCACCGCCGGGCCTCGAACGAAGACCCGGGACGAAAGACTCCTACCCCTCTGCGTTCCCGATATCCTCGAGAAGCCCTCTCGCCTCCTTGAATGACGCGGCAAGGCGTTGCTGAGGCGTCTCGACCTCGGCGATGCGCGCCGGCCGCATCTCCTCGGTGATCGCCACCGCCGACGCTACCGCGTTGGAGTGCGTGAACGACAGCGAGAGGTGCATCTCCACGACGCCCAGCTCCTCGGCGACCGCGGCCGCGCGCCCCGTGAGACGTGGTGCCGGCCGGCCCCGCTCGTCGCGCACGACTTCCACGTCACGGAATCGCACACCCGAGAAGCCGATGCCGAGTGCCTTGAGCACCGCTTCCTTCGCCGCGAAGCGCATCGCGTAGTGGATCTCCGGCCGGTTGCGGCGGTCACAGTACTCGCGTTCCTGAGGTGAGAAGAGCCTCTCCTTCATCCTCGGCCGACGCGCCAGCGCATCACGCATACGATCGATCTCGACGATGTCCACGCCGAGGCCGGTGAGCACGGGTCGCCCGTCGCGTCCCGCGGCCTGCAGGCTCTCACTCTCCACGGCCATCGCTACTCCACCGTCACTGACTTTGCGAGGTTGCGTGGCTGATCGACGTTGCAGCCTCTGATGGCAGCGATGTGATAGGCGAGCAGTTGCATCGGGATGGTGGCGGGTATCGCAGCGAGGTCCTCGCTGGTGGCGGGGACGTAGAGGACGTGCTCCGCGTGCTGCAGGATGCTCTCGTCGCCCTCGGTCGCCACCGCGATGACCCGGGCGCCGCGCGCACGGACCTCCTGGATGTTGCTCACGACCTTCTCATACGTATGTCCTTCGGTGGCGACCACCACGACAGGCACGTCGGTCGTGATGAGCGCGATCGGCCCGTGTTTCATCTCGCCTGCGGCGTACGCCTCGGCGTGCACGTAGCTGATCTCCTTCAGCTTGAGCGCGCCCTCCATGGCCACAGGTACGCCGATGCCCCGCCCGAGGAAGAGCGACGATGTGGCGCAGGCGTACTCGGCGGCACATTCGGCGATCAGCGCGTCCGACGCAAGGATACGCTCGACGACGTCGGGCAGACCGGCGAGCTCGTCCCAGATGGCCCTGATGTCCGAGGCAGTGAGCGTACCTTTGGCCTGGGCGAGCTTGAGTGCGAGTACCGAGAGGGCGGCTATCTGTGCGGTGAAGGTCTTGGTTGCCGCCACACCGATCTCCGGGCCGGCATGCGTGTAGATGACCCCGTCACTCTCGCGCGTCACTCGGCTGCCCACGACGTTCGTGATCGCGAACGCCTTCGCGCCTCGCGCACGCGCCTCGCGCACGCCCGCGAGCGTGTCGGCGGTCTCCCCCGACTGCGTGATGGCTACGACGAGTGTGCTGTCCCCGACGATGGGATCCGAGTACCGGAACTCGCTGGAGACCTCGACTGACACCGGTATCCGCGCCCACTGCTCGATGAGCGTCTTCGCCACGATGCCCGCGTGGTAGCTCGTGCCGCACGCGATGATGCAGACCCGGTCGAGGCGGGCGATCTCGGCATCGGGAAGCGTCAGCTCGGACAGCTGGACGACGCCGGCATCGCTCATCCGGCCCCGCAGCGTGTCGCGCAGGGCCTTGGGCTGCTCGTAGATCTCCTTGAGCATGAACGTCTCGTAGCCGCCCTTCTCGGCGGCATCGAGATCCCACTCCACGTGCAGCCGCTCGGGCTCATGGCTCTCGCCGTACCGGTCGGACACCCACACACCGTCGACCGTCACGACGGCGAGGTCGCCGTCCTCGAGCACGAGCACCTCACGCGTGTACTCCAGGACCACAGGGATGTCGCTCGCCACGATGGCCTCACCGTCGCCGACGCCGATGATGAGCGGCGAGTCCTGCCTCGTGGCGATGATCGTCTCAGGCTCGTCGGCATGCATGACCGCGAGCGCGTAGCTGCCCTTGAGCCGCGCGGTCACCTGCCTGACCGCCGCAGCGATATCACCCCGGTAGGCGCCCTCGATGAGGTGCGCCACGACCTCGGTATCGGTCTCCGAGTCGAGAGTATGCCCGCTGGTCTCGAGCTCGGCACGCAGGTCCGCGTAGTTCTCGATGATGCCGTTATGCACAACGCACACCCGACCCGTGCAGTCGGTGTGCGGATGGGCGTTGCCCTCGGTGGGCTTCCCGTGGGTCGCCCAGCGCGTGTGCCCGATACCGACGACGCCGGCGAGTGGCTCCTTCGCCAGGGCCTGCTGCAGATTCTGGAGCTTGCCGACCCTGCGCCTCACCGTCACGCCGCCGTCCCCGGCGATGGCGACGCCCGCCGAGTCATAGCCCCGGTACTCCAGTCGGGCCAGACCCCGCAGCAACACATCAGCGGCCTCACGTGGACCGCAGTATCCGACGATCCCACACATATGATTACCTCCCGGGTGTGTCCCAAGATACGGGTGACGCGATGCGACACCGCGTGTAGGTGAGCTGGTGCGACTACATGAGTCGCTCATGAACCGGTTCGCCGACGGTTTGTCCCCGCGATCACTCGCGGGATTTGCCGTTCGGCGTGTCGACCCCGGGCCGCCGGAGAGCCATCCGCCGAGTCTTTCGATGGGCCCTCACCTCGTCACCTGACGTCTACCGTCAGGCCTGGCGCTTGCATCAACTAGGAGACGAAGACACCCCCTTCCGGGTGCGATACGACACAGGTCACCGCCGTGAAACACGCCACATTGTAGCAGAGGCAAGGACCACCGACGGCCCGCCCCACGCGCCTGCGGACAACGGTTTCGCAGACGTCATCGAATCGGTACCGCCACCGCACGCAACCGCTACCCGAGCTCAGCCTCCACGATACCCGCGACCTCGTCGGCCACCGTGCGCGCCTTCGTCTCGTCCGCTGCCTCCACCATGACGCGCACGAGGGGCTCGGTGCCCGAGGGCCGGACGAGGATCCGCCCGGTTCCCCGGAGCTCCTCCTCGGCCGCGTGTACGGCCTGGGCCACCCGCGCGCTCCCGGGCAGGAGGCCCGGCTCCGCCACCCGCACGTTCACGAGGACCTGCGGGTAGCGCTTCACCGACGAGGCGAGCTCCGAGAGTCGCCGTCCGGATCGCTTCGCCACCGACGCCAGCTGCACCGCGGTCACCAGCCCGTCGCCCGTGCTCGCGTGCTCGAGGAATATGACGTGCCCTGACTGCTCTCCGCCGAACATCGCTCCCGAGGCCCGCATCTGATCGAGTACATAGCGGTCCCCCACCCTGGTCCGCACGAGCGCGATACCGTACTCCTTGAGGGTCACCTCGAGACCGAGGTTGCTCATGACCGTGGCTACGACCGTCGGTCCGGGCAGCGCATCGCGCTCGAGAAGATCCAGCGCACAGATCGCCATGATGCGGTCGCCGTCTACCTCGGCACCGTGCTCATCGACCGCGAGGACCCGGTCCGCATCACCGTCGTGGGCTATGCCGAGGTCGAAGCCTCCGGACCTCACGAGCTCCTGAAGGGCTGAGAGATCGGTGGATCCGCAGCCCAGGTTGATGTCCATGCCGTTCCAGTCGCCATTGATCACGACCACTTCGGCGCCGAGGCGCTCGAGTGCCTCCGGTGTGGTGACCGCCGAAGCCCCGTGGCCGCAATCGACTGCGATACGCAGGCCCACAAGGCCCGCAGGCGCCGTCGAGACGACGTGCTCCACGTAACGTGTCGCAGCATCGGCCACCAACGTCGCGCTTCCCACCCGTTCACCTGTCGGGCGCTCCCACGTCCGCTCGACGATGAGCGTCTCCTCGATGTCGTCTTCGACCTCGTCCGGCAGCTTGAAGCCGTCCCGGTCGAAGAGCTTCACGCCGTTGTATGCGGCAGGGTTGTGCGAGGCCGAGATCACGACGCCGCCATCGGCTCCGAGCGCCTTCGTCAGGTAAGCGACCGCCGGCGTCGGCACGACACCGGCCCGCAGTGCGTCAGCGCCGGAGGAGCACACGCCGGCGACCACCGCAGCCTCCAGCATGGCGCCGCTGCGTCTCGTATCCATGCCGATGAGGATCCGGCCCTCTCCCCTGCCGAGGAAGCGGCCGGCCGCCTCACCGAGCCTGAACGCGAGTTCGGGTGAGAGGTCGCGGTTCGCGACGCCGCGAACGCCGTCCGTGCCGAAGAGTCGTGTCATGGAGCGTCTCCCTCATACGAAGCAAGGTCCGCCACCGGGGCGGACCTTGCTTGTTCGGTCGGTCGATGACGTCCCGCTGTTCCTAACGCTTGGAGAACTGCGGGCGCTTCCTGGCCTTCTTGAGACCGTACTTCTTGCGCTCGACCATGCGGGAGTCACGGCTGAGAAGACCGGCCTTCTTGAGCTCACCACGATAGTCGTCGCCGGCATCGAGCAGCGCACGCGCGATGCCATGACGAAGCGCACCGGCCTGGCCTGAGAGGCCTCCGCCGTGGATGTTCGCGATGACGTCGAAGTGGCCGACGGTCTCGGTGACCTTGAACGGCTGCTCGACGAACCCGCGGAGAACCTCCCTGCCGAAGTAGTCGGCAAAGGGACGATTGTTCACGATGATCTGGCCGGAACCGGGGGTGATGCGAACACGCGCGACCGAGGTCTTGCGCCGCCCCGTGCCCCAGTAGACTGCCTTGTTTTCAGCCATGCGCTAGACCTCCAGGGTGATCTCACGAGGCGACTGTGCCTGGTGCGGATGCTCGGCTCCACCATAGACCTTCAGCTTCTTGAGCTGCGCCCTGCCGAGCGTGTTCTTCGGCAGCATGCCGCGAACGGCGAGTCCGATGACCCGCTCGGGACGGGTGGCGAGCATATCGGCGATCGAGGTCTCCTTCAGTCCACCCGGATATCCCGAGTGGCGGTACTTCTTCTTGTCAGCGAGCTTGTTGCCGGTCAGCTTCACCTTCGACGCGTTCACAACGATGACGAAGTCACCGGTGTCGGTGTTCGGGGTGTACTGCGGCTTGCGCTTACCCTTCAGGATGCACGCGACTTCGCTCGCCAGACGGCCAAGTGGCACGTCAGTGGCATCAACGACCAGCCACTCACGCTCCACCTCGCCAGGCTTGGCGTAGTAGGTCTTCAAGGGTTCCTCCATAGCAGAACGGACGTGTCGCTCATCGAGTTCACGGGGCTCTCAAAACGAACCCTTACACTCTAACCACGGCACGTTGGCGTGTCAACAAACGGCTCCGGGTGTATCCATTCCCCCGGACTCCGGAAGGAACCACCCGTCGGCGTACTCGACGTCCCACAGCGTGAGCCCGTGCGCGGGAGCGGTCGGACCTGCGGCCGAACGTTGCCGCGCCGCCAGGACGTCGGCCGTCCAGTCCGGTGCGCGTCTGCCCGCGCCTACCTCGGCGAGCGTGCCCACGAGCACCCGTACCATCGAGTGAAGGAAGGCGTTTCCTGTCACCCGAATCACGAGGGAGTCCTCTCCGAGCAGCTGTTCGCCGAACAGCTCGATAGCATCGACACGACGCATGGTTCGCTTGCCCTCGGCCGAGGCGGTGACGCAGAACGACCGGAAATCATGCTCCCCCACGAGGTGGGCCGAAGCCGCCTGCATGGCCTCGACGTCGAGCTCGCCCCGCACCCACCACGCAACCGGCGCAAGGAACAACGGCGGGACGGGGCCGACGACGAGTCGGTAGCGATATTCGCGGAGCACCGCCGAGTGACGCGCACTGAAGCCCTCCCGCGCCCGGCGGACGTCCCGTATCGCGATGCCCTCGCCGACGAGTGCGTTGAGCGATCGTCTCAGGATGTGATCGGCAGGCTCCGAGCCATCGGCCTCAAAGCTCATCACCTGGCCGAGCGCATGCACGCCCGCATCGGTGCGCCCCGCTCCCACGGTCGTGACCTCACGACGCAACGTCACCGCAAGTGCACGTTCGACCTCGCCCTGAACGGTCCGCATGCCGGGTTGCCGCGCGAAGCCCGCGAAGCCGTCGCCCACATACGAAACCGTGAGCACCACCACCTCGGCGGCCATGCTGTCCCCTTCCACCTGTCGTCGCCTCACGCGTACGAAGCGTCGCTCACAGTATCCACCCGACGGCGAACACGAGCACCGCCGAGATGCCGAATGCGGCCCAGTCGCGCGCCGTCATGCGCGCGACATGCAGACGGGTCCGGCCGACACCACCCCGATAGCAGCGGGACTCCATGGCGACCGCCAGGTCTTCAGCGCGCTTGAAGAGGTTCACGAACAGCGGCACCAGAACGGGCACGAAGGCCCGGATGCGCCTGATCGGTCCCCCCTCGTCGAACCGTGCTCCGCGGGCACTCTGAGCGATGATGATCCGCTCGGCCTCCTGTGCCGTCGTCGGTATGAAGCGAAGCGCGATCGTCAGCATCATCGCCACCTCGCCTGCAGGAAAGTGCACCAGCTCCAGCGGCCGCATGAGTCGCTCGAGCGCATCGGTCAGCTCCACGGGCGTCGTCGTCAGCGTGAGCAGCGACGTGCCCACAACGAGCAGCATCACACGCAGCGCAAAGAAGACGCCCCGGAGGAGTCCCCCTGCGGTGACTGCGAGCGGCCCGAGTGCGACGAGCGCGTCCGACTGTGCACCCCAGCGCAGCGCATGCGCGAGAAGCGTGAACGCGAGAAGAAGTGTAAGGGCCTTGAGCCCCCGCAGAGCCACGCGCCAGGGGACCTCCGAGAGGCGCACCGCGCCTGCCAGCATGAGCGCCATGACGAGCAGGCCGAGCAGGCCGTCCACCAGGAACATCGCGACCGCGAATGCCACACCCACGCCCATCTTGGCCCGGGCGTCCATCTCATGGACCGGTGAGTCCGCAGGGACGTACTGACCGAAGGCGACGGGAATCCTCACGGTCGTCTCCCCAACGCCTCGAGCAGCACGTGTGCCGCGACGACCGGATCGAACGCGACCTCGGGAAGGACGATTCCCCGCTTCCGGGCTCTGAGCTGGATCCGCACGACGTCCGGTAGGCGCAGGCCCGCGGCCTCATAGCGCTCGGATGCACTGAGCAGCTCCTCGACACTCCCGGAGAAGACCGCCTCCCCTGCGTCGAGCACCACGACCGCCGAGGCCACCCCCAGGAACTCCTCGGGATCGTGCGTGACGACGACGAGACCCGCGCGCTCACGCTCGGCGGCGAGTACCGCCCGTACCGCTTCACGCCCGGTCCTGTCGAGACCGGCCGTCGGCTCGTCCAGCAGCAGGTACGATGCGCCGAGAGCAAGAGCGCCCGCGATAGCAGCCCGGCGGGCCTCGCCCCCCGAGAGACTGAACGGCGACCGCGCGCCGTACGCGTCCGGGTCGAGGCCGACAGCCCGCAGGGCCTCGCGTGCGTGCCTCGCCGGATCCGGTCTCCCAAGATTGCGGGGACCGAACATCACGTCGGCGAGAAGCGTCTCGGCGAAGAACTGCCACTCCGGATTCTGGAAGACGATGCCGACCCGGCCATCGCCCATGTGAGCCGAGGATCGACCGTCGACCTCCACCACACCGGAATCAGGCGTGAGCAGGCCGGCCAGCAGCCGCAGAAGCGTGGACTTGCCCGAACCGGTGGTCCCCACGACCAGCATGAGGTCACCGCGCGCCACCTCAAGGGAGACCGAACGGACGGCGGGATCCGTACCCGGAGACCCGACGGCATAGCTGAACGTCACATCACGCGCGATCAACCCCACAGTGCGACCTCGACCTCCCCCAGGCTCGGCAGCCCCGGCGGCACGGCTACTCCCGCGCCCCGAAGGGCCTGAACGAGCAGCGCGAGCGGCGGGACCTCCAGTCCCAGACTCTCCGCGCGCTCGCTCTCGCCGAGGAGCGCGTCCATAGGCCCGTCGTAGACCACTCGCCCCGACTGCAGCACGACGCACCTGTCAGCATCCGCGACGTCGGCCAGGTGATGTGTCACATGCAACATGCCGACACCCCGTTCGCGCAGCCGCCGCAAGACACGCAGCACTTCCTGACGCGACTGCGCGTCCAGCATGGCGGTGGGCTCATCGAGCAGAAGATAGGCTGGTTCGAACGCAAGTGCACCGGCTATGGCCAGGCGCTGCTTCTGACCCTCGGACAGCAGATGCGGCTCGCGGCGTTCGAACCCGGTCAGCCCAACGTCCGCAAGCGCCGAGTCCACCCTCCGTCGCAGCTCATCAGGGTGCACACCGAGATTCTCGGGACCGAAGGCGACGTCCTCCTCGACCATCGTGCCAACAATCTGGTTCTCGGGGTTCTGCAGCACATAACCCACCCGCGACCGGATGCGCCAGAGGGCACTCTCGTCCCCCGTGTCCAGCCCGTCGACATGAACCTGCCCGTGGCTCAGCGCTACAAGAGCGTTACACGTTCGCAGAAGCGTCGACTTCCCCGACCCGTTTCCACCAAGGACCGCGACCAGCTCTCCGGGACTGACCGTGAGAGAGACACACTCGAGCGCCGGGCGCTGTGAGCCCGGGTACTCGACTGAGACATCTGTTATCTCGATCATGCCTACCCCCCACAGACACGAAAGGCCCCGGGTGTGACGGGGCCTTTCGTGCTCTGCGTCCTTTGCGGACCGCCGCTACTCGACGAGCTCGATGATCACCATCGGCGCAGCGTCGCCCTTGCGGGGCCCGAGCTTCAGTATGCGCGTGTAACCACCCGGGCGCTCGGCGTACCGCGGGGCGATATCGTCGAACACCTTCTTGACCAGAGCCTGGTCACCAAGTTCAGCGAGTGCGAGTCGGCGAGCGTGCACGTCACCGCGCTTGCCCCAACCGATGATCCGATCGACCAGCGAACGGACCTCTTTCGCGCGCGTCTCGGTCGTCTTGATGCGCTCGTTCGTGAGAACGGCCACCGCGAGGCTGCGAAGCATCGCGCGCGTGTGGCTCGCATCGGTGCCGAGCTTGCGCCCCTTCTTTGCGTGTCTCATTTCGTGCGCTCTCCTAGCCAGCGAGGCCCAGGCCCAGGGCCTGGAGCTTGTCCTTGACTTCTTCGATCGATTTCGCGCCGAAGTTCCTGATGTTCAGCAGGTCACCTTCGGTGCACTCGGTCAGCTGACCGATGGTGTTGACGCCCTGGCGCTTGAGGCAGTTGTACGAGCGGACGGTGAGGTCCAACTCCTCGATGGGCGTGTCGAGCATGCGATCCTCTTCGCTGGGGACGTGCTCGAAGGTACTCTCCTCCGGAAGCTCGGTTCCGGCCTCCTCGACGAGCAGCATCATGTGCTCACTGATGATGCGCGCCGCACGTGCGACCGCATCGGCAGGGCTCATGGATCCGTTCGTCTCCACCTCAAGGACCAGCTTGTCGTAGTCGGTCCGCTGACCCACGCGCGTGTTCTCAACCGCGTACGTGCAGCGGACGACGGGACTGAAGAGGGAGTCGACAGTGATGACCCCGATAGGGTCATCAGCCCGCTTGTTGCGGTCCGCCGACACATAGCCCGATCCGATGCCGATCCGGACGCTCATTTCGAACGTCACTCCGGCCTCGATGTTCGCCAGCACGTGCTCTGGATTCGCCAGCGTGAACTCGGTGGGGACCTTCAGGTCCGCACCGGTCACAACGGCGGGTCCGTTCACTACGAGAGTCGCGACAGCGTCACCTGAGCCGATGCCGGCGTCGCGGAACACAAGACCCTTTACGTTGAGCACGATGTCGGTGACGTCCTCGCGGACACCCTCGATCGTCGAGAACTCGTGCTGCACGCCCTCGATGCG
>CAYMSA010000018.1:0-26326 GCA_964392965.1 uncultured Coriobacteriaceae bacterium
GAGACCCCCTTCATGAAGGCTCACTTCTCGCCCACGGACATCACGCAGGGCGATCTTGGCTTCGGGGCTGATGCCCCGCGCGTCGTGTTCGGGTGCCTCCTTGAGTCTGACAACGAAGGCGATGAGATTCTGGGCCGATTGACGAGGCTCGTAGGATCGAAGCCCGAGGTCTGCTAGCAGGGACACGCGTCCGTCGCGGTTATCGACTGCGCCCCTCCCAGCTACGGCAGGGAGGGGCGCAGTCGTTCTTGGCACGACATTCGTGATCCGAAACCGTCTTCGTGGGGCGATAACCGGGCAAGGAGGTCCAGCAAATGCAACAGGTCAGAGGATGTGCCCTCTGACCTGCGAGTGTTCTGGTAGCCCGTACGGGATTCGAACCCGTGATCTCCGCCTTGAGAGGGCGGTGTCCTAACCGCTAGACGAACGGGCCAAGCCTGGCTGGGGCGCTAGGGCTCGAACCTAGACTTTTCGGAACCAGAATCCGACGTGTTGCCAGTTACACCACGCCCCAGTTGTGCGCCCCGCGCTTGCTAGGCGCGGATACGAATCCTACCGTCTCGGTTATCGGGGTGTCAACCCGCTCAGGCGCCCCAACGTCCGCTCGCGTCCGAGGAGCGCCAGCGATTCGAACAGCGGCGGGCTCACCGTTGAGCCGGTCGTTGCCACCCGTACTACCTGGAAGACGGCCTTGGGCTTGAGGTCGAGTTGTGCGGGAAGCTCACGGAGTGCATGCTCGATCGCCTCGGCCGTCCAGTCGGGGAGCGCAGTGAGGGCCTCGAGGGTGGCGGCGAGCACTCCGGGCACCGTCTCCTGCGCGAGCACCTTCTCGCGGGCCGCCTCATCGATGGCGATCTCGTCGGCGAAGAGGAAGCGCACCATCGGGACGACCTCATCGAGGCGCTTGAGTCGTTCGGAGACGAGGGGGGCGAGCGCCTCGAACCAGCCACGGTCGGCAGTGGTCCGCTCGGGGGTGGTGAGCGCGGCGTCGACGAGGAAGGGGACGATGCGGTCCACGAGGTCTGCCGGTGAGAGTGCCCGGATGTAGGTGCCGTTCATCCATTCGAGTTTCTCGGGGTCCCAGATGGCCGGGTTGCGTGAGACGCGCGCGAGCTCGAAGTGCCCGGTGAGCATCGCCGCGTCGAAGACGGTGGTCCGGTCGTCGAAGGCCCAACCGAGGAGCGCCAGGTAGTTGAGGAGCGCCTCGGGAAGGAAGCCCTCTTCGCGATAGGCGTCCACCGAGGTGGCGCCGTGGCGCTTCGAGAGCCGTTTGCCGTCTGCGCCGAGGATCATGCTGAGGTGCGCGAAGTGTGGCACCGGTGCGCCGAGCGCCTCGAACACGAGGATCTGGCGCGGTGTGTTGGAGAGGTGGTCGTCACCGCGGATCACGTGCGTGATCGCCATCTTCCAGTCATCCACCACTGTGGCGAAGTTGTAGGTCGGCGTTCCGTCGCTTCGCACGAGCACGAGGTCGTCCATGGTCGTGGCGGGGAAGGGGACCGCGCCGCGGATGACGTCGTCCACGACGATGTCGCCGCGGTCGAGCGGGACTCTCAGGCGCCAGACGTGCGGTTCGCCGGCTTCGATTCGACGGGCCGCCTCGGCGGGATCGAGTGACCGGCACGTGCGGTCATAGCCGAAGACGCCATCGCCGTCCCGGGCGGCGTCGCGCTTGGCGGCGAGCTCCTCGGGAGTGCAGAAGCAGGGGTACGCGTGGCCGGAGCTCTTGAGGGTGTCGAGCGCCTCGCGGTAGAGTACCGCGCGCTCGGTCTGCAGGTAGGGGCCGTAAGGTCCGCCCACCTCCGGTCCCTCGTCCCAGTCGAGACCCAGCCAGCGAAGCGAGCGCAGGATCTGGCCGGTGTTCTCCTCGGTGGAGCGCTCCGCGTCGGTGTCGTCGATGCGCAGGATGAACGTGCCGCCGTGGTGGCGGGCGAACGCCCAGTTGTAGATGGCAGTGCGGGCGCCGCCGATGTGGAGGTGTCCAGTGGGGCTCGGCGCGAAGCGGACGCGTACAGGTGCGGTCACGGTTCATCCTCTCGGTGACGGGAACCGCACAAGTATACAGAGAGCGGTCCAATACGGTTGTTGCGACGAGGCGTCTCGCGTGCTAACGTCGGGTGCGTACTCATCAAGAGGCAGCGCGAGAGTGCTGCAGAGGGCCGAGGGACCGCACCCGGAGACGCCCCGGCAACCAGCGTGAAAACGACGCATGGTGCCACATTGCGGCAGACGGCAGTCTGGCAGATGAGGGAAGAACGCGGCACCTCCGGTGTCATCGTGGCATCCCTCGTCCGTCCGGGCGGGGGTTCTTTTTTGAGCGGGATGCGGCGGTGCGCCGGGTCCGGCAGAGGAGGCACGATGTCAGAGCGGGAGTACCTGTTCACCTCGGAGTCGGTCACGGAAGGCCACCCCGACAAGATGTGCGACCAGATATCGGACGCCGTCCTCGACGCCATCATCGCCCGCGAGGGCGAGCTTGCCGCCGAGGGATACGTGACCGACAAGGGCTCGGTGGCCTCGCCTGACTACGTACGGGTCGCCTGTGAGACGCTCGTCACGACCGGTCTGGTGATGGTGGCGGGCGAGATTCGCACACACGCGTACGTCGACATCCAGTCGATCGTGCGTGACACCGTCGAGTCGATCGGCTACACGCGGGCCAAGTACGGCTTCGACTATGCGACGTGCGGTGTCCTCACGGCCATCCACGAGCAGAGCCCGGACATCGCGATGGGCGTGGACAAGGCGCTCGAGGCCAGGAAGGGGCAGGTGGACCCGCTCGACCTCATCGGCGCGGGCGACCAGGGCATGATGTTCGGGTATGCGTGTGACGAGACGCCGCAGCTCATGCCGATGCCGATCTTCCTCGCGCACCGGCTGGCGGAGCGTCTGACCGCCGTGCGCAAGGGAGGGGTGCTCGAGTACCTGCGCCCCGATGGCAAGACCCAGGTGAGCGTTCGGTATCGGGATGGCAGACCGGTCGGCATCGCCAACGTCCTCGTCTCATCGCAGCACGCGGACAACGTGGACATCGAGGCGCTCATGCGTCCCGACATCATCGAGCAGGTCATCGAGCCGGTCTTCGAGACGGCTGGCATCGACTGGTCCGGCGCCGAGGTCTATGTGAACCCCACCGGGAGGTTCGTCATCGGCGGCCCGATGGGCGACAGCGGCCTCACCGGCCGGAAGATCATCGTCGACACCTACGGCGGCATGGGTCGGCATGGTGGCGGCGCCTTCTCCGGCAAGGACTGCACGAAGGTCGATCGTTCGGCGGCATACGCGGCGCGGTGGGTGGCCAAGAACGTGGTCGGGGCAGGCCTGGCCGAGCGTTGTGAGATCCAGATCGCATACGCGATCGGCGTGGCGCATCCACTCTCCGTCCTCGTTGAGACGTTCGGTACCGAGCGAGTGGACCGGGTGCGGATCGAACGTGCGGTCTCCGAGGTGTTCGACCTGCGGCCCGGCGCGATCATCCGTGACCTCGACCTCCGGCGTCCCATGTATCGCAAGACGGCCGCGTACGGGCACTTCGGCCGGGAGGACGCCGACTTCACGTGGGAGCGCCTCGACCGCGTCGACGCCCTGCGCGCCGCAGTCGAGTAACGCACTGACGTCTGCGGACTCCGACGGGGGAAAGGTAGGGCCCCTGATGTCGGAGCGCGCGACTATGCTGTCCCCATGGAGAAACGAGCCGACATCGGTCCTGTAGATCGCATCACGGCACGGCGGGTGGCGCAGGTCGTCGTGGACGTCCCGACGCGTGCGCTGACCGAGCCGTTCGACTATGCCGTCCCGGATGAGCACGCCGGGACGGTCGCGGTCGGCTGTCCGGTGGCGGTCATGTTCGGTGGTCGCCCATGCGTGGGGTACGTGACGGCACTGGTCGAGAGCTCTGGTTTCACCGGCGAGCTCCGGCCGGTGGAGGCGGTGCTCGGCGCGCCGTTGTTCGATGAGCGCGCCATCGGCATCGCCGCCTGGATCGCCCGGACCTACCTCGCGCCGCTCTCCGAGGCACTCAAGCTGTTCCTGCCGCCGGGAGGTGCGCCTCGTGCGATGCGGGATGCGGACGGCGCATGGCGCTACGAGGGGCGGCAGACCGCCCCGGCCTCCGAGCGGCTCGTGGTCATGTGTCCCGGGGCCGCGTCGTTCACTCCCCGGGCGAACGCCACGGTCCAGCGGGCGGTACTCGATGCGCTCCGTGCCGGACCGGTCACAATACCCGAGCTCTCGGCGGACATCCCTGGCGCGGCTGCAGCAGCCCGGGCGCTCGAGAAGGCCGGCGTGGTCTCGATCCTTGAGCGGCGGCGATACCGCCGCCCAGAGGGGGCGTCGTCACTCGCGCCCCGTCACCCGCACACGGCCGAACAGACGGTGGCGCTGGAGGCGATCGCGCGCAGTCAGACCGAGGGCGGCGGCGTCGTGCTGCTCGAAGGGGTGACGGGCTCGGGCAAGACCGAGGTCTACCTCGCCGCCATCGAGCGGGCGCTCGCCGGTGGCAGGGGTGCGATCGTCCTCGTCCCTGAGATCTCGCTCACACCACAGACCGTGGGTCGCTTTCGCTCGCGCCTGGGCGACGACGTCGCGGTCATCCACAGCCGCCTCTCGGCGGGCGAACGCTTCGATCAGTGGCAGCTCGCGCTCTCGGGCGAGGTCAGAGTCGTCGTCGGCGCGCGCTCGGCGCTCTTCGCACCGGTGCGCGATCTGGCGCTCGTGGTCATCGACGAGGAACACGAGGCGTCGTACAAGCAGGGTCAGTCGCCGCGCTATCACGCCCGCGACGTGGCGGAGCGTCTCTGCGAGGCTCACGGCGCAACGCTCGTGCTTGGCTCGGCCACGCCAAGCCTCGAGGCGCAGGTCGCCTCCGACGAAGGCCGCTATCGCCGGGTGCGGCTGACGCACCGTGTCGGCGGCGGTGAACCGCCCGAGGTCCGGGTCGTCGACATGACCGCCGAGTTCGCCGACGGGCATCGCTCGATGTACTCCCGCGAACTCCAGGCTGCGCTGAGGCGGGTGGCAGAGCGTCGCGAGAAGGCGGTGCTCTTCCTCAACCGACGGGGTTTCGCGTCGTTCCTGCTCTGCCGGGAGTGCGGCTACGTTCCCGGGTGCGAGAGCTGCAGCGTGTCGCTCACCTACCACGAGGACACGAACCGCCTGCAGTGCCATCACTGCGGTGCCTCACACGAGGTGCCGGTCACCTGTCCTTCCTGTGGAAGCGCGTACCTCCGCCGGTTCGGGGCAGGTACGCAGCGCGCCGAGTCCGAGCTCGCGCTCCTCTTCCCGGAGTTGCCGATCGTGCGCATGGATGCCGACACGACCGCCCGCAAACGTGGTCATGAGGAGGCGCTTGCGCGCTTCGAGTCGTACGAGAGCGCGGTGCTCCTCGGCACGCAGATGATCGCGAAGGGGCTCGACTACCCTGACGTCACTCTCGTGGGTGTCCTGAACGCCGACACCAGCATGCACATCCCCGACTTCCGGGCGGGGGAGCGCACGTTCCAGCTGCTCGAGCAGGTGGCGGGGCGTGCCGGGCGCGGCCCCAAGGGAGGACTCGTCATCGTGCAGACGTACTGGCCGGAGCACCCGGCGGTGCAGGCCGTCGCCGCGGGCGATCCGTCGCTCGTCTACGGTCCCGAGCGTGCCGAGCGCGACGCGCTGCACTTCCCTCCGTTCGGACGCCTCGCTAACATCTTGCTCCACGGCACCGATGCCGCGACGGTGCGGCAGGCGGCGCACGAGGTGGCAACGGCCACACGAAAGGCCGCACCCGCAGGGTGGGAAGTGTTCGGTCCCTCGGCGGCGCCGATCGCGCGGCTGAAGGGCGACTGGCGCTGGCATGTCGTGCTCAAGGCACCACGCGACGGGGACCTTGCCACGGTCCTCGGCCCGGCACTCGGTTCGTTGCGCATGCCTGCCGGGGTCACCTGTGTGGTGGACGTGGATCCCGTCGGCATGCTCTGAGCGCACGCGCGGCTCGTGCGAGGAGTCATCGGCCCTCGACACACGGTGTAGAATGGGACCCGGTCGCACGATGCGACTGCGAGAGAGAGGCGATTTCGAAGCATGAGCGTCATGAAGGTCTTGCACCACCCCAACCCGATACTGAAGATGCGCGCCGAGCCCATTGACCCGGCTACCGAGCCGGACATCCACGGGCTCGTGCGTTCGATGATAGAGACCATGGACGTCGAAGACGGAGTGGGTCTGGCAGCGCCGCAGGTCGGAATCAGCAAGCGACTCATCGTCTTCGTGATGGACGATGAGATTGCCGCGATGTGCAATCCGGTGATCGTCGCACGAAGTGACGAAACCGCTGTGGGTACCGAGGGCTGTCTGTCGGTGCCCGGCATAGATGTGCCCGTGGAGCGCAGCCTCCACATCGTCTGCCGTGGTCAGAGCATCGACGGTGATGAGGTCACCATCGACGCGCACGACTTCCTGGCGCGGGTCATCCAGCACGAGACCGACCATCTTGACGGGAAGTTGATCCTCGATCGCGCTCCCGCGTCGATGCGCAAGCAGCTGATACGTGCCTACAACGAGGCGAACGGGCTCTGAGGCCGGGCGTCTGCTGCGGATGAGGGGAGCTGGGATGCGCGTTGTCTTCATGGGGACGCCCGAGTTCGCCGTCCCCTCACTGGAAGCGCTTGCTCGCCAGCATGAGGTGGTGCTCGTGGTGACGCGCCCGGACACCGCATCGGGGAGAGGCGGCAAGCTCCTGCCGTCGGCCGTGAAAGCGGCCGCGCTCGCGGCCGGTCTGCCGGTGATCGAGCGTACGTCCCTCCGGGGCGAGGCGAACGACGCCGTCGCCGCAGTCCGGCCCGACGTCGTCTGTGTCGCCGCGTTCGGTGTTCTGCTACCTCCCGAGACACTCTCGGTGCCCGCGCTCGGGTGCGTGAATGTCCATGCCTCGCTACTCCCGAGACACCGCGGCGCCGCGCCCGTGCAGCGCGCCATCCTCGCCGGAGACGGCGAGACCGGCGTAAGCATCATGCGCATGGAGGAAGGTCTCGACACGGGGCCGTATGCGCTGCAGCGCGGTGTACCGATTGCGGGGCGCTATGCCGCCGAAGTCGAGGAAGAGCTCGCGCGTGTGGGTGCCGAGGCCCTCCTCGAGGTCCTGACGTTGATCGAAGCTGGCACCGTCGTCTGGGAACCGCAGGACGACGCCGCCGCGACCTATGCGGCGAAGGTGACGAAGGACGACACTGCGCTCACACCGGACCTCGATGTGGGCGCAGCATGGTCGCGCGTGCGTGCGGGCACGCGCCGGGCGCCCGCCCGGGTCGTCCTGGGCGACACGGAACTCACCGTCGTGCGTGCGCATCCCGCCGGGTCAGCCGTCCGCCCGGGCGAGGCGGCGGTCGAGGACGGCTCACCGGTCCTCGGCTTCGCCGATGGCGCACTCGCGCTCGAGGTCGTGCGCCCTGCCGGACGCGGCGACATGGCGGGCGACGCCTGGGCACGCGGCGCGCGCATCGCCCCCGGCACGCTCTGGCGCTCGGCCCGATGAGTGTCTCTCCGGCGCGGCGCGTAGCCCTGCGCGTCCTGGGGCGGATCCGTCGCGACGACGCGTTCTCCGGCGCGGTACTTTCGGCCGAGCTGGGCCGGACGAATCTCGCTCCGGACGATGTCGCACTGGCGACGCACCTCGTCAATGGCGTGCTGGCTGCGAGTGGCGTGCTCGACGAGGTCATCGACTCGCACGCGACAGGCTCACTTGAGCCGCGGGTGCGTGACGCCCTGCGGCTCGGCACATACGAAGCACTCTTCGGGCGGGCACCTGCCTACGCGGTCGTCGACCAGACGGTGGAGGCGGTACGGAGGGTCCGTCCGCGGGCTGCGGGTCTGGCGAACGCAGTGATGCGCAGAGTCACCGAGCGGGCTGCCGAATTCCCCTGGGGCGATCCTGAGACCGATCGGGTGGCGCTCGCACGGGCGACCGCCCATCCGCGATGGATCGTCGACCTCACGCTCGAGGCTCTCGGCGAGGCGCGCGGACGCGAGGCGCTCCGATCAGGCACCGGTCCTGCGCCGAGCTACGTACGCATCGACCCTTTCGCCGTTGCCCGGGAGGTGACGCTCGGGAAGCTCGAGGAGGCCGACCCCGTGCCCTCGCCGCCTGACCCCGACTGCTACGTGCTCGGGCGCCCTGCCGCCGCTTTCGGCAGCGGAGACCTGGCAGGATGGTTCGCCATGGACGCGGCCGCGCAGATGGCCCCACGCGCGTGCGCTCCGGCGCCCGGCCTCCGCATCGCTGACGTCGGCGCTGGCCGTGGCAACAAGACGCTCTGCCTGCAGTCGCTCGCGATGCGTAGTGGCGGTTCCGCCGCGATCACGGCGGTCGAGCTGCATCCGGGGAAGTGCACGGCACTCCAAAGCCGCCTCGCCGCCTCGGGGGTACCCGGTGTGGAGGTCGTCTGTGCCGACGCTCGCGATCTACCCGCCGTCTTTGGTCCCGGAGCGTTCGACGTGGTCCTGCTCGACGCGCCGTGCACGGGACTGGGGACGCTTCGCCGGTATCCCGAGAAGCGCTGGCGGCTCATGCCCGAGGACATCGCCCGCATGGCCGATACTCAGCGTGCGCTCATCGCCGCCGCTGCCGCCGTCGCGATGCCGGGCGGATGCGTGGTGTATTCTACGTGCAGCATCGCTCGGGACGAGAACGGCGGCGTGGTCGAGTCCTTCCTCGGCACAGAGGAGGGGAGTCACTTTGCGGTCGAGTCCCTGGAGACGCTCGTCCCTCCCGAGTGGACGCAGTTCGTGACGGCGGAGGGGTACTTCCAGTCGTGGCCCGCTGCCGGCGGCCCCGACGGGCACTTCGTGGCCGTGCTGCGGCGCACGGAAGATGACCGTGACCGACGTGAGGAGGGGTCATGCGGAGCACACCGGTGATCGAGATGCTCGAAGTCACGGAGGCCGCTTCCCGGGCGGTCGCCCGTTGGATCGGCAAGGGCGATCCGGCGTCGGCGGATTCGGCTGCGGCCGAGGCCATGCGGGTGGCGCTCGACCGGGTATCGGTCTGCGGTGAGATCGTCATCGGTCAGGGCTCCCTCGGAGAGACCTCTACGCTCTACATCGGCGAGCAGGTCGGCACGGGTGGCGAGGAGATCGACATCGCGGTCGATCCGCTTGAGGGCACCGATCTCGCCGCACGCGCTCAACCCGACGCCATAGTCGCGCTTGCCTTCGCGCCGCGCGGCACACTCATGCATACTCCGGACACATACATGTGGAAGGTGGCCGCGGGGCCTGCCGCCGCCGACGTCATCCACATCGACGCGAGTCCCGCCGAGAACGTCCGAAACGTGGCACGTGTGTTGCGTAAGCCCGTGGATGAACTCGTCGTGTGTGTGCTCGACCGTGAGCGGCATCGTGATCTCGTGGCCGAGGTACGTGCGGCTGGTGCCCGGGTGCGACTCATCAACCATGGTGACGTCTTCGGCGCGGTCGCGTCATCCATCGACGGTGCCGGTGTCGACCTCTACATGGGTGCGGGAGGCGCTGCCGAAGGAGTCCTCGCTGCCGTCGCCATCCGCTGCATGGGCGGGTGCTTCATGGGTCGGTTCGCCTTCCACACGCCCGAAGAGCGGGAGCGGGCGGTCTCGATGGTGCGTTGCGATGTCGACGGCATCCTGGATCTCGACTCGCTGGTCGCTACCGATGAGGCTGCGTTCGTGGCTACGGGCGTGACCGATGGCTCTATGCTCCGCGGCGTGCATCGTGTCCCCGGCGGCCTGCGTACACACTCGGTGATGATGGACGGTCAGAGCCGCCTGGTGCGGTTCGTGGACACGATCGGTGTCGCGGGTATCAGCGGGGGTCGTCCGACCGGCGAGTGATGGGCCTCGATGCCGACGCCCCGGACGGGGAGGATCACTCGCCTGCGCAGGCAGCGCACCCCGCACCATCGGATGCAGCGGGACAGGCAGGTTTCGGCGTCGGCTTATTTGCCGCCGGCCCCTCGTCCGACTTCTGACGCGGGCGATAGTCGGTGTTGTGGAAGCCCGATCCCTTGAAGACGACGGCCGAAGGGGAGAACACCTTGCGTGCGGTCACGCCGCACGTCGGGCAGGAGACGGCGCTCCTGTCGTTGATCGAACGCTCGATCTCGAAGGTGAGGTCACATTCGGGGCAGGTGTAGTCGTAGCGCGCCATGGTCACTCCGGTGGGTCAGGTTGGGTGTCCGGTCCGATTCGGAGAGCTAGCATAGGGCGCGTGAACGCGATGTGCAAGACGGTCCCTGTCGTCCTGTGGGCCATCGCCCTGCGACGCTAAGGGCCTTTCGCCCCGCACCCACCCCCGCACCCTCTGCGGCCCTCACCATCCCCGACGACGCGCGGTTGGCGCATGAAGGTTGGCAACCGTGCTACACTGCCGTGGTTCGATGTCCAGAACACAGGTTGGTGGTCGCGTGCTCATCGGTCTCACACGCTTCCGGAATATCACTGCGCTCACGATCGCGCTCATCCTCCTTCTGACGCTCTGTTTCGCGCCCCCGGCGAGCGCCACCGAGACAGAGGTCCAGAAGCTCCAGACCCAGATCAAGAACCTCAAGAACGAAGTCGCCGAGGCTGGCGAGGCCTACTCGGGCGCATACTGGGCCCTCGATGCGACGCGGGTGCAGATGGCGGCCAAGGACCGTGACATCACCGCGGCCAGGGAGCGCCTCGGGGAAGTCCGTGGCCGGCTCTTCGAGCGTGTCGCCACCGAGTACCGTTCGGGCGGCATCGATTACCTCGACGTGCTCCTGTCGAGCGCCTCGTTCGATGAGATGGTCGTACGCTTCGAGTACATCCAGCGGGTGAACGCGCACGACGCCGCAATCATCGCCGAGGTCGAGACGGCGCAAGCCGAGCTCGAGGCACAACGGGCGGAACTGAACGCGCTCGAACAAGAACAGGCGACTCGCGCCGCCGAGCTGAAAGCGCAAGCCGAGAAGGTCGAGACGCAGCTCGCCGCCCAGCAGGATCGCTACGACCGGCTGCAGAAGGATCTCGCCGCGGCCATCGCCGCCGAGAAGGCGAAGACCGGTGGCACGACGAGCGCGCGCGTGGGCGCCAACGGGATGGTCTTTCCGGTGGCCGGCCCCAACTACTACAGCGACACGTGGGGCGCCGCCCGCTCCGGAGGCCGGACCCACAAGGGCACCGACATCATGGCCAGGGAGGGCGTGCCGGTCGTCGCGATACTCTCCGGCACCGTGCGCACACGGCAGAACACACTCGGCGGCAAGACCATCTGGCTCACCGCCGACAATGGCTGGACGTTCTACTATGCTCACCTCAGCGGCTACAAGGTCACTTCGGGCCGCGTCACAGCTGGCCAGGTGATCGGGTACGTCGGCTCGACAGGAAACGCCTCGGCGAGTGCGCCGCACCTGCACTTCGAGATCCATCCCAACGGTGGCGCCGCGGTGAACCCGTACCCGTATCTCAAGGCGATGCAGTAGCGTTCCGTTTGCCCCCGTGCCTCACTGTGTGGCACGATTCACGTGTTGTTCCGTATCGGGAGCTGCGTCAAGCGGCTGAGAGGCGGTCACCAAGACCGCGACCGAACGACTGTGCCGGTAATGCGGCACAGCAGAACGGGGGGTGGCCGTGTCACGGCCCCCTTTCAGTCCCGGAGCTCCTCTGTATCGGGCCATGTGGCCCGAGAAGGAGGCACATCATGAAGGTTTCGCGTGTCAGGCTCGGTGTCGAGATTGGACTCACCATCGCGCTCAGCGCAGTACTCGGGCTGATCGCTCCCTGGCAGATGCCCCAGGGGGGAAGTCCGTCGTTCACCATGCTGCCACTGTTCATCCTCGCCCTGTTGCGCGGCTGGGGCCCGGGCTGTGTTGCGGGGGCGCTCTACGGCGTGGTGGACTTCATGATCGAACCCTACTTCTTCACACCCGTCCAGGTGCTGCTCGACTACCCGGTCGCGTACGCGCTCTGTGGCCTTGCGGGCCTCTTCTCACCCGTGTGGTGGCGCGTGACCGCTGCGGGCGATCGGCGTCGGGCGTTCTTCGCTGCCGCCGTTCCCGGGATCGTCCTCGGTACACTCGGCCGCTATGTCGCGCACGTCCTCTCTGGGCTCGTCTTCTTCTCCAGTTACGCCATCGAGGCCGGCCAGGCGCCGCTCATCTACTCCCTCGCCTACAACTCGTTCGTGCTCGTCTCGGGCGTGGCCGCAGCGATCGTGGCGGCGGCGGTCCTTCCCGCGCTCGCGCGGCAGTTCGGTGGCGGTGGAGTGCCCGCATGAGCGCGACAGGCCGTGCTCTCGTCGTCGGGGCGGCTCCCGTCGCCGGACGCGAGGAGTTCCACGTCGCACACGTCAGAGCTGCGGCGTGTGTGATCGCCGCTGACGGAGGACTCGCACTCTGCCGCCGCGCCGACCGCGCGCCCGACGCCTGCGTGGGCGACCTCGATTCGGCATCTGAGGAGGATCTTCGGTGGGCCGAGGCCCATGGCACGCGGCTCGTGCGCTTCCCGGCGGAGAAGGACGTGAGCGACCTGGATCTCGCCATGGCCGAGGTGCGCGCGCTCGGTATGACGGCGGTCGACATCACCGCCGCCTTCACGGGGCGAGTGGCACACACGGTCGCTTCGCTCGGCACACTGCTCGGCGCGGCGGATCTGGACGTCCGGGGCATCGAGGCCGCCGAGACGTTTCACGCGCTCTCCTCGGTCGGCATGCGGACGGTCGAGCTGCATGCGGAAGACGGGACCGGCTTCTCGGTCTATGCCCTGGGGGCGCCCGCGAGCGTGACCATCGAGGGCGCGCGGTACCCGCTTCGATCCATGGTGCTACCACCCCTGAGCGCACTCGGTCTCGACAACGCCACACAGGGGCACTGTACCCGCATCATCGTTGAGGAGGGCACCGTGATCGTCATCGTCCAACAGGGACTGATGCCGGATTCGCGGTGAAGTATCCGCCCGGAACGCCGATAATCACTCTTAGTGGTGCGGTGTACCGGAGGGCCGTCCATGACGTTGCCGTGACCATCCGGGGCGGGAGACAGGTGTGCCGAGGGTCCGGCGATCGGTCGTGATAGGCGTGATGCTGGCGGTGGCTGCGGTGGCGGCCACCGTGAGCAATCTCGTGCATCCCCGGGCATGGCTGCTCCCCGCGGGTATCGTGTGCCTCGTTGGTGCCGCCGTGGCGTTCGGCAGAGCGATACTGCTCACGACGCGGAACACTCATGCCACCGCGGCAGGGTCGAGAACCGACCGGTTCGTGCCAACGCCGTGGGTTCCCGACACGGCAGCCTCGCGCGACCGGGCGCAAGCATCCATCGCCTCTTCGACCGGAGAGGTTCCGGTCGTATCGGTTGAGCCGCCCGGGGTTCCGGCGGCGAACGAGCAGGACTCCGCGGTCTTCGTGCCGGATGAGAATGCCACGGTGCCCGGGGCCGCTCTGGTCGCCGCGCAGGCCGAGAGCCTCACCGCATCCGAGGCCCCCGCGGTCACTCTTCCGTCCGGGACTTCTCCATCGCCGGTCGTGCCGCCGTCTCTCGACGCCGATGTCGTGCTTGGGGCGCTGCTCGATGCGGTCTCGATCGCTGTGAGGGTGGTCTCGACGCATCTCTGGCTGGAGGACGAGGGCTCGGGCACGCTGCGCCTGATCGAGTCGACAGGTCCACTCAGGCCGTCATCACGACCCGTGCCACTCGACGACGCCTCGGTCCTCACCGAGGCCTGTACCGAAGGGATCGCACGCCTCGGCCACGTCGCCGACATCCGCCACTCCGGCAGGGCGGTCTCGTTGTGGCGGTATGCGCTCCCGGTGACGGCGGGGGAGACACGGGGAGCTGCTGCGGTCGACATCGAGACGGCGGGTCCGGCTCCGGACATCGCCGAGATGCCTGCACTCACCGCACCGCTGCGGGCGTCGCTCGCGGGCGTGCTCGCACTGCATGTGGCGCGTACGGAGCTGGAAACCGCGCGCGCCCTCGCCGAGTCGGTGCACGATCTCAGTCGTCTCCTCGATCCCGAGCAGGTTCTCGACGAAGTCCTCTCCCGCGCGCTCGACATCTCTGGCGGAGGGACGTGCAGTGTCATGCTGCTCGACCCGAAGTCGGAGCGTCTGCGCATCGTGCGCTCTAGCGGTCTGCCCGATGATGTCGTGCGCGAGACCTCGGTGGCTGAAGGGGAGGGTATCGCCGGCTGGGTTCTGGCGTCCGGAAAACCGGTACTCATCGAGGACGTCGTCGCCCGCGGTGGCGCGGGCCAGCGGCATGGTGTGCGGTCGGCCGTCTCGGTGTTGATCGCCGACGGCGAGGACGTCCTGGGCGTGCTGAACGTCGGGAGCCGTTCATATCCCGCCCGCTTCACGGCGTCGCACCTGAGCGCCCTCGAGCTACTCGGACGACAGTGCGCCACCGCGCTCCGCAATGCACAGGCGGTCGCCAATGAGCGGGAGCTCTACTTCGACACGCTCAAGGCCTTGGCGCTCGCACTCGAGACGAAGGACCCGTTCTCACCGGGTGGCACCGAGCGGATCCTCGATCTCGCCGGGGCGATCGGTGACCGGCTGGGAATCGACGACGCCGAGCGGGAGTCACTGCGTATCGCGGCGCTCGTGCATGACCTCGGCATGGTGTCGGCCGGCGAGGGCGTGCTGACCTCGGCACGTCCGCTCACGACAGTGGAGCGTGCGCTCCTGCGTCTGCACCCGAAGATCGCTGCAGAGATGCTCGATGCGACGCCCACGCTGCGCCATGTCGTGCCGATCGTCTACCATCACCACGAGTGGTATGACGGCACCGGCTACGTGAGCGGGCTCTCAGGAGAGCGGATTCCGCTCGGATCGCGGATACTCGCGGTAGCGGACGCGTTCGTGTCGATCACTTCGGATCGGCCGTACCGCAGGGCGCGCGGCACTCGCTGCGCGCTCGAGGAGATACGTGACAAAGCAGGGACCCAGTTCGACCCTCGCGTCGTAGAGGCGTTGGAGGCCGTCTGCGGCGAGGATGTCGACCGGGTCCCGCTGGATTCCCCGAGAGACTACTGACGCGCCACGCGTGGTGAGCGCCGGGGAGGAGAGTGGTGCATCGAAACGAGGTGCGCCGCGTCTAGCCGCGGACGACCTTACCCGCCTTGAGGCACTTCGTGCAGACATTGACCTTCTTGGCGGTGCCGTCGATCAGCACGGTGACCTTCTGGATGTTGGGGCGGAACACCCTGTTGGTGACACGATGCGAGTGGCTGACGTTGCGTCCCGCCACGGGGTGCTTGCCACATACGCTGCATACTTTGGACATGCCGCATCCGTCCTTTGAGATCCGAGGCGGCATAGAGTAGTACCGCCGACGACAACGATAGCTTGCAGATGCTAGCACACGGACCGTTCAGGGTAAAGGGCGCTCAGACGAGGCTGTTCGGAGTGCGACAGCCGCAGAGGGCGCGGAGCGAAGCGATGATTTCGGTATACTACGGGAGCGTCTCGGGCAGATCCGGACATGTGAGTCATGAGGAGGTACTTCGATGGCGGAACAGGTAGCCGGTACCGTCACGATCGCGAACGACGTTCTCGCGGACATCGTGGGCTTCACCGCGCTTGAGGGCTACGGTGTCGTCGGGATGGCGAGCCCGTCCCTGCGCGACGGCGTCGCACAGTTGCTCTCTCGCGATCGCCTGCGCAAGGGCGTGCTTATCACCAATACTGACGAACGCAGCGTGGAGGTCGATCTCTACGTCGTCATCGAATACGGGACGAATCTCACGCAGGTATCGCGGAACCTGGCCTCGGCCGTGCGCCATGCCCTGACGCACAACGCCGTCGTCCAGGTGGGCGAGGTGCGAGTGCACGTCCAGGGCGTGAAGGTCAGGAAGAAATCGGAGAACTCATGACGGTCAACGAACGTTCGAAGGGCGCAGCCCTGTTCAATGCGGCCGCCGCGGCGCTGAAGGCGCGCGTCGAGGAGATCAACCGTCTGAACGTGTTCCCGGTCCCCGATGGTGACACCGGCACGAACATGTCGCTCACCCTCGATGCCGTCGCCTCGGATCTCGCGCGTCTTCCCGAGGGTGCAGGCATCACCGAGGTGTGCCAGGCCATCACGCACGGTTCGCTCATGGGTGCGCGCGGCAACTCGGGGGTCATCCTCAGTCAGATGCTCCGCGGCCTGTGCGAAGTGGCCGGGCGGGCGGACCGTATGACACAGGACACTATCGCAGCCGCTCTCGACCGGAGCGTCACGGTCGCGTTTCAGGCGGTCCGCAAGCCGGTTGAAGGAACGATGCTCACGGTGCTGAAGGACGCGGCCACGGCAGCGCGCACCGCCGCTGGAAGTGGCATGGAGATGGACGACTTCCTGGACTCGATCGTGGCGGCCGCCTTCGAGTCGGTGCGCCGCGGCCCTGAGCTGCTCCCGGTCCTGAAGGAGAACGGCGTGGTCGATGCCGGTGGACTCGGCGTCGCCGTCCTCATGGAAGGCTTTGTGGCGGCGCTTGCTGGCCACGAACTCAGGACGTACGACATCTCTGTCGGCGAAGCTCCGATCAGTGTCGTCCCGGTCGACGATTGGGACGACGACGAGTATCTCTATTGCACCGAGTTCCTCCTGCACGGTGTCGAGGCCGATCGCTCGTTCATCCAGGACTTCATATCCTCACAGGGCGGCTCGGAGCTCGTCGTAGGGGACGAAGACACCTACAAGATCCATGTGCATACGGACGATCCCGGTGCCGTGCTCTCCTGGGCGACCGGTCTCGGTGAGGTCTCCGAGGTCCACGTGAACAACATGCGACGTCAGACCGCGTCGCGTGCCGAGGGACTCAAGGCCGGCGCGAAGGCTGCCCCCTCCAAGGCGGTCGGCTTCGTCGCCGTCGCGTCCGGTGCGGGGATGGAGGAGCTCCTGCGAAGCCTCGGCGTGGACGTCGTCGTGAGCGGCGGACAGACGATGAATCCGTCGACGGCGCAGCTTCTCGAAGCCGCCGAGCAGGTCGATGCCGCCTCTGTGGTCATACTGCCGAACAACCGCAACATCGTGATGGCGGCACAGCAGGTAATCGGCGTCGCCAGCCGTCCGGTCGCAGTCGTCCCGACGACGGCCGTGCCGCAGGCGTTCGCCGCACTCCTCGCCTACGACGGTTCTGACGACCTTGAGCACGTCGCCGCCATCATGCACGAAGCGGCCGCCACCGTCCGCGCGGCGGAGGTCACGACGGCGATCAAGGACTCGAAGGGGAAGACCGGCGACATCAAGGCGGGCGAGGTCATCGGCATCATCGACCATGAGATCGAGGTCGTGGGCACCGACGTGTCGGATGTCTCCTCCGAGGTGCTGCGCCTCATCGCTGACGACGGTGAGACGATCACCGTGCTCGCCGGCGAGGACTTCGACGACGCGTCGCTCGATGCGCTCGTGGCTCGTCTCGCCGAGGACTATCCCGACTTCGAGATCGAGGGCCACCGTGGCGACCAGCCCGTATATTCGGTCATCCTCTCGGTGGAGTAGGGTACAACCGCAGTGTGGAGGCGCCCTGCCCGATGATGGCGGGTGCCCGGTAACGAGCGTGACGTGAGAGTCCGGACATCGCCCTCTGTCGAAAGGATGATCCATGAGCAAGGTCGGGATCGTATGTGACAGTACGTGTGACCTCGGACCCCGCTGGCTCGAGGAGCACGGTGTCGTGATGGTTCCGCTGCGCGTGACCATCGGTGACACCACCTACCTTGACTGGATCGATCTCGAACCGTCGGCATTCTTCGATCTGCTGAAGACCTCGCCCGTCCTCCCCAAGACCTCCCAGCCGTCGCCCGCGGACTTCACGCGTGCCTATGAGGGGCTCGCAGCGGCCGGCTGCACCGAGATCGTCTCTGTCCACCTGTCGACGCGACTCTCGGGCACCGTCGAGTCGGCATCCATCGCGGCGAGCACATCGCCCGTTCCCGTACGCCTTGTCGATACGCTGTCCGTCAACGCGGGCGTGGCGCTTCCGATCATCGCGGCCATCGAGGCGCGTGACCGGGGCGGGGACGCTGATGCCGTCGAGGCAGCGGCCCGTCATGTGGCGGAGAACGGACGCCTGTTCTTCGCGCTCGAGACGATGGAGTACCTGGTCAAGGGCGGACGGGTGGGGAAGGCCCAGGGTGTGGCCGGTTCGTTGCTCAAGATCCGTCCTGTCCTCACGGTCGACCCCGAGGGCGTCATCGCGGCATACAAGAAGTGCAAGGGCACCGGTAAGGCCGTGGCGGAACTCGCCAACACGGTCATCGACGCCGCCCGCGCACGTCCCGTGAAGGCGGCGCTTCTCCACGCGCAGGCGCCCGATCTCGTGGAGGAGATCCGATCGGCGATAGCCGTCGCGGGAGTCCCGTGCGAGATCGTCACGGTACTCACCGTCGGAGCGGTGATCGGCACGTATTCCGGCCCGAGGGCCGTGGGCGTGGCGTTCTATCCCGTTCCCTAGTCTGGTGACCGTGTCCGAGGCGTCTGTCTCCGCGCGCGCGCAGGCCGCCGCACGACTGCGTGCTCCGGTCGCCTCGGTGCGTCACGTCGACAGGCAACGTGCCGCGCTTCTCGGCCGACTTGGGATCGCCACGGTGGAGGACCTCGTCCGGCACTACCCGTTCCGGTACCTCGACCTGCGTAACACCGCCGATCTGCGGTCGGTAAAACCGGGGACGGATGCGACTGTCGTGGGCCGAGTGCATGAGGTGAAGGTCAAACACCCGCGCCCTCGCCTGTCGATCACCGAGATCGCCATCGTCGACGGCACCGGCGCTCTCGTGGGTGTCTGGTTCAACCAGCCATACATCGCCCAGCGCGTGCAGGTGGGCGAGCGCATCGCGCTGGCGGGTCCGGTGACCTTCGACTTCGGCCTCAAGCAGATGCGTGCACCGTTCCTCGAGGCGCTACCTGAAGACGACGGCCCCACCATTGCGCGGATCGTGCCCGTGCACCGGGTGACCGAGGGGCTCAGCACCAACTGGATGCGCAGGCTCGTGGCTACGGCCCTCGATTCAGTGCGAGAGGTGCCCGATCCGCTGCCGGTCTCCCTGCGGACGAAGCACGGCCTCATCCCACTGGCCGGCGCTCTCGATGCCATCCATCGTCCGGCCTCTGAGTACGAGCTCGAGGAGGCGCGCCGTCGCCTCGCGTACGACGAACTCCTCGCGATCGAGCTGGTCGTGGCCTCGCGCCGCCACAGGACATCGCTCGCCCCGGGGGCACAGCCGCACGTCACCGACGGCGCGGCGCTCGGCCGGCTGCGTGCGGCGCTCCCCTACGAGCTCACCGGCGACCAACGGCGGGCGGTCGCTGAGATACTCGGCGACATGTCGTCATCGCGATGCATGAACCGGCTGCTCCTGGGCGACGTGGGCACCGGCAAGACGGTCGTGGCCGCCCACGCGCTTGCGGCGTGCGCGGACTCGGGTACTCAGGCGGCGATGATGGCGCCCACGGAGGTGCTCGCCATGCAGTACGCCTCGGCCGTGGGCACGCTGCTCGATGCAGCCGGCATCTCGTGGGCGCTCCTCACCGGCTCGACGTCTGCCGCCGAGCGGAAGCGGGTCCTCTCGGGTCTTGCGGACGGGGCGATCACCGTCGTGTTCGGGACGCACGCGCTCATACAGGGGGACGTGGTGTACCGGCGCCTCTCGCTCGCCATCATCGACGAGCAGCATCGCTTCGGCGTTGAGCAACGGCTCGCCCTGCGCGGGAAGGGAGAGCGGCTCGACCTGCTCGTCATGACCGCCACACCCATCCCGCGCAGTCTCGCGCTCACCGTGTACGGCGACCTCGACACCACGTATCTCCGATCGCGCCCGGGCGGGCGCGATCGCCTGAACGTCACGACCGAACTCGTCAACCGCTCGGGCCGTGGGCGTGCGTACGACGCGGTACGCGCGGCGGTGGCGGCGGGTGAGCAGGCGTACGTGGTGTGCGCTCTCGTGGAGGAGAGCGAGGCGAGCGACGCGAAGGCGGCGACTGCCGAGGCGCGTCGGCTGCGTCACCAGGTGTTTCCCGAGCTACGCGTGGGACTCCTCACGGGTCAGATGGCGTCTCGTGAGAAGGTGAAGGCAATGGATGAGTTCCGCGCTGGAACGGTTGACGTGCTGGTGGCGACGACCGTCATCGAGGTGGGCGTCGATGTCCCACGCGCGACCGTCATGATCATCGAGAACGCCGAGCGCTTCGGTCTGGCGCAGCTCCATCAGCTGCGGGGCAGGGTGGGGCGAGGAGAGCGCCCGGGGCGGGTCTTCCTCGTGAGCGACGCTCGCACCGAGAGCGCGCGCGCCCGCCTCGACGCGCTCGTGGCGCTCGACGACGGTTTCGAGCTCGCCGAGTACGACCTGCGGCTGCGGGGGGAGGGCGATGTGCTCGGTGAGCGCCAGAGCGGGATTCCCGGCTTGAGAATCGCCTCCCTCACCGGGGATCAGGACCTCCTCGAGGCCGCCTGCGCGGACGCGCGGGAGCTCGTCGCCGACGACCCGGACCTTGCGGGGCCGATGCTCGCGCCGCTGAGGGAGTCGGTCGAGCGCGCTGCGGGAAGCGTCTGGGGGTGGACGTCGAGTGGCTGAGGGGACACCGTCCTGTGGGCGGATACGGCGGAGGGGTAGTCTGGCGTGAGGATCATCGCGGGACAGTGGAAAGGGCGCCCGATCACGGCTCCCAGTGGCGCGGCCACCCGGCCGACGACCGACCGTGTCCGTGAAGCGGTCTTCTCCGTCATCTACTCGATGCTCGGTCCGCTCGACGGTCTGCGCGTCGCCGACCTCTTCGCGGGCAGCGGGGCACTGGGCCTTGAGGCGCTGTCGCGAGGTGCCGATTCGGTGACGTTCGTGGAGCGCGAGCATGCGGCAGTCAAGGTGCTGCGCTCGAACATCGAGGCACTGGGTGCGCGTCCGTCGGCGCGCATCGTATCGGGGGATGCGATGTCGGGTGCCGTCCTCGGCAGACTGGAGGGGCCGTTCTCGTTGCTCTTTTGCGACCCTCCTTATAGGATAGATGCGGCCGAGGTGGTCCAGGTTCTGGTAGACCTGGCCGAGGGTGGCGGAATCGCTTCAGGGGCGCTTGTCGTCTACGAGCATGCGGCCGGTGTCGCGGTGCCCTGGCGGCAGGGTTTCTCGGAAGTGGCTGCGAAGCGGTATGGCGACACGGCGGTCTCGTTCGCGATCTACGAGGAGTGAGGGCTGGCATTGATGAAGGCGGTCTGTCCCGGCACCTTCGACCCGGTGACCAACGGTCATCTCGATGTCATCACCCGTGCCTCCCGTCTCTTCGACGAGGTGATCGTCGGCGTCGCGCTGAACCCCGACAAACGGGGCGGCCCGCTCTTCTCGATCGAGGAGCGCATGGGCTTCGTGCGCGACGCAGTTGTACACCTTGGCAACGTCCGGGTTCATCCGTTCGACTCACTTCTTGTAGAATTCGCAGAGGCGATGGGTGCGCGGGTCATCATCAAGGGCTTGCGCGCCGTGACGGACTTCGAACATGAGTTCCAGATGGCGCAGATCAACTACCGTCTGGACAGCACGATCGAGACGATGTTCGTCATGTCCATCCCTGAGTACGCGTACTTGAGTTCTTCGGCGGTGAAAGAGATCGTCAGTCACGGCGGTACGGTCAAGGGGCTCGTGCCAGACGCGGTAGGTGAGGCGCTCGCCTCACGACTGAAGCAGTCCCACTAGGGAGGTACGCATGGATATCTTGGCGCTCATCGATCGCATCGAGGAACTCATCGACACGGGCAAGAACGTCCCGTTGTCCTCGAACAAGATGGTCGACCCGGACAAGATCTACGAGCTCATCGATGAGATCAGGGCGCAGTTCCCGGACGAACTCAAGCAGGCGCGGTGGATCGTCAAGGAGCGCCAGGAGATGATCGAGGAGGCCGAGCGCGAAGCCAACCGCATCCTGGAGGACGCGAAGAGTCGCGCCGACCAGATCGCTGCCGAGCAGGAGATCGTGAAGCTCGCCGAGCAGCAGGCCGCTGACATCCTCGACAACGCGCGCAATCGCGAGCGGGAGATTCGTCTCGGTGCCGAGGACTATGCCGATGAGATGCTTGCCAACCTCGAGGTGAACCTCGGCAAGTTGCTCACCGCCGTGCAGCGCGGTCGCGACCGCCTGCAGGGCAAAGTCGGGCAGCGCGAAGTCTGATGGAACGACCATCACTTCTGATCGATGTGTTCTCGATTATCGAGGACCTCGGTCAGACCATCGAGGTCGATACGCGGGTGACGCTTCCGACGCTCGTCGTCGGCTCCGAGGAGTTCGTTCCCGTCGAGGACGCTGCGCTGGAGGGCACGCTCACCAACACGGGGGCGGGCATCGTGTTCGCCGGAAGGCTTTCCGTCGAGCTCCATGCGGTGTGCTCCCGGTGCCTGCGTGAGTTCGTGTTGCCGGTGACCGTAGAGGTCGACGGGTTCTACGTGGCGCATGGACACGAGGAGGATCTCCCCGAGGAGCAGGAGGTCGGCTTCGTCGAGAGCGGCTCGGTGGACGTCATGGACGCTGTACTGTCGGCGCTGACACTCGAGCTGCCGTTCGCGCCTGTCCATGACGAGGAGTGCAAGGGTATCTGCCCGACCTGCGGAGCCGATCTGAACGAGGGTCCGTGCGACTGCGCGCCTCCCCTCAAGGACTCGCCGTTCGCGGGGCTGAAAGAGCTCTTTCCCGACGGCGAGAGCGAGTAGGACCCCTTCGGCTGAATCGGGTCCGTGCTCATGCCATGCCAGGCGTCCTGCGCTCTTGTGTGTCCCACCGGCTCCTGTGGTAACATATCGCCTCGCGCCGGCGTAGAGCCGGACACCGAATGTACTGATGCCGCGATGTGCGGCTTGTGAAGGGAGCGTACGACCGATGGCGGTACCCAAGCAAAAGACGACGCGTGCGACACGCGATGCCCGTCGCGCGACCCATCATGTCGAAGCGCCGGCTCGCTCGATCTGCCCGCAGTGCCATCAGCCCAAGCTGCCCCATCGCGTGTGCATGGGATGCGGTTACTACGATGGCAAGGAGATCATCGACGTCGGCTGACCCTCAGCGGGGTGAGAGGGCGTGAACGTTCGCAACGACACGTGGGCGCACACCCTGGCCGCACGGTCGTCGGGCGTTCGTCGGAATGCCGCCAGCGGAGCGCGATGCGCCTGGGCGGCATTCGTCGTTCATGCGACGGCCACGTCTGACTGACGGCCCGTCAGGGCGTACGCGGGATGGGAGCGGGTATGAGCGAACGGTGCGTGCGCGTGGCCGTCGATGCGATGGGCGGCGATCACGCCCCCTCGGTGGTGCTTGAGGGCGTCACGCTGGCGCTCGCGGCGGATCCCGGCCTGCGCATACTGCTGGTGGGTCCCGAAGAGGTCGTCTCCGCCCACGCATCCGAGCGCTGTGAGCCGGTGGTCGCCTCGGAAGTCGTCGCGATGGACGAGCACCCGGCAGCAGCGGTACGCGCGAAACGCGATGCCTCGGTCGTGGTCGCGTGCCGTCTCGTGCGCGAGGGGCGGGCCGACGCCTTCTTCAGCGCAGGGAGCACCGGGGCGTGCATGGCTGCCGCGACGCTTGTCATGGGTCGCATCGCGGGTGTCGTCCGGCCGGGTCTCGCGGCCGTGATACCCTCGCCCGTCCGGCCATCGATCCTGCTGGACGTGGGCGCAAACGCCGATCCGAAGCCTGAGATGCTCCCGCAGTTCGCGACGATGGGTATCGCCTACGCGCAAGCGGTCCTCGGCGTCGATCGGCCGTCGGTGGGACTGTTGAACATCGGTGAGGAACCGGGCAAGGGCTCGCTCTTCGCACAGGAGGTGTACGTGCTGCTCGAACAAGGAACCCCCGGCTTCATCGGCAACATCGAAGGACGCGACATCGTGAACGGGGTCGCGGACGTGATCGTGACCGATGGCTTCACGGGGAATGTGGCGCTCAAGAGCCTCGAGGGTCTTGCGGCGCTTCTGTTCAGGGAGATCAAGAAGACCATCACGGCTACAACGACGGGCCGTTTGGCGGCACTGGTCGTGGGGCGGTCGTTGCGCCGTCTGAAGACCCAACTGGATCCCGATGTGTATGGCGGGGCCCCGCTACTTGGCGTGAACGGCGTCTGCATCATCGGTCACGGAAGCTCGGGCGCCCACGCGATCAGCAGCGGGATCCTCGTCGCCGCCACAGCGGTGCGCGGCGACCTCACCCGCCGCATCATCGACGGCCTCTCGACGGACGGTGTGGCCCGATGACGCGCGCACGTATCGTCGGGGTGGGTGCGCACCTGCCCGCTCACTGCCTCACCAATGCCGACCTCGAGCGGATGGTCGACACCACGGACGAATGGATCGTGAGCCGTACGGGCATCCGCGAGCGCAGGATGATCGGCGCTGACGAAGCCACCTCGGACATGGCCATCAAGGCGGCACGGATAGCGCTTGAGGACGCCGGCATGGAGCCCTCGGCGCTCGATCTGATCCTCGTGGCCACTGCGAGCCCCGATCAGCTGATGCCCTCGGCGGCGTCGCGCGTCCAGGCCGGGATCGGAGCGACGTGTGGCGCATGCGACGTGAACGCCGCGTGCTCGGGCTTCGTATACGCGCTCCATCAGGGTGTCGTGGCGATCGAGGCAGGGCGTGCACAGCGTGTGCTCGTGATCGGCGCCGATGCGCTCACCCGCTATCTCGACTTCGAAGATCGTACGACATGTGTGCTCTTCGGAGACGGCGCCGGCGCGGTCGTGATCGAGGGCGGCGATGAGCCGGGTGTGTTGGGGATGGATCTGGGGTGCGACGGGACCGGTGCGGACGTACTCGGCATCCCCGCCGGCGGGAGTGCCGCTCCGTGCTCGGCTGCGGTCCTCGACGAGCGCTCGCAGTACCTGCGGATGAACGGCAGCGAGGTCTTCAAGTTCGCGGTGCGGATCATGCCCGAGACTACCCTTCGGTCGCTCGATGCCTCCGGGCTCACCGTGGACGACGTGGCGTGGTTCGTTCCTCATCAGGCTAACAAACGCATCACGGACACGATGGCTACTCGCCTGGGCGTTCCCGTCGAGCGGGTGATATCGACGATAGCGTATACGGGTAACACGTCGGCGGCGTCGATTCCGCTCGCGTTGCATGACCTGTATACTGGCGGCCAGCTGCACCCCGGAGACGTCCTCGTGCTCGCCGGTTTCGGCGCGGGACTCACGTGGGGGTCGGCCGTCGTACGATGGACCAAGGAGAGTTGCCGATGACCCTCGATACCCGGCTGACCCGTTTGCTCGGCATCGAGCATCCCGTGATCCAGGGCGGCATGGCGTGGACCGCCACCGCGGAGCTCGCCGCCGCGGTGAGCGAGGCCGGTGGCCTCGGCATCATCGGCGCCGGCCACATGCCCACCGATATCCTGCGCGAGCAGATCCGTCGCGCGAAGACGCTCACAGCCAAGCCGTTCGGCGTCAATCTCATGTTGCTGACGCCGCACATCGACGATCTCGTCGCCATGGTTCTCGCCGAGGGCGTCGCCGTGGTGACCACCGGTGCCGGTAACCCCGGCAAGTACCTTCCTGACCTTCAGGAGCGCGGCATCAAAGTCATCCCGATCGCTCCGAGCGTGGCGCTCGCCAGGCGTCTGGCGGCCAGTGGGGCGGATGCCATCATCGGCGAGGGCATGGAAGCCGGTGGTCACATCGGTGAGCTCACGACGATGGTTCTCGTGCCGCAGCTCGTGGATGCCGTCGACGTCCCGGTGATCGCGGCCGGTGGCATCGCCGACGGGCGCGGTCTGGTGGCCGCGTTCGCACTCGGCGCGGAGGGCGTGCAGATCGGCACGCGTTTCATGTGTGCCGAAGAGTGCACTATCCACCCGGACGTCAAGGCGCGCATCCTGAAGGCCCGCGATCGCGACACGGTCGTGACCGGGTACTGCACAGGGCACCCCGTACGCGTGCTCAAGAACCGGCTCACGCGCATGCTTGAGGAGCTCGACGAAGCGCGCGACAGTGAGGGACTCGAGAGGCTTGGCAGCGGCAAGCTCGCGCTGGCGATGTGCCAGGGCGATATCGAGATGGGTTCCGTGATGGCAGGACAAGCGGCCGCTATGGTCGAACGCGTGGAACCGGCCGCCTCGATCGTGAACGAGATCGTGCGTGACGCCGAACGCCTGATGGCCGAACTCGGCCGGAGGGTCAGCGCATGAGCGGCGGCGTGACAGCCGTCGCGTTCATGTTCCCCGGGCAGGGCGCACAGCGGCCCGGCATGCTCGACGCGTTTGTCGAGAGCTCCGAGTTCCGGCGTCTGCTGGACGCCGCGGAAGCACTTTCGGGACTCAGCCTCGCGCAGATCGCCGCCGAGGGCCCGCCCGATGCGCTTGCGGCCACGCAGGCGGCGCAGCCGCTGCTCTATCTCGCCGACTGGGCCT
>CAYMSA010000019.1:0-14532 GCA_964392965.1 uncultured Coriobacteriaceae bacterium
CGTGACACGCCGTTGCTCGTGGTGGGCGCATGGTCGCGGCAGTAGAGCCTTGGGGACAGGAATCACCGTTTCTCGGGTGCGCAGGACGCCCGAGCTGGCGTATGCTTCGGTGGACTGTATTGACAAGTCCAGGCATTCTGCGTTTGGATAGCCGTGTGGGTGCGCACGTCCGCGTCGTGGCGGGCGCGGTGCCACAGGGAGGGGTTCGCCACGTAGCACTACATCGCAGTCGTATCGCAGCTCGAGCGTTAGCTCAAGGAGGATACTAGTGGGTTCGCTCTCCCTGAACTCTGATCGATCCGCAATCGGTCTTGACATCGGTGCCGACCACATCCGTGTGGCCCACATGAGGCAAACAGGCTCCGGCTACATGCTGGCGAGCTACGGCCGGGGCGATGTCCCGCCCGGCGCCGTCGTCGATGGCGAGGTCCGTGACTCCGCTGCAGTCTCCGCCGCGATCAAGGACCTGTGGCGCAAGGCGGGCATCCGCGGCAAGAACGTCTGCGTCGGCGTGGCCAACCAGCGGGTCGTCGTGCGGCTCATCGATCTGCCGTACATGGAGCGCGCCGAGTTGCAGAGCGCGATCCAGTACCAGGCCCAGGACTACATCCCGATGGCTCTCGAGGACTCCATCATCGATTTCGACATCATCGGCGATTACGCGGCATCTTCGGGCGAGCGGATGATGGAGGTTCTCCTCGTCGCCGCACACCGGGAGATGATCCAGGGCGTCGTCGCGGCCATCGAGGGAGCGGGGCTCCGTCTCGATCGGGTGGACGTGTCGTCGTTCGCCGTCGTTCGTGCGCTCATGGGTGTGACGCCCACCGTGCTCGGCGATGCCGAGGAACAGGCGACGGCTGTCGTGAACATGGCTTCCGATGTCACGAACATCGCCGTTGTAGAGCGGGGTGTGCCGCGCTTCAACCGCATCTCGTCGCTCGCGGGCAACAGCTTCACGCAGGCCGTGGCCGCAGCGCTCGACACTGACACGGCGTCGGCTGCGCGCATCAAGGCGCTCGTGGGTCTCCCCGACATGATGACCGGAGAGTCGGCCCAGGTCGCCGATGTGAGTCCTGATGACGTCCACCTTGCACACACAGCTCTGGAGCGTGAGGCGAACAAGTTCATCGCCGAGGTACGCCGGTCGCTCGACTACTACTTGACGCAGACCTCTCGCGTGCGCTCGATCGGCCAGATCCTCCTCTCCGGAAGCGCCGCACAGCTGCGGAACTTCCCCGAGTATCTTGCCAAGAGCGTGCAGACTCCCGTCCAGCTCGCGACGCCGCTCGACCGCATCCAGGTGGCATCAGGCGCCTCGCAGGTCGTCGCTGCCGACAGTCTGGGCTGCGCGACCGCCATCGGACTTGCGTTGGGAGGGCTGCCCTCGTGACCAGGATCAACCTGCTCCCCCCCGAGATAGTCGAACGCCGCAAGGCCGAGAAGCGGATGAGCTGGGTCGCCCTCGGCGCTGTGCTCGTGGGCGTCATCCTCCTCGGGGCGTACGCCTACGGCTACTGGAGCGTGAACTCACGTCAGGACGAGCTGGCGCTCGTCCAGCAGCAGGTGCGGGCCACGCAGGCCCAGGCGGACCAGCTGGCGATCTTCGAGCAGCGCGCGACGGAGCTCACGGCGCGCAAGGAGACCGCAACGCTCGCTCTCGCCGGTTGCCGGAACTGGGCGAAGATCTTCACTGAGATGTCGCTGGTCCTTCCTTCGGACGTGTGGATAGAGACTATGGCCGCCGATGAGGAGAGCGGGCTTCAGATCGCGGGATACGCGGTCGACTCGGCGACGGACACACCCGATCTCGGCCATAAGACGATGGCCAAGACTCTCGTGCGGCTGGCCGACCTCGAGCAGTTGCAGGACGTCTGGCTCACGACGTCCGTGAAGGACGAGTATGAGGAGCGCCCCGCGATCCGCTTCACCGTGACTGCGGGGCTTGCTGCCGCCGCATCGGACGGTGAGGCCAAGTGATGCGGACCCGAGATATGAACGATCCGCCACGGGGCGGACTGCCCCGCCCCCGGTGTTCGTCCCGTAGCGGAGGGCTGTCGTGATGCCGAAGTTGTCGCTCAAGTCGCAGATGTACGTCCTCATCGGGCTGATCGTCGTCGTGGCCCTGGCCGTGGTGTTCCTTGGCATCGTGCCGCTCTTCCAGCGTGCCGTCGATCTGCAGACGCAGATCGAGGCCGAGGACGTGAACCTCATGGCTGCGAAGGCGGTGCTCGAGCGTCGGCAGAGCGCCAAGGCGCAGTCGGCCACGAACGAGGTCGAGCTCATGGCGATCGCCAATCAGATGCCCGACTCGCCGCAGCTGCCTGCACTCATCATCGAGTTGCAGGACGTGGCCAACGAGGCGGGCGTGGAGCTCGATCAGATCGCGCCCTCAGGCCTTATCGATCCCGAGGGAACGAAACAGGGCGAGGAACCCGCGTACAGCGTGATACCCATCGCGGTAGTCGTGCACGGTGACTGGATCGACCTGATCTCGTTCCTGCGCGGACTCGACGATCTCAATCGCGGCCTGCGCGTCAGCGCGGTGACGTTCGCCTACCACGAGGCGACGGACGATGAGCCGTGGTACGTGGAGGCCAACGTGAGTGTCGAGGCGTACGTCATGGCCGCTGCGGCCACCGCTCCCACGCCGCCGACGCTGCCATCGACCGATTCGTCGGGTTCCGCCGATGCGACGGGCGGTGCGCGATGATCGAGCCGCTTGAGCAGGGACGGGAGGTGACGACGGTGGACCATACGAACATCAACTCGCAGCCGGATCGTGCCCCCGAGGCCGATTCCGTGTTCGCCACTCCGGTGAGGGCCACTTCGGGTGGCATCGGACGCACGGCGTCCAGGATCGCCGTCGGCATCGTGGTGGGCGTCGGTTCGCTGGCGATCGTCGTCGGACTCGGCGTGTCGATTCTCTCGTACGCCCTGGGCGGATCGACCGCGCAGGCGCAGGAGAATCCGTCCGCAGTTGTGACGGCACCGGCACCATCCGGCGACACGTCCACGCAGGTCGAGCAGGCCGCGGCGACCACCGCCAAGCCCGCTGCCGAGGTGCCGAACTCGGCGGTCTTCACGTTCCGCGACATCTTCGAGCCCCTCATCAAGGCGGCGCCCACGCCATCCACGCCGACGACGCCGACCACTACGCCGACGGCGCCCACGTCGCAGGGAACACTCTTCCTCCAGAACATCGTGACAGAGGGCGGCGTCCTCAAGGCGGTGCTCCTGCTCGACGGCAAGACCTACACGCTCGCTGCGGGTGGCTCGATAAGCGGCACGCCGTGGCTGGTGCTCAGCGTGAATCAGACCTCGGTCACGATGCTCTACGGCGACATCCAGGTCGTCCTTACGATCGGGCAGGGCATCACGAAGTAGGGCGCGACACGCATCGGTTCCCAAGCGGGCGTCGCTCTAGCGGCGCCCGTCTCGTTCACGGTCCTGATGCTGCGGTAGAATCTCGGGAACGGATGCGAAGGACGGTGAGCAGATGCGGTTCACGACTGCAGGAGAGTCGCACGGTCCGGCACTCGTCACGATCGTGACGGACGTGCCGGCCGGTGTCGTGGTGGACGAGGAACGCATCAACGCCGACCTGGCGCGACGTCAGCGCGGCTACGGCCGCGGTGGCAGGATGGCCATCGAGACCGACAGGGCGCGCGTCCTCTCGGGCATCCGTTTCGGCTCCGCGCTCGGCACCCCGGTCGCGCTCCTCATAGAGAACCGCGACCACGTCAACTGGGCCGGGGTCATGGACGTATGGGGATCCGCCGAGGGCCTCGAGGCGGTCACCGCGCCGCGTCCGGGTCACGCCGACCTTCCCGGCTGCCAGCGGACCGGCACGCGGGATGTGCGCGACATCCTCGAGCGCGCGAGCGCCCGCGAGACTGCGGCACGTGTCGCCGCCGGCGCGATTGCGAAGGCCTTCCTTGCGGCATGCGGGGTCACCGTGCGGTCGTGGGTCGAACGCATCGGTCCGGTCGGCTGCGGTCGCCTCGACCCTTCGAGCGTCGATGACGCGGCCGTCGCCGCGAGCGACGTGGCCTGCCCGGACCTCGTGGCAGCGCAGGCGATGCGCGAGGCCATCGACACCGCGCGGGCCGACGGAGAGAGTCTCGGCGGCGTCATCGTGGTGTGTGCCGAGGGGCTCGTGCCCGGCATCGGCGGTTATGCCGAGGCATCACAGCGGCTCGACGGGCGCCTGGCAGGAGCACTCATGTCGATTCCGGCCATCAAGGCCGTGGAGGTGGGCGATGGCTTCGACGCCTGTGCGCGGCCAGGTTCGCAGGTCCACGACGAGATCGTCACCGGCGCTTCCGGTTCACTCCATCGGGCGACGAACCGCGCCGGGGGCATCGAGGGCGGCATGACGAACGGTGAGCCACTCCTCGTGCGCATCGGCATGAAGCCCATCCCCACCCTCATGCGGCCGCTCGGAACGGTCGACCTCGTGACGGGTGAGCGGGCGGATGCCGCACGGGAACGTTCGGACGTGTGCGCGGTGCCTGCCGCCGGTGTGGTGGCCGAGGCCGAGGTGGCCATGGTGCTCGCCGACGCGTACCAGGACCTCTTCGGGCGGGGGCCGCTCATGGATGTGACACGCGCGCTCGCGGCGTACCGGGAGCGGATCGGGCTATGAGGCACATCTTCCTTACCGGATTCATGGGGGCGGGCAAGACGACCGTCGGCCGTCTCGTCGCGGACCAACTCGGCAGACCCTTCATCGACCTTGACGCCGAGATCACTCGACGCGAGGGCATGAGCGTGCCCGAGATCTTCCGGCAGCGCGGCGAGGAGAGCTTCCGCGAATCGGAACACGGCGCGCTCCAGGCGCTCGCTGACGCCGAACCGGCTGTGGTCGCCACAGGTGGCGGGGTCGTGTTGCGGCCCGAGAACAGGACGCTCCTCTCGCAGCTCGGGACCGTCGTCTATCTGGCAGTCACTCCCGAGGAGGCGCTCGCGCGCGTGGGCGCCGCGCCGGACCGGCCTTTGCTCGTCGATGGAGGACTCGCCGTGGCCCGCGCTATCCTCGACGCGCGTCTCGCGCTCTACGCGCACACGGCGGACCACGTCGTGGCGACCGTCGGGCGCGCGCCTGCCGAGGTCGCAGAGGCGGTTGCGCACGTCGTCTCAGGCCCCGTCGCACACATCATCGCGGTGGGGGAGACAGGCTCCGCGGGCGCGTACGACGTAGTCGTCGGCATCGACCTCCTCGACGGCGTCGGCCTGCGTATCCGGGACATCTTCGGCGATGTGACCATCGGTGTCGTGAGCGATGAGAGGGTGTGGTCGCTTCTCGGCGGCCGGATCGGCAACGCGATAGAGGCGAGCGACCTCGGCTATTCGGTGCACCTCGTACCGGCAGGGGAGCAGGCGAAGTCGTGGGCGATCGCCGGCGAACTGCTCGAGCGCTTCGCCAGTGCGGGACTCGACCGCAGGTCGGTCGTTCTCGCGGTGGGCGGCGGCTCAGTGGGCGACCTTGCCGGCTTCTGTGCGGCCACGTACATGCGTGGCATCCCGGTCGTCCAGGTGCCGACGACACTCCTCGCACAGGTGGACAGCTCGGTGGGCGGTAAGACCGCCGTGGACCTCACGGCCGGCAAGAACCTCGCGGGGGCCTTCTGGCCGCCGTCACTCGTCGTGGCCGACGTGGGCACGCTGGCGACGCTGCCCGGAGCCGAGATCACGAACGGCCTCGTGGAAGCGATCAAGGCCGCGCTCCTCGCGGGTGGCGAGCCGCTCGAGCGGATGGAGGCGGCGGTCGAGGCCGTCCTCGCGCGCGATGTGGCGGCCACGGGCGTCGTCGTGCGCGACGCGGTCGCCTTCAAAGCGGCCGTCGTGACCGAGGACCTGCGGGAGTCTGGACTGCGTGAGTGCCTCAACTTCGGCCACACGTTCGGCCACGCCATCGAGATGCTCGCCGGATTCGGCACGCTCGCGCACGGTCTCGCGGTCGCCGAGGGCATCCGCTTCGCGCTGGCGCTCGGGGAGCGTCTTGGCGTGACGGACCGGGGCGTCGGGGAGCGGGTATCCAGGCTTCTCGAGCGGGCGGGAGCGGGCACTGCGACCGTCTGGGACGTGCTTGACGGCTCCGCTGCGTCCCTCACGGCTGCCGCGGTTCTCGCGGCCATGAGAGGCGATAAGAAGGCGCGGGCGGGCATCGTTCGCTTCGTGCTGCTCGAGCGCCCGGGGTCATGGCGCGCCTCGGGAGTGGACGACGACGTGCTGCTGCCGGCGGTCACCGAGTGGCTTGCGGCGCGGGGTGAGACCTCGGGTAGGGCGGTGGCGAGCACGCCGGAGGCGTGATCGCGTGACGCCCCCACGGCCCGGGCCACGAGGGATCGGCAGACGAGAGGTGAGACGGTGACGAAGCGGATCCTGGTGATGAGCGGCCCCAATCTGAACCTGCTCGGCGTACGTGAGCCGGGCGTCTACGGCACGACGACGCTCGCGGACATCGAGGCGATGGTCGCCATGCGCGCGCTCGAACTCGGTGCCGAGGTCTCGTTCTACCAGTCGAATCACGAGGGAGCCCTCATCGACCGGCTCCACGAGGCGATGGGCGACCATGACGCCGTCGTATTCAACCCCGGGGCGTACACGCACTACTCGTACGCGCTCCGGGACGCTATCGCGGCCATCGGGCTCCCGGTGGTCGAGGTCCATCTGAGTGACATCACGGCTCGCGAGGAGTTCCGCAAGGTGAGTGTGACCGAGCCGGTCTGCGCTGGGCAGGTCATGGGGCTTGGCCCCCGCTCGTACGTCGTGGGGCTCGAGCAGGCTCTCGCGTATCTCGAGAAGGAGGATGTGTGAACGCACGAAACAGAGTGGCCCGACTGCGTGAGCGGCTCGTCGCCGACGGAGCCGATGGGGCGCTCATCTCGCTGCCGTCGAATCTCCGATACCTCACCGGCTTCGAAGGCGTGATCGATGACGGCATCAACGCCGCAGCGCTCGTCACGGCAGACGTCGCACGCTTCTACACGGACGGCCGCTACATCGAGGCGGTCCGTTCGGCGGCGAATGGTACCGGCTGGGAGAGCGCGTTGCAGCGAAACGACCTGTATGCCGAGGTGAGCGCGGACATGCAGGCACTCGGCCTGGACGTGGTGCTCATGGAGAGCGAGGTGCCGCACCGGCGCTTCGAGAGCGTCGCCGGGCGGTTCCCGGGGACGCTCAGGGCCGTCGATGCGTACGTGACCGCCATCCGCCGGACGAAAGAGGCCGAGGAGATAGAGTGTATCGCGGCTGCCGCGGCGATCGCGGATCGTGCGTTCGAGCGCCTGCTCGGCTTCATCGAGCCGGGCATCACCGAGCGTGAGATCGCCCTCGAACTCGAGTTCCTCATGCGCAAGGACGGCTCGGACGGGATGCCGTTCGACCCCATCGTCGCCTCGGGCCCGCAGGGAGCGCGTCCGCACGCGATTCCCGGTGAGCGAGAAGTGGAGGAGGGCGACCTCATCGTCATCGACTTCGGCGCCCGAGTACGCGGCTACTGCTCGGACATGACCCGGACGATCGTGGTCGGCAAGGCGGGGGAGCGCGAGCAGGAGATCTACGCGGCGGTGCTCGCCGCCAATGAGGCCGGACTCGCCGCGGTCACGGCCGGTATACTCGCCTCAGACGTCCACGAGGCGGCGCGCGTCGTGCTTGAGGAACGCGGCCTCGCGGAGTACTTCACGCACGGTCTCGGGCACGGCGTGGGACTCGATGTCCACGAGCTGCCGGTCGTGAGTCCGCGCGGTGTCGGCCCACTCCAGGTCGGCGATGTCATCACCATCGAGCCCGGTGTGTATATCGAAGGCTTCGGGGGTGTTAGAATCGAGGACCTGGCGGTCGTCGAGGAGGCCGGTTGCCGGCGCCTCACGAACGCCCCCAAGGAACTCATCGAACTCTAGAAAGGCAGAGGATATGTCCGTCTCTACGAACCAGTTCAAGACCGGCATGTGCATCATCTACGGCGACAAGATGTTCCTGATCGTGGACTTCCAGCACGTCAAGCCGGGCAAGGGCGGCGCGTTCGTCCGCACGAAGCTCAAGGACATCAAGACCGGCCGAGTGCAGGACGTCACGTTCCGCGCCGGTGAGAAGGTCGATGACGTCAGGGTCGAGACGAAGCGTCTGCAGTATCTCTACTCGGACGGTGCGTCGTTCAACTTCATGGACACAGAGACATATGAGCAGTTCGAGATAGCCGGAGACTTCGTCGGCGAGTCGGCCAAGTGGCTGAAGGAGAACGACGAAGTCGCGGTCGTCTACGCTGGCGGCGAGATGATCGGCATCGAGCCCCCGATGTTCGTCGAGCTCGAGGTCACCGAGACCGACCCGGGCTTCAAGGGCGACACCGTCCAGGGCGGCAACAAACCAGCGACGCTTGAGACGGGCGCCGTCATCCAGGTGCCGATGTTCGTCGAGGTCGGGGACCGTCTCAAGATCGACACGCGGGACGGTTCCTATATCACCCGCGTATAGCGTCGGGTATACTGTTTCGACCGATAGCCGCCGGAGTCGCCGCGTCTTGGCTCTCCGGCTGGTTCTGCAGGGAGCGATGCACGGGACTGTGCAAAGGGCGGTGTCATGCGACCGATCAAGATAACCGATACGACCCTGCGGGATGCGCACCAGTCGCTCTGGGCGACGCGTATGGAGCTCGGTGACATGCTTCCCATCCTGCCAGTCATGGACTCGGTGGGATACTGGTCGCTCGAGGTCTGGGGTGGCGCCACGTTCGACGCTGCGTTGCGCTTCCTCGACGAGAACCCCTGGGAGCGCCTGCGGGTCATCAAACAGCACTGTCCCAAGACCCCGCTGCAGATGCTGCTCCGGGGCCAGAACCTCGTCGGCTATCACCACTACTCGGATGACATCGTCAGACGCTTCGTGCACGCCTCGCATCGCAACGGTATCGATGTCTTCCGTGTCTTCGACGCGCTGAACGACAGCCGCAACGTGGAGGTCGCGGCTGCCGCGATCAAGGAGTCCGGAGCGCACTTCGAGGGTGCGATCTCGTACACGGTGAGTCCCGTCCACACGCTCGACAGCTACCTCGCCTATGCGCAGAAGCTCAAGGAGCTCGGTGCCGATACCATCTGCATCAAGGACATGGCCGGCATGCTCACGCCGTTTCGCACCGAGAAGATGGTGCGCGCACTCAAGAGCGAGGTCGGACTGCCCGTACACGTCCACTGCCACTACATCGGCGGCATGGCACCGATGAACTACCTCAAGGCCGCCGAGGCCGGCGCGGACATCGTCGACACGGCGGTCGTCGCGCTCGCCTTCGGCAATAGCCAACCAGCCGTCGAGATGATCGTCGCGGCGCTCAAGGAGTCGCCTTACGACACGGGACTCGACCTCGACAAGCTTTTCGAGATCGCGCAGTTCTGGGAGGACGTCCGCGAGAGCAAGCAGCTCAAGCGTGGTGTGACGACACTGCTGCAGATGGAGGTCTTCAGCCACCAGGTTCCGGGTGGCATGATGAGCAACTTCATCAGCCAGCTCGAGCTCCAGCACGCTGGGGACCGGCTCCCGGAGGTGCTCGCGGAGGTTCCGCGGGTACGCGCCGAGGTCGGCTATCCGCCGCTCGTGACACCGATGTCGCAGATCGTCGGCACGCAGGCGGTCATGAACGTCCTCACCGGGAAGCGCTGGGGCGTCGTTCCCTCGGAGATGAAGGACTACCTCCGTGGCCTTTACGGCAAGGCCCCCGGTCCGATGGACGAGGAGATCGTAGCCCGCGTCCTCGGCTCGGCAGAACCGCTGTCGCCCGACGTGCGACCCGGTTCGCTCGTCACCTACAGCTACGAGGACGCCGAACGTGAGATCGGCGACCTCGCTCGCAGCGAAGAGGACGTGCTCATGTACGCCCTCTTCCCGAACGAAGCGCGTGAATACCTGATTCGCCACCATGACGGCGCCGAGAAGGCCGTCTTCATGCTTGGAGCCTCGATAGACGGTGCGAAGGAGGACGACTCGGTGAACGTCAATCAGCTGGCCGAGATAGTGAAGTTGCTCGAAGGGTCCGATGTGACCGAGATCACGGTAGAGGAGGGCGATTCGCGCATCGTCATCCGCAAGGGCGCCGTGAGTGCGGAAGCACCGCGCATGGCGCACGTGCCCACACCGGCCCCCGCGCCGGTCCCGCCCGCGCCCGAGTCGCCGCAGGTCTCGGAGGCGCCGGTCGTCCACACACATCCGGCCTCCTGGAAGGCTGTGACAGCGCCGATGGTGGGGACGTTCTACGTCGCCCCCTCGCCGACCTCCGCTCCCTTCGTCTCCGTGGGTGACACGGTCGCCGAGGGTCAGGTGCTCTGCATCCTCGAGGCCATGAAGCTCATGAATGAGATCGTGGCCGAGGAAGCGGGCATCATCCGCGAGGTCGCGCTCGGCAATGGTGAAGTCGCCGGGTACGGCACGCCGCTCTTCTACTACGAGCCGGTCGCATAGTGGCCCCGATTCGTAAGATGCTCATTGCCAACCGGGGCGAGATCGCGCTTCGGATCGTGCGCGCCTGTAAGGAGATGGGTATCACGTCGGTTGCCGTGTACTCCGAGGCCGATCGCGACTCACTGCACGCACGCATGGCCGATGAGGCCATCTGTGTGGGTCCCGCGCAGTCCTCGGCGAGTTACCTGAACGTGCCCAACATCATCTCGGCCGCGCTGCTCATGGGCGTGGACGCTGTCCACCCGGGCTACGGGTTCCTGGCGGAGAACGCCGCGTTCGCGCGGGCCTGCGGGGACTCGAACCTGATCTTCGTCGGGCCGTCCCCTGAGGCGATCGAGCGGATGGGCGACAAGTCGGTAGCGCGCGAGACCATGATGACTGCGGGTGTGCCGTGCGTCCCTGGTAGCGATGGAACCATCGACACCGAAGCCGAGGCGATCGCGTTCGCGCGGCAGGCCGGTTATCCGGTCCTGATCAAGGCGTCCGCGGGTGGCGGGGGCAAGGGCATGCGCGTTGCCCAGGACGAGCAGGAGCTCGTGCGCAACTTCACCGCGGCGCGCACCGAGGCTGCGGCAGCGTTCGGCAACGATGCCGTCTATATCGAGCGCTACCTGACCCGCCCGCGTCACATCGAGATACAGGTGCTCGCCGACACGCACGGCAACGCCGTCCATCTGTTCGAGCGTGACTGCTCGGTACAGCGCAGGCACCAGAAACTCATCGAGGAAGCGCCGAGCCCGGCACTCACATCCGAGACCCGCGCGGCGATGGGTGAGGCGGCGCTCAAGGCCGTGCGTGCGGTGGGGTATGTGAGCGCCGGCACGGTGGAGTTCCTACTCGACACCGATGGCAGCTTCTACTTCATGGAGATGAACACGCGGGTGCAGGTCGAGCATCCGGTGACGGAGCAGATCACCTCGGTCGACATCATCAAGGAACAGATACGCATCGCCTCGGGCGAGCCGATGAAGCATGCCCGACAGGAGGACATCGAGCTGCGCGGGCACGCGATCGAGTTCCGGATCAACGCTGAGGATCCGCTTCACAACTTCCGGCCCCATCCGGGTTTCGTCGAGTGTTTCAACCCACCCGGCGGCTTCGGTGTCCGCGTGGACAGCCATCTCTACGGCGGCTACACGGTTCCGCAGCACTACGATTCGCTGCTCGGGAAGCTCATCGTATGGGGTGAGACGCGCGAGGAGGCTATCGCCCGGGCGCGCCGCGCGCTTGACGAGTTCATCATCGTCGGCATTCCTACGACCATACCTTTCCATCAGTACGTCATCGAGGAAGAGCACTTCGTGCGGGGCGAGGTCTATACTGACTACGTCGAGGCGCACGTGCGCCTCGAGGACCTGGTCGGACATGCGCCGGGTCCGCGCAGAACGGAGGAGTGCAATCGTGTCCGATGAGATCACACTTGATGGCATCAACGTGGCTCCTGGCGTGCTCGAGACGATCGCTATTGTGGCTGCCGAGGGTATCGACGGCGTTGCCCACGTCATCGGTGCCGTCGGCGGTTTGGCCGGATTCATGCAGAAGGGCGCCTCGCGCGGTGTGAGCGTGGAGGTCACCGACGAGGGCGTCCTGAGGGCCTCGGTGCGAATCAGCGCCATCTACGGTCGTCCGCTGCGCGAGATCGCGACTGACGTCCAGCGTGCCGTGGCCGATGCCTTCCTCACGCACACCGGGCAGACGGTGACATCGGTCGACGTCTTCGTCGACGGCGTCATCTTCCCCGAGTAGCGTCACCCGACACGGCGAGGACTACTTCATGCTCGAACGATCGCGCGCGCGCCGACAGGCCCTTCAGATCCTCTACCAACGGGAGATCACCGGGCAGTCGGTGGAGCGCATCTTTGTAAGCCGTTCCTACAACGAAGAAGAAGGCGTGCCCACGGATTTCTGCCGCGAGCTCGCGCTTGGCACCGAGGCGAACCTCGAAGCGGTCGATCGCGAGATCGAGGCGGCTTCCGAGCATTGGTCGCTCATGCGGATGCCCGTGGTGGATCGCAACATACTGCGGCTCGCAGTGTTCGAGATACTGTTCGGGCACGACATCCCGGACGCCGTAGCCATCAACGAGGCCGTCGAGATGGCCAAGACATACGGTGGTGATGACTCCCCGAAGTTCGTGAACGGCGTCCTGGGGCGTATCGCCGAGCTGCACGGTGTTGAGGTGGCGGGCATGGCCCGCACCGACGAAGCGGAGGCGGAGGTCTGATGTCGGGGGAGAAGTACACGTTCGACACCGCACGCATCCGCCTCGAGGAGATCGCTGCCGAGGTGCGGAAGAAGGACACGTCGCTCGAGAAGAGTCTCGACCTCCTCGAGGAGGGTGTTCGTCTGGCGAACGTGTGCACCGAACTCGTCGACCACACGAGTCTCGACGACGGACCTGTCGTGAAGAACCTGCCTGACGGCGATGCCATCCACGGACAGGATGCCGCGGTGAGTGCGGATACGGAACCAGGGGTGTCGGATGCGGACTCCGGAGTCGCCTCAGGCGGGTGACCGTCACATCGCACTACGCCGCGCACGCCGGTTGCATTGCTCCGCCCGGACGGCGTGCCGGGATTCCTGCGACAGGAGGGCCGCATCGGCCCGGGAGAGTGTCTGAGTAGTGAGCGAAGCCAGTATCCTTGACTCGATCGTCGATCCCTCGGTTGTGAAGTCCCTGGGTGTCGATGAGCTTCACCGTCTCGCGGAGGAGATCCGCGCAAGGCTGGTGGAGACCGTGTCACTCACCGGAGGCCATCTCGCCCCCAATCTCGGCGTGGTCGAGTTGACGCTCGGTTTGCATCGCGCGCTCGACTGCCCGGGTGACAAGATCATCTGGGACGTGGGTCACCAGTCCTACGTCCACAAACTGCTGACCGGACGCTGCAGCTGCTTCGATACGCTGCGGACGTACGGGGGCATGAGCGGCTTTCCGAAGCGGTCGGAGAGCGCCTACGACGTCCACGACACCGGCCACGCGAGCGACTCCATATCGGTCGCGCTCGGCCTCGCCGCCGCACGCGACCTTCGCGGTGGGGACGAGACGATCGTGGCGGTCATCGGCGACGGCTCGCTCACCGGCGGCATGGCCTTCGAGGCGCTCGATCACGCGGGGCATCTCGGCACGCGCCTCGTCATCCTGCTGAACGACAACGAGATGTCCATCGCTCCCAATGTGGGTGCGCTCTCGGGTTACCTCGCCAGAGTCCGGCTCGATCGCCGCTACCGGCGGCTGCGTGACGATGTCGAGAGCGCGCTCGCGCGCACGCGGCTCGGCGCGGCCATGGTGGCGGCCGGTGAGGCGGCCAAGGAGTCGGTGAAGCAGCTGCTGGTGCCCGGAATGCTCTTCGAGGAGCTCGGCATCCAGTACGTGGGTCCGATCGACGGGCACGACGTCCAGCAGGTGCAGAACGCCGTGACGTGGGCCAAGGACGCCGACGGTCCGGTCATCGTCCACGCGGTCACCCGCAAGGGTATGGGATACCCGCCCGCCGAGCGGCAGCCCGATCTTTTCCACGGCATCGGATCGTTCTCCGTCACGACGGGCGAAGTCTCGCGTGTGGCGACGCGTCCGCCCACATACACCGAGGTCTTCGGGCAGGCGCTCGTTGCCGAGGCCGAGAGCGATTCGCGCATCGTCGCTATCACGGCGGCCATGCCGGCCGGCACGGGACTCAGCACGTTCGCCGAGCGCTTCCCCGACCGGTTCTTCGACGTCGGCATCGCCGAGCAGCATGCGGTGGGCCTTGCCGCCGGGCTGGCACATGGCGGCATGGTGCCGGTCGTGGCCATCTACTCGACGTTCCTGCAGCGCGCCTACGATCAGATCATCATGGACGCCGTCCTGCAGGGCCTGCACGTCGTGTTCTGTCTCGACCGGGCTGGCCTCGTGGGCGAGGACGGTCCCACACATCACGGCGTCTTCGACCTCACGTACCTGCGGGCGGTTCCCGATCTCGCCATACTCGCTCCTGCCGACGAGGCCGAGTTCATCGACATGCTGCACACGGCCATCGCGATGGACGGGCCGGTAGCCATCAGGTATCCGCGCGGCGCGGGTCGCGGTGTGCCGCTGCCGGA
>CAYMSA010000019.1:14632-26143 GCA_964392965.1 uncultured Coriobacteriaceae bacterium
GCTCGCAGACCTCGGCGCGCAGGTGCCGGTGCTGAGACTCGGCGTACCCGACCGGTTCGTGACGCATGGGACGGTCGCGCAGCTGCTTGCCGAGATCGGCCTGGAGGCAGGACAGGTCGCCGAGGCGGTCATGCAGCGCCTGGCGGCCGCACAGGAGACCGGTGAACTCGGCCATGGCGGGGCGTAGGCTCGACGTCGAGGCGGTCGAACGCGGGCTGTTCGCCTCGAGGGAACAGGCCCGGGCCGCCATCCTCGCGGGTACCGTCCGTGTGGACGGCGAGACCGTCACGAAGGCCGGTCGCGCGGTCGGCCCGGACGCCGTCATCGAGGCGCTCGCGCCGCCCGCCTACGTCTCGCGCGGCGGACTCAAGCTGGCCGGCGCGCTCGACGCCTTCGGCATCGACCCCACGGGATGCACGGCGATCGACATCGGCGCCTCCACGGGCGGCTTCACCGACTGCCTGCTCAAGCGCGGGGCTATGGCTGTCACGGCGGTCGACGTCGGCTACGGACAGCTCGCATGGCAGCTCCGGACCGATCCGCGCGTGGCTGTTCACGAACGCACGAACATCCGCACCGCAGACCCGGAGATACTCGGCGGGCCCTACGATCTCGCGGTCATCGACGTGTCGTTCATCTCACTCGCGAAGGTCCTGCCTGCCGTGGAGCCGCTCGTGAACGCGAGCGGTTCCGTTTTAGCGCTGGTTAAGCCACAGTTCGAAGCCGGGAAAGGGCGAGTTGGTAAGAAGGGGGTCGTGCGGGACGCGTCGGTGCACGAAGACGTTCTGCGCGATGTTCTCGCAGTCGCCGGTGAGGCGGGTTGGGTGGCCCGGGGGCTGAGCTGGTCGCCCATCACGGGCCCGGAAGGTAACATAGAGTTCTGGGTCTGGCTCGCCCGTACGGGCGAACCGGCATCCTGCGATCCTGCCGAGGTCGTGCGCCAGGCGCACGAGGCACTGGGAGGTTGACGTGCGCGTTCTGCTGGTGCCCAACACGAACAAGCCGCATGCACTCGCCGCATCGCGTGAGGCAGCGGGCTTCCTCGTCGCGCGCGGTCATGAGCCGGTGCTCGTCGCTGACGACGCGATTGCTGCGGGACTCGAGAGCCACGGAGTGCCGCTCCCCGACGTGATGGCTGTCGACCTCGTCGTGGGTTTCGGCGGCGATGGGACCATCCTCAAGGCGGTCGATCTGCTGGGCGACGGAGAAGCACCTGTGCTCGGTATGAACCTCGGCCGGCTCGGTTTCCTGTCGGCCGTCCGTGAAGACCGGCTCATCGGGACGCTCGACGCGGCAGTGGCGGGACGACTTCCGGTCGAACGTCGGCAGACGCTCGACGTGCGCGTGGAATCCGGCGCCGACCCCCAGGATCGGCTGCGTGCGCTCAATGACGTCGTCGTGGGGCGCAGCTCCTCGAGGCGTAGCGTTGAGCTTGAGGTGCAGGTGAACGATGTGACGCTGTTCCAGTGCGTCTGCGACGGCGTGATCGTCGCCACGGCCACCGGTTCGACGGCGTACTCGCTCTCGGCAGGGGGACCGCTGCTCGCGCCTGACGTGCGCGGGATGGTCGTCCTGCCGGTCGCGCCGCACACGCTGCGCGCGAGGGCGGTGGTGGTGGGACCGACGGACCGCGTGCGGGTGGCTCCGGTGACGACCACGGATCCGGAGATCGGGGCGCTCGTCGACGGCGTCGCGATCGAGCACGAGGGCGTGTTCGACAGTGTCACCGTGAGCCTTGGGGAACGTGACGTGCGCCTGTTGCGGGCAGATGACTACGACTTCTACGCGTCGCTCGCGCGGACGTTCTTCGGGGCATGACGTGCTACTCGACCTGCATGTGCGCGATCTCGCGCTGGTCGAAGAGGTCTGGGTGGAGCTGGGCCCGGGCCTGACCGTGCTGACCGGCGAGACCGGCGCGGGCAAGACCGTGCTCGTCTCGGCGCTCAAGCTGCTCCTGGGTGAGCGCGCGGACTCCTCGCTCGTGCGGACCGGTTCGCCGGAGGCGCTCGTCGAGGCGCGCTTCGACTGGGCGGGGCGCGAGTCGCTCGTGCGCAGGCGCGTGAGTGCCGAGGGGCGGTCCCGCTGCACCATCGACGGCGAGATGGTCACCGTGGCGATGCTTGCCGAGACGCTCGGCGAGTCGGTCGACCTCCACGGGCAGCACGAGCACCAGGCCCTCCTCGCCCCTGCGAACCACGCGGCCTACCTCGACCGCTTCATCGGTGAGGCGGCGGTCTCGGCACGCGAGTCCTATCGTTCGGCGTGGCGGGACGTACGCTCTCTCAAGAGTCGGATAGCTGAGACCGAGGCGCTTCTGGCGGATCGCGAACGGCGTCTGGACTACCTCGCGTTCCAGGTGGCGGAGATCGACACCATCGCGCCGGTCGAGGGGGAGGACGACCGCCTGCAGGCCGAGCTGCCACGGCTGCGTCACGGCGACCGGCTCACGAAGGCCGCTGCCGAGGCATGGTCGCTGTTGCACGGCGACGGCGGTGCCTGCGACGGTGTCGGCTCGGCGCTCCAGTCACTCGCCACCACCCGTGGACTCGACCCTGGCCTCGACGCGCTCGCGCAGCAGGCGGAGCGGCTCGACGTCGAGCTCGGCGACCTGGCACTACAGCTGCGCGACTATGCGGAGTCGGTGGAACATGACCCTGCTGCGCTCGATGTCCTCGAGCGGCGTCTGCAGGATCTGACGGATCTGCGACGCAAGTACGGTGGGACGCTTGTCGATGTGCTCCGCATCCGCGATGACGCCCGGCGCGAGATCGCGGGCCTGAACGAGAGTGACGGGGAACTCGTGACGCTGCGCGCGCAGCTCGCCGTCGCCGAGGAGGAGCTGCGGCGCGCGGCTGCCGGGCTCACGGACGCCCGCGAGTGCGCCGTGACGCCGTTCACCGGGCGTCTGGCCGAGGCCGTGCGCGACCTGGCGCTCCCGGGTGCGACGTTCCGCGTGCGCCGGGAGCCACGGGACTTCGCGGCTTGGGGCATCGACGGGCCGGAGTCCGTGGAGTTCCTCTTCTCGGCGCATGCAGGGGAGGAGCCTCGCCCGCTGCAGAGGATCGCGTCCGGTGGTGAGCTCTCGCGGGTGATGCTCGCGCTGAAGGGCGTGCTCGGCGAGGCCGACACCGCCCGGGTGCTCGTCTTCGACGAGGTCGACGCCGGTATCGGCGGCGCCACGGGACTTGCGGTGGGACGGCGGCTCGCCTCGCTCGCGCGCGGGCGCCAGGTGCTCGTCGTCACGCACCTCGCGCAGGTGGCCGCCTTCGCGGACGCCCATGTCGTCGTGAGTAAGGCAACCTCCGAAGACCGCACGGTCACCATCGTCACGCCGGTCACTGGCGAGGAGCGTGTGGCCGAGATCGCGCGCATGCTCGCTGGCGGCGACTCTGGCCTCGGCAGGGCCCACGCCCGTGAGCTTCTCGACATGGCGTCGACCGCGCGCCGGCAGGAGGCGTAGCCCGACATGGCGATGAGTGGCACGGCTCGTCTCGATGCGCGCACGAAGGACCTCGTCAAACGGCTGAAGCCGGGCGACGTGGCCGTCATCGACCACCAGGACATCGATCGCGTCAGTGCGGAGGCACTGCTCGAGACGGGCGTCGATGTCGTCATCAACGCCGCGAGTTCGATCTCTGGCGAGTACCCCAACGTCGGTCCGCTCCTGCTCGTGCGGGGCGGCGTCTACCTTGTCGACGAGGCCGGGCCGGGCGTCTTCGAGCAGCTCGCCGAGGGCGATGTCGTGGAGGTGGACGAGGGCGACGTGCTCCGTGCGGGGGTGCTCGTGGCGTCAGGGCGGCGTCTCACTGTCGACGACGTCGAACGCGCCATGACGGAGGCCTCGGCCAACCTGAACGACCGGCTCGACCTGTTCGTCCGCAACACGATGGAAGTCATGGCCGAGGAGCGCGAGCTCCTCACCGAAGGCATCATCGTGCCGCACATCCGGACGCGGATCGAGGGACGGCAGGTCCTCGTCGTGGTGCGCGGTTACGACTACAAGCAGGACCTGCGCGTGTTGCTGCCCTACATTCGCGAGGCGCGTCCCGTGCTCATCGGTGTCGATGGCGGCGCTGACGCCCTGCGGGAGGCCGGGCTCAAACCCGACATCGTCATCGGCGACATGGACTCGGTGAGCGATGAGGCGTTACTCGGCGGCTCGGAGCTTGTCGTGCACGCGTACCCCGACGGCCGGTGCCCCGGCAGGGCGCGCCTCGAGGACCTCGGGCTGAAGGGTACCGAGTGGCGCATGCCCGGCATGAGCGAGGACCTCGCGCTGCTCCTCGCCTCCGAGTCAGGCGCCGACCTCATCGTGGCGGTCGGCACGCACTGGAACCTGCTCGAGCACCTTGACAAAGGCCGGAAGGGCATGGCCTCGACGTTCCTCGTGCGCCTGCGCGTCGGCGAAAGGCTCGTGGACGCGAAGGGCGTGAGCAAGCTCTACCGGGCGTCAGTGAGTCCCATCCATCTGTCGGTGCTCGCGGGTGCGGGTCTCGCGGTCATCGTCGTCATCGTCCTCATCTCGCCGCAGGTCCGTTCGTTCCTCTCACTCATGCTCCTCCAGCTGCGTACCGTCATCGGACTCTAGGAGAAGGTCGCGCATGTACAACCTCCGCTATCACATCGCATCACTCGTCGCGATCTTCCTCGCGCTCTCGATCGGGCTCCTTCTGGGGTCGGCGATCACCGAGCGTGGCGTGGTGAGCGACGAGTCAGCAGCGCTCATCGCCCAGCTTCAGAAACGTTTCGATGAGATCACGGTAGCCAACGAAGAGCTCAGGCTCGGCGTGGAGCGCGACTCCGGGTTCGCCTCGGACGTGCTGCCGATGGCGGTCTCAGGTGTGCTCGACGGTCAGGACATCGTCATCCTGAAGCAGGGTGGGCGCGTCGACGGGATCGATGCGGTCGTGTCGACGCTTCGTGCTGCGGGCGGTCTGCCGGCGATGGTTACCTACGACGCGCAGGCGTTCACGCTCGAGGAATCCCCTGCGGGACTCGACGAGTACTTCGCGGGCAACGGCATCACGCTCGCCGCTGAGAGCACGCAGCGGCAGCGGCAGGTCGCGAGCGCGCTTGTCGCCGAGTGGCGCGAGGGCTCCTCACGCGAGCTGACCGGGCTGCTCGTCTCGGCGGAAGCTCTCGAGGTCTCCTCGCTTGCGGGGACGGCGACCATCGATGCGCTCGTCATCATGGAGCCCTCCGGTGTGGCCGTCGATACGTTCTCGCTCGAGTGCGCGAGGCTGATGTCCGCTGCGGGCGGAAGTGTGGTTGCCGCTGAGGCTGCACCGAGTGAGGGCGGTGCCGCTCTGAGCGCGGCGGACGCGGGCCTCTCTGCCGTCGATCATGTGACGACACCGCAGGGGAGGTTCACGCTTGTGTGGCTGCTGGCCGGGGAGACGACGGGGTACTACGGCTCGGGCCCGGGTGCTACCGCGTACTACCCCGACCTCACGGTCGAGGAGGCCGCTCGGTAGCGAGTCCGAGGAGCGTTCGCGCGACCGCGATGAACTGGCGGCCGCGGTGCGCGAAGCCCGCGAAGTCCTTCCCGGTCGCGGCGTGCCGCATCGGCGCCGGCACCTCGAGGACCCTGAGTCCGGCGCGGGCGACGCGCACGGTCAATGCGACCTCGACGCCGAATCCGGACGCGATGGGGAGTGCGGCCTGCCATGCGGCGCGCGAGAGCGCACGCTGGCCCGAGAGCGGCGCCGAGCACTCGAGCCCGGTCAACGCCCGGATCCCGCGGCGGGCGAGTCCCTTGACGAGCCCGAAGCCGCCGGAGCCTGCCGGTCGCGGCAGAACGGCGACCGTCATGTCGGACTCTCCAGCAAGCACTGGTGTGAGGAGCGCCCCGGCCTGGTCGGCTGTCTCGCCGAGGTCGGCATCGAGGAGTACGAGGGTGTCGGCGTCGTGAGCGATCAGGTCGATGCCCATCTGGAGCGCACCGCCCTTGCCCGCGTTCGTGTGCAGGCGCAGCACCTCGGCACCGGCGTCCTCGGCCACCCGTGCCGTTGCGTCGCGGGAACCGTCGTCGATGACGAGCACCCGGTCGATTCCCGGAACCGACGCCGCGGCATGTACGGTCGCGCCGACCCGCGCTTCCTCGTCGTAGGCGGGGATGAGGGCGATCACGCTCACGAAGCGGCCTTGCCGCGCCGGAAGCGTGCGGTGAGACGGGCGACGGTCTCGCGGAACTCGGGCACGCGGAGCGCGGCCATCGCGCCGTAGGTGACCGCGAGCCCGGCGAGGAGCGCGATCGCCAGCTGGACGATGAAGCCGCCGGGATGCGTGGCGAGCGCCGACGTCACGTGTACGGCCCCCCAGGCGACAACGCTTCCCGCGATCGCCGCGATCGCCACTCGCGCGAATGTGCTCACGAGCGTGCGTGCGCCGAAGCCGCCGATCTTCCGGCGGAGGATGACCATGAGAACTGCGGTGTGTACAAGGTAGAAGACGCCATCGGCGATAGGCACGCCGATGATGCCGAGTCCTGCCCACGTGCCGAAGCCGGTCGTGAGCAACGCGTAGAGGCCGACGTGGATGATAGTGGTGGCCAGGTTCGTGTACATGGGCGTCGCCGTGTCCTGGAGCGAGTAGAACGTCTTCAAGACGAACATGTAGGCGGCGAAGAAGATCAGCGCGACGGACCAGCACAGGAGCACCGCCGCGACGAGGGGAACGTCGCTGTCGGTGAAGCGACCGGCCCGGTAGAGCGTGATGATCGGCGTGGAGAGCGTCGCCATGAGGGCGGCGAGTGGCATGATGAGCACCATCGTCGTCCGCAGGCCCTTCGAGAACATCGAGCGGAAGCCCTCCATGTTCTTCGCGTTGGCGCGCTCGGCGAGCTCCGGGAAGATCGCCGTGGCGAGCGCGACGGCGAAGATGCCGTAGGGCAGCTGGTAGAACTGCCAGGCGTAACGCAGGGCCGCCTGGCCACCTTCGCCGGTAGCCACCGCGAAGTTGGTGCGGACCGTCACCGCCACGAGGTTGGTGATCGTGTAGACGAGCGTCGGCAGCATCTTCACGAAGACCTTGCGCAGGCCCGGATGCTTGAGATCGATGCGCGGCGTGTACTTCCAGCCGAGCTTCACAAGGCCTGGCAGCTGCGCGACAGTCATGGCGACTACGCCGAGCGTCGTGCCGACGGCAAGACTGGTGAGGGCGAGCTGCGGGTCGCTGTCGCGGAAGGGGACGTAGAAGCCGAGGAGGGTCACGATGACGACGAGGTTGTTGAACACCGGCGCGATGGCTGGCGCGAGGAAGCGGCGATACGAGTTGAGGATGCCGGTGAACACCAGTCCGATGCCGTAGAAGACGATCTGGACCGCGAAGAAGCGGAAGAGCCACACCGCCAGCTCGGCACGCTCGGCGGGTATCGTGAGTGTCTGCGACCGCACGAGGGGCTCGGGCCAGATGGTAGCGAGGAGTGCCACCACGCCGAGCACCACGACGATGATGTTGAGGACGTAGCTCGCGAAGCGCCAGGCGTCCTTCTCCCCCGAGGTCTGCAGCCGCTCCATGAACAGCGGGATGAAGACGCTCGAGAGGACGCCGCCGGCGAGGAGTTCGAACACCATGTTCGGCAGGGTGTTGGCGATGTCGTACGAGTCCGCGATGAACGTCACGCCGAGGGCGTACGCCATCGCCCACGTCCTGACGAAGCCGGTGAGACGGGAGATGAGCGTGGAGACCGACATCGACGCGGTCGATCGTGCTATCGAGGGGCTGGCGATGGGTGGCTCCTTGCACTCGGCGGTCGGCACAAGTGTATCCCACCCGTGAGGGCGCCGGACGGCCGGGGCGACTTGGTATACTGACGCGGGCCATGCGCCCGTGGCCGTGTCTGCGGGCCGCTGGACGGCCGTACGCATTCGAGTGCCGGGGAGGCAGGTGGCCGATGGAGCACTTCGCGCACCGCGCACGCGCGGTGTCATCACTCCTCGCACTCGCACTCGCACTGCTCGCCTCGCTCATCGGACCGTTCGTTCCTTCAGCAGCGGCGACGCCAGCTGCACCACCGACGGTGGTCGTCGTGCTTGCTCCGTATCTCACCTGGGAGGATGTCGCCGAGGGCCGCACGCCCGCGATCGCGTCGCTCGCCGATGATGCCGCTGCCGGATCGGTGACCGTGCGTGCCGCTTCCGCCGAGGCCTCGCCCTCGGCCGCGCGCGGTGCCGCCATCATCTCGGCCGGTCGTCCCGTCGGTGAGCCGGGGGACACCGCCGAAGCGTCCGGCGTTCCCGTCGGCGGGCTCGGGACGGCCGTGCTCGATGCCGGAGGGTTCACGGCGGCCATCGGGACCTCAGCAATCGACATGACGTCCGTGCGGCCCGCCGACATACCCGCGCTGTTGCTGGCGGGCGACTCTGGCGGCGCCGTGAGCTACGCGGCGGTGGGCGAGGAGGTCGTTCGGGCGGATGGCCTGGTAGCGGGCACACTCGGCGCCGACCTCGAGGGCATCGAGGCCGCGTACCGCGAAGCGCTCGCCCGCAGGACGGGTCCGTCGCTCATCGTCATCGATCCCGGGGACCTGACGCGCGCCTTACGCGCGGCCGAGGACCTCGTGTGCCATAAGGCCGCGCTCGCGAGCACGGACGCGGTCGTCGCGATGGCGCTTGGCCTACTTCCCGACGATGCGACGCTCCTGGTCGTCTCGACCGCGCAGCAGGCCGCCGAGGGGGTGCCGGGGCTTGGTCCGGTCATCGTGTACGGCGCCGGGGAGGGGATGCTCTATTCGGGCGGCACCCGCACGGCGGGCCTCGTGACGCTTCCCGACATCACTGCCACGATTGCCGGGATGTTGGGCGTGGACGTGCCTGCGGGCACGACGGGAACCGCGATCACGGTCGTCGACGACGCGCTTGCCGGGACCCGCGTCGCCCGTCTGCGGTCGGCGGATGCGACTGCCCGCGTGCTCGAAGCGCTGCGGGTGCCCTCCTGGGCGCTGCTCGGACTCGCCTGCGCGATTCCAGCGGCCGCCGGACTCGTCTTGCTCGCGCGCGGCCGGAGGCGTGGAGCGCCTGCCCTGTGCCCGGCCGGCGGCGGGCGGATCGCGGCTCTCGCGCTCGTGGCGGCGACGGCGCTGCCCCTCGGCATGCTGCTCGTCCGGGCGGGTGTCGCTCCTGAGACGCCGGGCGGAGCGTGGGCCCGGCTCGCACTGTGGTGCGCGCTGTCGGTCATCGTGGCGCTTCTGATGGCCCACCGACGCGGGGTACCGGCCGCGCTCGGTTGCGTGGCGGCGGCGAACGCGCTTCTCATCGCGGGCGATCAACTCGTCGGCGGACCGCTCGCCCCCGGCAGTCCTCTCAGCTACTCGGTCCTCTACGGCACGCGCTTCTACGGACTCGGCAACGAGGGGGCCGCGGTGCTCTTCGGCGCGCTGCTCATCGCCATCGCATGGCGGATTGACACCGGGAGGGGAGCACCGCCCGACTTCCTCGTCGCGGGGGCTCTCGGCGTTCTCGTCTCCGTGCTGCCGTTCCTGGGCGCGAACGTCGGGGTCGCGGCGTGGGGGACGGTCGCCACGGTGGCCGCGTACCTGTACGCGTCGGGTCGGCGCATGACGTGGCGTCTCGCCGGACTCATGGTGCTCGCAGTCGTCGTGCTCCTTGCGCTGGCGCTCGCAATCGACGCGCTTTCACCGGCGACGTCACACCTCGGCCAGCTCGTCGCGTCGATCGCGGGCGGGGGAGACGGCCTCGCCGGCACGCTCGGCCGCAAAGCGGGGCTTGCCCTCGACATCGTGCGGGCGGCCCCGATCGTACTGCTCGTGCCGCTCATCATGATCGCGTCTCTCGTGCTCGTCGCACGGCCACGCGGGCCGCTCGGCGCGGTCGTGCTCGAGCGCAGGGGCTTCGCCGGGGCGCTCACAGGGATGCTCGTCGGGGGACTCGTGAGCATCGTGACCGAGGACTCGGGGACCACGATCGCGGCCCTGCTCCTGTTCTTCTCGGTGAGCGGCCTCGTCGCTCTCGCGCTCGACTTGCGCGGTGCGGAATCCTCATGCCGACGATCGGAGGCCCGGTGAACACATCGGTTGCAGCGGCGATACTCACGCTCGTGCTCTCGGTCTGCTTCGGTGCGCTACTACCGTGGTGGGTGATGCGACGGCTCGTTCCCGGGCTCGGCGGTGGACCGCTCGCGGTCGCCAACTACCGGGGACGGCCGGTCAGTGCGACACTCGGCGTGGTGTGGCCGGTGTGGGCGGCGGGTCTCCTGCTCGCGCAGACGCTCGTGGACTTCCTTGCCGGCGCGCTCGCGGGTGACACGTTCGTCGGCGCGGCGTTCTCGCGGCTCGCGATGACGCCTCTCGCCGTGCCGTTCTTCGCGGCACCCTTCCTGCTCGTCGCGGGCACGTTCGCGTTCGGGGTGTTCGACGATGCCTTCGGTGCGGGCGGGCCGAAGGGGTTCCGCGGCCATCTGCGCGCGCTCAGGCACGGGCGGCTCACGACCGGCATGCTGAAGCTTCTCGGCATCGGAGTGCTCGCGCTCGTCTACGGCGGCGGAGCGGCGCAGGGTGTCGTGGAGCGCTCGGGAATCGCCGGGGCGGACGCGTCTTCTGGCTGGCGTCTTCTTGCGTGGGCGCTCGCGGCGGCGACCATCGCGCTCGCGGCGAACCTGGCGAATCTTCTCGACCTGCGGCCGGGGCGAGCCCTCAAGGTCTACTCGGTCGCGGTGATCGCTCCGGCGGTCGCGTTCGTGCTCGGCGCCGTGGAGGCGTACGAGACGGACATCGGGGCCTTCGCCGGGCTGGATCCGGGTGCGCTCATGAGCGGCGCCGAGACGGCTGCGGCGACCGTTGCGCTTCTCATCGTCGTGCTCGGCCCGGTCCTCGCGGTGTGGCGGTTCGACCTGCGTGAGGAGGCCATGCTCGGCGACGGCGGGGCGAACGTCGCGGGCGCGGTCGTCGGATACCTGTTGACCGGTGCACTCTCGTTCGTCGGTCTCGGCGTGACGGTGGTCGTTCTGTTCGCGCTGAATCTCCTCTCGGAGCGGGTGTCGTTCAGCGCCGTCATTGAGCGGGTCCCGCTTCTCGCGGCGCTCGACAGGTTAGGACGCGATGTGCCGAAGGCACACGATCACACTCGCTGAGGGCAGGTGTCGCCGGCCCACGCTCACCGGATGGGTGCCCGCGGATGCGGTCTGTAGGCGGATGCGTTCAGAGGGGCTTCCGCACGGATCGGGCCACTCGACACCAAAGCGCGCCACTCGTCCCTGTCGTGCGGTAGGATGGACGCTGACACCGAGGAAGAGAGGACCGGGTTTCGCGCATGGCTAAGCACATCTTCGTCACGGGTGGCGTCGTATCTTCACTCGGCAAGGGAATCACCGCTTCATCGCTCGGCAGGCTCCTGAAGTCGCGGGGCCTCAAGGTCACCATCCAGAAGCTCGATCCGTACCTGAACGTCGATCCCGGCACGATGAGCCCGTTCCAGCACGGCGAGGTCTTCGTGACCGATGACGGCGCCGAGACCGACCTCGACCTCGGCCACTACGAGCGCTTCATCGACGAGT
>CAYMSA010000020.1:0-2740 GCA_964392965.1 uncultured Coriobacteriaceae bacterium
GGGAGTGGGCCAGACGGCCGCGCGGCTGCATGCCAGCCGTGAGGAAAGTCCGGACTCCGCAGGGCAGGATGCCTGCTAACGGCAGGGCGGCGCGAGCCGACGGAAAGTGCCACAGAAAAGAAGACTCTCCGTCCGGGAGACCGGTGGAGAAAAGCTGAAACGGTGCGGTAAGAGCGCACCAGCGTCCCGGCAACGGGGCGGCTTGGCAAACCCCATCCGGAGCAAGGGCAAATAGGAGCGACTAAGACCGGCCCGGTCGACGCTCGGGTATGCCCGCTCGAGGCCGCCGGCGACGGCGGTCCCAGATAGATGGTCGTCCAACGACAGAATCCGGCTTATCGGCCCACTCCCACGCCGCTTCCTGTCAGTTCGCCCGCCACTGGAAGGCGCCACACTCGGCGGGTGCCACCTGTCCCGATCGTGGACAGGCGTCCGTGTAGACGCAGTCGTCGCAGCTGTACTCGTCAAGCTGCATCTCCCCCGAAGCGGCGAAGCCCGGAAGGTCGGCAGCCGGCGGTGTCGAAGGCGCAGGCTCCGCCCCGAGCACCTCCAGATGCTGATCAGCACCGACAGATGGCGTGTCCGGCACGACTTCGACGGATCCGGCAGACGCGGCTTCCGCAGAATCCTCCGCAACTCCCTGCGCGTCCACGATGAGGGGGGGACTCTCGAGTAGGGACTCCTCGGACTCCTCGGGCTCTTCGAGGTCCTCCGGTCCGAGGGCTCCCTCGGAGTCCTCGGCGCCACTCGGCTCAGAGGCGACCACCGTGTCTTCCGGCGCGTCCGGCTCCCATGATCCCGCGCCCACACCGGGCACCGTGTCGTCCTCGACCGGGACGCTCAGCGGTCCGGTCGAAGCCTGCTCCGGCGGCACGTATTCGGCGATCCACGGCCAGGACTCCGGCCCATCGGAGGAGACCACCGTCTCCAGAGGCCGGGCATCCGCACTCGCGATCGGGTCGTCCGAAGGGGTCGAAGCGGGTTCGGATTCGGGTTCGGGCTTCAGTCCACCATCATCGGCGACGAACGCGACCGACGACTCCACGAACTCGGCCTCCGGCACGAGCGGCTCGCTCTCGGTCTCAAGATGCCGTGCCGTCTGGCGCACCACCCCGGCGAACGCGGGCAGGTCGACCGGCCACATGGTGACGGCCTCGGGTGCCGCCTCGGCCACGAGGGGATCGATCCCGGGCACGGCGGCGGCAGCAAACACCATCGGCTCTTCCAGGTCACTCTCGAGAGCGGGTTCCGTCGCCTGCGCCTCGAACGCGTCTCCGAACATGGACACCGCATCGCCGGAAACCGGGACACCGAGCGAGGACGTCTCGAAGGCCGTGAACGGCACCGCGCCGAACGGCCCGGGAAGCGGCTCCGCAGCGGGTCCAGCTTCAAGGGCCGACTCACCCGCACCGTACGGGAGATCCGACTCCAGTGTCCCGGCGACTGGCGGCTCCCCGGCCAGCACGGGCAGAGGCGTCACGATCACAACCGGGATCGCATCCGAGAGATCTACGATCAGGACCTCGCCGGTCACGGACTCGACGCCCTGCGAGAGAGCTCGCTCGAGAGCGTCCTTCGCTTCAGCGCGTGAACCGTGAACACCACCCGCGAGGATCCGCAACGAGCCGTCCGCACACTGCTCGATGACGCAGTAGCCCATGGTCATGTCCCATCTCATGGTCGACCGACGCGCACCAGTACATCATAGGCGACGCGACGACGCCGTGACGACACGCACACGGACATTCCGAACGGTCACGCGCTCCACCGGATCCCACCCCGGAGAAGCGTTCGGGATCCTGGTTCTCTGGAGCTGTCGCAGCCGCGTGCTAGAATGCTCGTGACATCAGCGCATCGGAAACGACATGCTCGAAGCGAATCCAATCAGCACCTGCACCTTCGTCGCCGTCGATATCGAGACCACGGGGCCCCGTCCGGGCTCCGGGTCCATCATCGATATCGGCGCTGTCCGCATAGAGGACGGTCGAGTGACCGGCGAGCTCTCGACTCTCGTTCGGCCTGACGGCCCCGTGCCTGGCGTCATCGAGCACCTGACGGGCATCTCCACCGCGATGGTGCTCGAGGCCCCAGATGTGAGCGACGTCATCCGCGCCTTCGCCGAGTTCGCCCGCGGCGCGGTACTGGTCGCCCACGGTCACCGTTTCGACCTCGGCTTCCTCGACTACGAGGCCGAGCGTGTCTGGGGAACACCCTTCCCGCGTCCCGTGCTCGACACGCTCACACTGTCCCGACGGCTCCACCCCGAGCTCCCCCGGCACAACCTGCGGGACCTCTCCACCTTCTACGACACGGGCGCGCACCCCAACCACCGGGCGCTCCCGGACGCTGCTGCCGCCGCCGAGGTGCTCCGCCGGATGATCCCCGAGCTGGTCGAGCGGGGCGTCACCACCGTCGGCGAGGCGGCCCGCTTCTGTGGCCACGGCGGCGGTAGGCAGCTCGCCTCGAAGCTCCCCCTCTCGACGAACATCCCCGACGGACCGGGCGTCTACTGCTTCCGCGACGACGCAGGCGCCATCGTCTACGTCGGCCGGGCGAAGAACCTGCGCACACGCATCCGCGGGCACTTCTATGCGCTAGACGACTCGGACGCCGCACCCGCAGCCCGCACCACCTCGATCTCCTACATCACCTGTTGCTCGGGGCTTGACGCGGAGCTACTGGAGGCCCGGCTCGAACGTCGCTATGGCGACACGGCCGAGCGAACGGCCCGCCGCCCCGT
>CAYMSA010000020.1:2840-13698 GCA_964392965.1 uncultured Coriobacteriaceae bacterium
CTCGACCGCACGCTCTCGATGCTCGATCTCGGCGAGCGTGCGTGCGCCTGTGACGTCCGGATCCTCATAGAAGCGACTGAGGACGAAGCCGCACTGCTCGTGGTGGCCGACGGCTGGCGGTTCTGCGCCGTCCGGTGCACGCGCGAGGACGTCAACACCGACCTGCTCACGGCACGCCTTGTGAGAGCTGTCACCCGCGCACGGAATCGCGTAGCGGCCGGGCGGATACCGGCCACGCGCCTCCGGGACATGATCATCATCGACGAATACTGCCGGCGACATGACGTCGTGCAGATCGAGTACGCCGAGGACGTCGAGAAGACCGCCGCGCGGGCGATCGCCACACTCAGGCGGATGATGCGGATACCGCGGAAGCGGCACGCAGGCGTTTCAGACGCCTGATGTTCTCCTCGTCCTTCTCGGGCACCTCGCCCGGCATCTCGAGGACGATCGGCACCCCGGCAAGGCGAGCATCGGCGAACATCGCCTCGAAGCCCGCGTAGCCGATCGTACCGTCGCCGATCCATGCGTGCCGGTCCTTGCGCTCGCCCGCCGGGAAGAGACAGTCGTTCGCGTGTATGAGCTCGACCGGCATGCCGCAGCACTCCTCGAACCCGGTCAGCAGACGGTCCCACGTGTCGCCGAGCGAGAGATCCCAACCGGCGGCATGCGCGTGGCAGGTGTCGAGGCAGACGCCGACGTGCCCCTTCGCGATGTCGAGGCGCTCGAGGACGGCGCCGAGCTCATCAGGCCCGTTACCATACGTAGTTCCGGCCGCAGCGGTGTTCTCGAGTAGCAGCCTGGTTGCCGAGACTCCGGCCATCGCCCAGGCGCGGTCCACGCCTTGCGCGATGCGGTCCGGTGATTTCGCGGGATCGGTCTTGAATCGTGTCCCCACATGCGTGACGACGCTCGCCGCGCCGAGGAGCTCGGCCCGCTGCAGTTCGTCGGCGAGCGCGGTGTAGGAGCGCTCCCAGAGCGCATCATCGGCGCTGCCGAGGTTGATGAGGTACGCCGAGTGGACGACGACCGGGCCCATGTCCGCCTCGGCGCAGCGCGTCCGGAACGCCTGCGCGACCCCGGGGTCGATCGGCTTGGCGCGCCACTGGCGCGGCGTCTTCGCGAAGACCTGCAGGCACTCGCACCCCACCGAGACCGCATAGTCCACGGCGGCCACGTAACCGTCCGAGACTCCCACATGTGCACCGATGCGCATCGATCGCCACCTCCGGCCGACCAGTCTACCGTGAGTGTCGCATTCCACCTACACTCACAGTATGGACGATGCGCTGCATAAGGCCGAGATCGGGGCATCCGAGGACGACAGCGACAGCTGGAACGGCCGGGCGATCCTGCACGTGGACATGGACGCCTTCTTCGCCTCGGTGGAGCAACTGGACCACCCCGAATGGCGCGGGAAGCCGCTCATCGTGGGAGGACGGCCGGGGGAACGCGGTGTCGTGGCGACGGCTTCGTATGAGGCGCGCCGGTTCGGGGTTCGCTCGGCCATGCCGTCTGCGCAGGCCGAACGCCTCTGCCCCGACGCCATCTGGACCCACGGCCGCTTCGACCGCTACCGCGAACTCTCTGCGACGGTCTGCGCGATACTCCGTGAGATGACACCTATCGTCGAGCAGGTGTCCATCGACGAGGCCTACCTCGACGTGACGCCCAGCCGCAACCGGCCCGAACATCCCGTGGACATCGCACTCGCCATACGCGACCGCGTGGACGCGCTCGGGCTCTCCTGCTCCATCGGCGTGGCGACCGCCCGCTGCGTGGCGAAGATCGCGTCGGACTTCGACAAGCCTCACGGCATCACCGTCGTCCCGCCCGGGGCCGAGGCCCGCTTCCTCGCCCCCATGCCGGTCACCGCGCTCGGCGGCATCGGGAGCGCCACCGCCGAGCGTCTGCGCGAGGCCGGAATCCGGACACTCGGCGACCTTGCCGCCCTCGACGAGCAGAGTGCCCGCTCGCTCCTCGGCTCGACGGGACCGGAGCTCGCTCGCCGCGCTGCAGGCATCGACGACCGGCCCGTGGGTGTGGAGCGCGAGGTGAAGTCGATCTCCAACGAGCACACGTTCTCGACCGACATACGGGAGCGGTCCGATGTGGAGGCGGCGCTACGCACGCTCGTGGCACGCGTGGCCGGCAGACTGCGAGCGAAGTCACTCAAGGGACGTACACTAACGCTCAAGTTGAGGTATGGAGATTTCACGACGAAGACGGTCAGTAGGACGCTCGCCGAGCCAGTGAACCTCGAGAGCGACCTCATGCCGACCGCACTCGCCCTACTCGCCTCGGCATGGACAGCCGGTGCAGGAATCCGGCTCCTCGGCTTCGGGGTGTCGGGATTCGGGCAGGCCACGGAGCAGCTCGATCTCTTCGGCCAGGAAGTCGACGCGAACCGCTCGAAGACCCGCGCGCTCACCGAAGGCCTCGATGCGATCAGATCCCGCTTCGGAACCAGGGCGATTCTGCACGGAACGGAACTCCTTGACGCGAAGGCTCGCGACGAAGGCGAGGGTGACTCGCCGGACGCCGATAGCTGACGGTACACGTCCCGGCCCGAGCACTCACCCGCACGCCACGCCGGTCCCGGAGCCGTCCTCGTCTTCGGCTGCGCCCACACCGGGACGCGACGGTCCCATCGGCCCGAGGCCCACGCCGCGACGGAGACGCACCTGCGTACCCCCCTCGGCGCGCACCCGGTAGGGTTCGATCTTCTCGGCGACGATGGCCAATCCCCGCTCCGGATTGTTCTGAAGCGTGCCGGTCACGAGGTATGCCCGGTGCTTCACGATCACGTCGCCGTAGCGGGCGAGCGCATCCTCGAACACGACGACGTCGAGCAGCCCGCTCGGGTCCTCGAGCGTCAGGAAGCAGGTCCGTCTCCCCGAGCGCGTCCGCGGCGTCTGCGCGCGCTCGCGCACGCCCGCCACGAGCACGCGCGTGCGGTCCGGAAGGCCAGCGAGGCGTGAGGCCCACACGACGCCTCTGCGCTCGAGGTCCGCGCGCGCGAGTGCGAGCGGATGCGCGGTGACCGAGAGGCCGAGGAGCTCGAGCTCGGCCGTCACGCGCATCGCGGGCGTCCATCCCGAGACATGGCCGGTGTCGACGCGCCCCCGCGCACGCACGGGTGCGATCAGCAGCGTGTCATCACCGGCCACGCCCTCCCGGGCGATGACGGCCTTGAGTTCCGGCAGCAGCGCGAGCATCTCATCGCGCGTGGGCGGCCGCCCTTCGTCCGTCATCCCCAGGCCATCGAGAGCCCCGACGCGTATGAGGCTCTCCGCGGTGCGCTCCTCGGCGGACGTCCGCCTGAGGAAGTCGGCGAGGTCGCGGAACGGACGCACGCGCCGTTCGGTGGCCATCGCCTCGAGAAGGCGCGAAGTCATGTGGTGCACGTCCTGAAGGCCTACGCGTATCGCGCCCCCGGACCGCTCCACGGTGAACTTCGCCGAGGAATCGTTGATGTGCGGCGCCAGCACGGCGATGCCGTGGCGACGCGCGTCGTTCAAGACGAGACGCGGGCTGTAGAAACCCATCGGCTCGTTGTTGAGGATGGCCGCGGCGAACTCGGCCGGGTAGTACGTCTTGAGCCACGCCGTCGCATAGCTCACGACCGCGAAACACGCGGCGTGGGCCTTGCAGAAGCCATACGCCGCGAAGCCCTCGAGTTGCCGGAAGACCTCGACAGCGACCTCCGGCGCAACGCCGCACTCGGACGCGCGCTCGATGAAGTGCCCGCCGATACGCGCCATCTCCTCACGGCTGCGGCCCTTGGTCATCGCCCGGCGAAGCGAATCCGCCTCGGCGAGTGTGAAGTCCGCAACCGCCCGCGCCACCTGAAGTACCTGCTCCTGGTAGATGATGACGCCGTAGGTGCTGCGCAACGGCCCGGCCATCGCCTCATGCGGGACGCTGACCGGCTCGAGTCCGTGCCTGCGGCGGATGAACGGCGTGATCATCTCGGCTTCGAGCGGTCCCGGACGGAAGAGGGAGATCGCGGCGATGATGTCCTCGAAGTCGCGTTCCCTCAACCTCGACGCGAGGTTGCGCTGTCCGCTCGACTCGAGCTGGAACATCCCCACGGTATCGGCACTCGCGATCATCCGGTAGACCTCGGGGTCGTCTTTGGGTAGCTCGAACGGCTCGGGCACCGCCTTTTCGGCGGCACTCCGGGCGGCCGCGCGCGCCTCGGCGACATGCATCCCGGCCGCACGCGCCTCCTCGAGCGACTCTCGCTCGACCCGCTCGCGCGCCATGCGCACGGTGTCGGTGATGGCCGAGTGCGTGCGCAGCCCGAGGATGTCCATCTTCACGAGGCCGAGCGTCTCGATGTCGTCCTTGTCGTACTGCGAGACCACGACACCCTTGGCGGCCCACTGGAGCGGCGTCCAGGTGTCGATCGGCTCGCGGGTGATGATGAAGCCGCCCAGGTGGGTTCCCAGATGCATCGGCGTTCCGTCGAGTTCGGTCGCAAGCTCGACGATGAGCCGGTGCTCCGGACGGGCGAGCGGATGGTCGCGGCACTCGGGATAAGTCGCGAGCACTTCCGGAAGACGGCGCGCGCTCACCCACGGCAGGTAGCGCGAGAACGCGTCGACCTCGGCGGGCGTGTGGCCGAGCGCCCGGGCCGCGGTACGCACCGCACTTCTCGCCGTCATCGTGTTCACGGTGGCGACCATCGCCACGTGCTCTGCCCCGAAGCGTTCGTAGATGAACGCGATCACCTCGTCGCGGCGGCGCGAATCGAAGTCGACGTCGATGTCGGGCATCTGCCGGCGTTCGGGATTGAGGAAGCGCTCGAAGAGGAGCTCGTGCGCGATCGGGTCGGCGTCCGTGATGCCGAGAAGATACGTCACGATGGAGTCCCCCGCGCTCCCCCGTCCGCTGCAGCGGATGCCGCGACTCTTCGCGAAATCGACGATCTCCTTCACTACGAGGAAGTACTCCGAGAAGCCGAGTTGCTCGATGACCGCGAGCTCGTGGCGCAGGCGGGCGACCGCCTCCGGAGTGACCGGACGGTAGCGCCGCTCGAGACCGTCCCGGGCGACTCCGGCGAGCGCCGAACGCGGCGTCTCGCCTGCCGGAATCCTCGCGGCCGGGAAGTGGAAGGTACCGAGCCCGAGGTCGAGGTCGCAGCAATCGGCGATCTCGAGCGTGGCGTCGCAGGCGCCGGGCACGTGCGCGAAGAGGCGGCGCATCTCGGCGGCCGGCTTCAGCCAGAGCTCCCCGTTGGAGCGCCCGTATGGCCCCGGGAGAGGGTGCCGGGCGCCTGCGGCCGAGAGCACATCGTGCAGACGGAAGGCGGACGCACAGGTGTAGTGCACGTCGTTGGTGGCCACCACCGGCAGTCCCAGGCGTCCGGCCAGGTCCGCGAGTGCGGCGACGTAACGCGGGCTGTCGGGCGTCATGAGGTGCATGAGCTCCACGTAGAAGTCACCGGGCGCGAAGCACCTGGCGAGCCGCTCGAGCGCGCGGCCGGCCCGCCAGGTGTGCCCGGTGAGCACCGCCGCCCCCGCCTCGCCGCACGGGCAGCCCGAGAGCCCGATGACCCCCTCGCTCAGGCACTCGAGGTCCTCGAGTCTCACGACGGACGGACCCCTGGCCGCACGCACGTGCGTCGCCGAGAGGAGCCGACAGAGGCTGCGGTAGCCGGTGATGTCCTTCGCGAGCAGCGTGAGGTGGAAGCCGGCGCCGGCCGCTCTCGCCGAGCCGACCGGTGGCGTCCGCTCCGCTCCCGGGACACGCCCGTCCGCACACACCGCCTCCACGACGACCTCCGTGCCGATGATCGGCTTCACGCCGTAGCGCCCGGCAGCGCGATAGAAGCGGACCGCGCCGTAGAGGCCCTGGTGGTCGGTGATCGCGAGCGCGTTCATGCCGTGCCCGGCGGCCGCCTCGAGCAGCACCTCAGGAGAGGAGACCCCGTCCATGAAGCTCAGGTTCGAGTGCACGTGCAGATGTACGAAGCCGTCCACTGCGACTCAGTCCACGACACCGGTGAGGAACCAGCGTCCCGAGGTCCGGTCGTAGGCGAGGTCATAGAGCCCGCCGCCCCGTGCGAGCACTCGCATGCACGACCGGCTCACGCGAGCATGCGGGTCCCACCACACATGCTCGACCGCCCACACCTGTACGACACGGTCGACCGGATACCGGCGCCCACGACAGGTGAACGCACGAGGAACGTCGTGCCCGTCCTCCCACTCGACCTCGATAGGCCGCTCGTAACGCTTCCCCGCCGCGCCAGAATCGGGCGTCACAAGCTCCGCCGCGGGTACGAACCACGGGCTACGCGCGAGTTCGGCAAGCACCGGGCCCCGTGCGTCGAGCGAGGTGAAGAGATCGAGCGTCTGACCCGACGTGCGCGGATCGAACGCCTTTATGGCGTGATTGTGGCCCATGCGTGTCCTTTGAGAGTACGGCCGGGTGTGGAAGGAGCTTCAGGGGGTCCACACCCGGCCGTTTCAGCATATCGAACATATGTTCGATATGCAAGACACACCGCGGGTACATCCGTACATCTTTCCGAATGCTTCCCGGGTGCTCCCCCGGGCGGCTCTTAAGCCTTCGCGCGACCGCTTTCGATGAGTGGCACGGCCACCGTGAACGCTGCGCCGCCGAGGTCGGTGTCCCCCGCCGACACCGTACCACCGTGCCGCTCGACGATCTCCCGGACGACCGCCAGACCGATGCCGAGTCCGCCGCTCGCCCTCGAGCGGGCCGGGTCGGCCCGCCAGAAGCGCGTGAACACCCGCTCGCGGTCCTCCTCGGCGACACCGATGCCCGAGTCGGCGACCTCGATGAGTACGTCGCCCTCCGCCCGGCGTACCGTCACGCGCACTCGGCCGCCCTCGGGCGTGTATCGCGCGGCGTTGGAGAGCAGGTTGCTCACAGCCTGCGTCAGACGGTCGGCGTCACCGGCGACGATGAGACCGTCCTCGATCGCCGCGTCAAGCGTGTGTCCCGTCGACTCCATGAGCGCTCGCGAGCTCTCGATGGCGCGCCGCACGGGCTCCGCGATGTCGAGGGGCTCGACCGTGAACGGCACCGACCCGCGCTCGAGCGAAGAGAGTTCGAGGATCGACCCGGTCAGACGGCCGAGCCTCACCGTGTCGTCGTGGATGAGCGCGAGGCGCACCTCATCGACGGGCAGAACGCCGTCCTGCATGGCCTCGACCGTCGCCTGGATGGCCTGGAGCGGCGTCCGGAGCTCGTGCGCCACGTCGGCAGTCAGCTGCTGCTCGAACCGCCGCTCAGCCTCCACCGCGTCCGCCATCTCATCGAACGTCACGCCGAGGTCAGCTATCGGGTCGCCGCCCGACATGCCCGTGCGTGCCGAGCGGTCTCCGCGCCGGAGCGCCTCAGCGGCGCGGGTCACCTCGGTGATGGGCCGCACGATGCCGCGCGAGAAGAGCACCCCGAACAGCGACGCGAGGACGACGGCAATGAGCGCGGCGATGCCGAGCCCCTGCAGAGAGACCTGCTGGAACCACTCATCACGCTCGGTCAGAAAGCCCTCCGGCGTGCTCTGGGAGACGACCGCGCGACCGACGACCGTCCCGCCCACCACGATCTCCGCCTGACCGCTCGTCTCGTCGACCTCGGCGGACGTCCCCCCGGGGAGCACCCTGCCGCCCCGGCCGGGGCTGTAGGCGACGAGTGCGCCATCGGCGTCGAACACGAACACCTCGAGGTCGTCGGCCATGCCGTACCGGGTGACGTTGGTGAAGTCGACACGCTCCCAGCTCCCTGCAGACTCGTACTCCATGGCGATGGCGTTGGCCATGAGCGCCGCGCGCGACTCCATCCCGCGTTGGATGTACGAGCGGAACTGGTGTCCCCACGAGACGCTCAGGACGACCGCCGCGATGAGCGCGGTCGAGACGGCCACGAGCGCGAACGCGAACGCGAGGCGTGTCGCGATGCTGCGCTGTCTCAGGCCGAGGGACACGGTGCCTCGAAGCGATAGCCCACACCGAAGACGGTGTGGATGAACCGCGGTGCCCTGGGATCGTCGTTCAGCTTGGCGCGGAGGTTCTTCACATGCGAGTCGATGGCCCGCTCATAGCCCTCGAAGTCGTAGCCGAGGACCTTCTCCACCAGCTCCATCCGCGAGTACACGCGACCCGGATACCGTGAGAGCGTGACGAGCAGCTGGTACTCACTCGCTGTGAGTTCCGCCTCGACGCCGTCGACGTAGACACGATGACCCGCAAGGTCGATCTCAAGCGGCCCGTACTCCACACGCGAACGCTGTGGCTCGCTCGTCGCGTTCGCGCGGCGCAGGAGCGCCCGCATGCGGGCCACGAGCTCACGCGGGCTGAACGGCTTCACGAGATAGTCGTCCGCGCCGAGGTCGAGACCGGCGATCCGCTGTTCCTCGGCGCCCTTCGCGGTGAGCATGATGATCGGCACGTCAGAGACGTTGCGAATGCGACGGCACACCTCCTCGCCGGGAAGTCCCGGGAGGTTGAGGTCGAGCACGACCGCGTCGAACGCGTGCGCCTCGAACGCCCTCATGGCCCGCTCGCCGTCGCCGACGGCCGTCACCCAGTAGCCGTCGCGCTCGAGATACGCCTCGACGACCGACCGGGTCTGCGCCTCGTCCTCGACGAGCAGGATCCTCCGTGTCTCCACCGCACCGCCCCTTCCACAGGTCAGAGGATACGATACCACCGCCGTCTGGACGCCTGACGCGGCACCTGTGGAGGAATGATGGAGCCGGGCCCGCTACGGGAGCACGAGCGGGATGACCTCGTCGCCCGCAGCGGTGCGACCCATGGATTCCGGCTCGAGCGCGCGAAGACGTTTCGCCAGTTCTGCGGGAAGCGGGTCGAGCAGGTCGATGCGCACGCCGGTCATCGGGTGATCGAACGCTATCCGGTACGCATGCAGGAACTGCCGGTCGAGGCCGAGCTCGGCCCTCGGGCGCCTGCGACCGTACATCGGGTCGCCGACGACCGGATGCTTGATGTAGTCCATGTGCACCCGGATCTGGTGTGTGCGTCCGGTGAAGAGCTTGCACTCCACGAGCGTGTAACCGTCATCATGTACGCCCGCCATGAACCGCTCGAGCACCCGGAACGTCGTGACCGACTGCCGCGCATCGGCGTGCTCGCTCACCGCCATCCGCACACGATCCTTCGCGTGACGTGCGAGCGGCGCGTCGATGATGCCGGTGTCGGGCGCGATGTAGCCGTGCACAAGCGTGACGTAGCGGCGCTCGATGGTGCGGATCTTGAGCGCCTCGGAGAGCGCGATCTGCGTCTCATCGTCCTTGGCGACCATCATGAGACCCGAGGTGTCCTTGTCGAGCCGATGCACGATGCCGGGCCGTTCCTCGCCCGCCTGCGTGCCGAGGCGGTCCGTGTGCGCGAGCAGCGCGTGCACGAGCGTACCGCTCGCGTGGCCGGGTGCCGGGTGCACGACCAGGCCGGCCGGCTTCGAGAGCACGATGAGGTGCTCGTCCTCGTAACGGATGTCGAGCGGGATCTCCTCGGCCTGAAGCACGAGCTCGTCCTCGATGGCCGGGTAGACCTCGATGCGCTCGCCCGCACGCACCATGTGGCGCTTCTGCGCGAAATCGCCGTTCACGCGCACCGCGCCCGCACCGATGAGCCGCTGCGCGGCCGCCCTGCTCGGCGCGAGACCCGCCTCGGCGAGGAATACGTCGAGGCGCGTGCCGGCTTCGTCCGAACGGACGTGATGGACCTGCGGAGCAGCCATCGCTAGACCCGGGACCGCGCGTCGGGCCGCTTCTCGGGAGCGACGGTCGGGTTGAGCGCGTGCTCATGTCTGCCGAAGAGCAGCCACGCGACGAGGATGACCGCGCCCACGTCGAGACAGGCGTCGGCGATGTTGAAGACCGGGAACCAGCCGAGGTCGAAGAAGTCCGTCACGCCGCCCGCGATCACACGGTCGATGAGGTTGCCGATCGCACCGCCCATGACGAGCGCCAGTGAGACCCTCGCGATCACACTCCGCGGACGGAGCTTGACGAGCGCGTAGACGATCACCGCCGTGACGACGAGCGCCACGAGTACGAGTACGAACTGCTGTCCCTTGAGCATGCCGAAGGCGGCGCCGGTGTTGTGGACATGCGTGAGCCAGAGGAAGCCGTCGATGAGCGGCATCGACTCACCCACGTCGAACGCCGAGCGGACGAGTGCCTTGCTCCACTGATCGATGCCGATGACCGCGGCGACCATCACGCCGAAAGCGACCCATGCGCGCCTGGACACTAGTCGGTCTCCTCGCGTGCCTTGCAGCTCACGCACAGGTCGGTCTCGGGCATCGCCTCGAGCCGTTCCGGCGTGATCGCCGCGCCGCAACGGACGCACGTGCCGTAGGTGCCGTCGGCGATACGGGCGAGCGCCCGATCGATCTGTGCGAGTGACTCGCGGGCGTGCCCCTCAAGCGTCATGTCCATCTCACGCGCGAATGTCGCCGAGCCCTGGTCGGCCATGTGGTCACGGTAGTTGTTCTCACCCGAGACGTCCGAGAGTGTCTCCTGGCCAGCCGCCTCGAACTCCTCTATGTCGGCGACGAGCCGCTCGCGCTCCTGTTCGAGCGACGTTCGCAGCGCCGCGATATCAAGCCGGGACGCGTCCATCGGGCCTCCTTCGAACATCCGCGGGAGTACAGGGAGAGCGCCCCATAGGCGGGGCGCCCCGTTATCACAATCCGTACCCTCCCGAACCGCGAGTATACCATCAGCGGGATCCCCGTCCGCCGGACGGACGGGCACGGCGCTGCTGGCCGTACCTCCGGCTTACGCCAGGGTAGCGAGCACCGCAGCACAGCGGGGGCACACGCCGGTCTCGTCGAGCTCGCGCCAGTTCCAGCA
>CAYMSA010000020.1:13798-26085 GCA_964392965.1 uncultured Coriobacteriaceae bacterium
GTGCGGTAGACGACGTGGTACCGCCACTCGTCGTACGCCTTCGTCACCCGTGCCACCAGGTCTCCGAACGACACGAGCGCGAAACGGTCGAGACCGGGCAGATCCTCGTAAGGAACAGCGTCCGCCGGGTCGAAGTCGTCCACGTTGCCGAGCAGGAACCGGAACGTGTTGCGGATGCGCCGGTACGCCTCGCTCGTGCGTTCGAGAATCTCATCGGAGACGCCCACGTCCTGGGAGTAGTCGGATGCCGCCACCCACAGACGGATGACGTCCGCGCCGTACTTGGCGATGACATCGAGCGGCGAGATCACGTTGCCGAGCGACTTCGACATCTTACGACCCTCGCCGTCCACGATGAAGCCGTGGGTGAGCACGCCGCGGAACGGAGCCTCACCGTACACGCCCACGCTCGTGAGAAGCGAGGACTGGAACCAGCCACGATGCTGGTCAGAACCCTCAAGGTAAAGTTCAGCTGGACGCCGCAGCTCCGGGCGGGCTTCCAGAACGCTCGTGTGCGAGACGCCCGACTCGAACCACACGTCGACGATGTCGCTCTCCGGAAGCAGCTCACTGGAGCCGCATCGCGGGCACACTGTCCCTGCCGGGAGGTACTCGGCCGGCGTCTTCGTGAACCAGGCGTCCGCGCCCTCCCGGGCGAAGAGCTCCTCTACGGCAGTGAACGTGGCATCGTCGGCGACCGTCTCCCCGCAGGCCGCGCACTTGAAGACCGGGATCGGCACGCCCCACGCCCGCTGCCTGCTGATGCACCAGTCGGGCCGGTCGGCCACCATCGAGGTGATGCGGTTCACCGACCATCCCGGGACCCACTCGACCTTACCGATAGCCGCAAGAGCGGCATCGCGCAGACCCGTGCGGTCCATGGAGATGAACCACTGCTCGGTGGCGCGGAAGATGACGGGGCGCTTGCAGCGCCAGCAGTGCGGATAGCTGTGCGACATCTTCGTTGCGTGAACGAGCATGCCACGTTCTTCGAGCCAGGTGATGATCGCGGGGTTCGCCTCATCGACATGCAGGCCAGCGAAGGGGCCGCCGCCCACGTCGAACCGGCCGTCGTCGTCCACGGGCATCGGCGAGGGCAGGCCGAATCGCTGCCCCACCAGATAGTCGTCCTCGCCATGCCCCGGCGCTGTGTGTACGGCACCCGTGCCGGTGGTGAGCTCCACGTGGTCGCCCGTGATGATGACTCCCGTGCCACTCGTGTGGATCGGCAGCTGGTATGAGCGACCTTCGAGCTCCGAACCTTTGAGCTTCCCCGGGAGGACCTCATGCTTCTCCCAGCCGACGACCGTCGCCACCTGCTCACGGAGCGCCTCCGCGAGCACCACGACCTCGTCGCCTACCCGCACGCCGACATAGTCGGCATCAGGAGCGAGTGTAACGGCCACGTTGGCCGGAAGCGTCCAGGGTGTCGTCGTCCAGATGAGTACCGAGACCGGAAGACCCGTGGACGACCATACCTCAGGAACATCTATCAACCTAAACTTTACGTATATGCTGTTCGAGACCTCATCACCGTACTCGATTTCGGCTTCGGCCAGAGCGGTCTTGCATCGGGTGCACCAGTGGATCGGCTTCGAGCCCTTGTAGACCAGACCCCGGCGGTAGAGTTCGGCAAAGATGCGCACGTTCCCGGCCTCGTACTCGGGCTTCAACGTGAGGTACGGGTCGTCGAAGTCCCCGCGCACACCGAGTCGCTCGAACTCCGCCTTCTGGATGCCCACGTGCTCCAGCGCATAATCGCGGCAGAGCGCGCGCAGCGCGGCCTGCGACGTCTCGGCCATCTTCACCGGGCCGAGGTTCTTCTCCACCTGATGCTCGATGGGCTGACCGTGGCAGTCCCAGCCGGGGACGTACGGCGCATAGTGTCCGCGCATCGACTTGTACTTGACGATGAGGTCCTTGAGCACCTTGTTGAACGCCGTTCCCATGTGGATGTGTCCGTTGGCGTACGGCGGCCCATCGTGGAGGATGAACGTCGGCCCGTCGGCGTTCTTGTCAAGAACCCGGCGATAGATGTCCATCTCCTCCCAGAACGCGAGCCACTCGGGCTCACGCGTGGCAAGACCCGCTCTCATCGGGAACGTCGTCTGCGGAAGGTTCATCGTCTGCTTGAAGTCCTGCTTCTCGCCCATCGCCTGAGGGTCCTCTCCTCGCGCCGAACCGGTGTCAGAACATAACAAAGCGCGCCCGTCCATCTCTGGGACGAAGCGCGCCTTCAGCGGCTACTCCGCGGTACCACCCAGCTTGCGCCGCTGGCTCACGCCTGCGACACCACTCGGTCGCCCGGTAACGGGGGCATCCGTCGACGCCTACTGGGCTTCTTCGCCGTTCGGGCCGAGGCTCGGGGGTGATCTTCGAGCGCTGGTCGTGTCCCTGCGGGTTTCCACTGTCCCCGCTCACTGGTCTGGACGACCGGGCACCTACTCGTCCCCGTCAACGCCGATGCGCACACAGCGCACCCTCGGATTATCCCCCCGCAGTGCTGACCGGTCAATCAGGCAGGCCGAATGCACGTTCCACCTGTGAGGCATCGATACCCTCGATCTCAAGCTGCTTGTGACGCGACGTCTCACCGCGAACGACGTGGACACGGCTCTTGGGAACCTTGAGCGCACGGGCTATGACGACGCACACCGCTGCGTTCGCCTTCCCTGACTCGGGAGGAGCGGTCACTCGCACCTGCAGCTCACCCTCGCGCCAGCCGACGACCTCGTTCACACCCGCCCGGGGCGTGGCATGTACGGCCAGCCGGACCTCCCCCATCGTCAGTCGATCGACTCGATGTCCAGGTCGCTCTCACGCTCGCCATAGCCGAACTCGGCAACATTGAATTCGACTGTCGCATCCGGGTCGAGGTCGGCATCGCCGAGGTCGCCGAGGTGCAGCCCGGCGATGTACGCGCTCCCGGGGGCGACTGCGGCAGCAACGCGCTCGCCTGCGCGCTCGAAACGCTTCTCATCGGCAGCAGGGATCTCGTCGGCATCCTCGTCCATCGGCTCCCATGCGGGAATATCGCGGTTCTCCGCCACGGGGAGCACCAAGTCCTCGGGTTCGAGCTCCCGGCTCACCGTCGCATCGGCGAGCACCTCATCGCCTACGTGCTCGACGATGAGCGTGACGTCCTCGGAGAGCTCGACTTCGGTGACCGTCTCCATGCTCCGCTCGAGCAGCTGCTTGAAACGGGCGCGGAAGTCGACCTCGGCCTCCTTGATACGCGCGAGATCGGCGGTCGCCTTCTGCTTGTCGGTGAGCGCCGTGTGGATGATCTCCTTGGCCTTGACCTCGGCGTCCTTGAGGACCGCGTCGGCCTCGTCCTGTGCGACGCGCAGCATGTCGTCGGCGGACTTCTGGGCACTCAGCAGCGCCTTATGGAGCGTGCGCTCCATGCCCTGGTACTCCTTGAGCTTCTCCTCGAGAGCCTCGATCTTCTCGGCCTGGTCGATGTTCTCCTTGAACAGCCGCTCGAGCTCGTCGGCGACCTGATCGAGGAAACCGTCCACCTCGCGCTCGTCGAAGCCGCGCAGGGAGCGGGTGAACTGCTTCTGATGGATATCCAGCGGCATGATCCTCATCGATGATCCTCCCTCGGCATACGACGGCACACCCAGAATACTAGCGCAACAGGATGGCTGACAGGACCCACTGCACCGCATAGAGCGCGAAGATCGCCACAATCGGGGAGATGTCGATCATGCCGATCGGCGGAATGTAGCGCCTGAAGATGCCGAGCCACGGCTCGACGATCGTCCCGAGCGTGCGGTAGATGTCGCCGATGATGCCGCCACCGGGGCGGATCCAGGACATGATGACGTAGATGATGATGAGCATCTGGTAGAAGTCGATGAGGCCTATGAGCAAATCAAGCGGATTGTCGAAAGTGGGCATCTCCATCTAGCCCAGCTCCTTCGCCCGACGTACGGCAGCGCCGACCGCCGAGGATATCGTCCCGCGGACGGCACCTGCTTCGAGCACCTCGACGGCGGCGATTGTCGTGCCGCCCGGGCTCGAGACGCCGTCGACGAGTTCCTCGGGGTGCATGCCCGTGCTTTCGATGAGGAGCGCCGTCCCCTTGAACGTCTGCACCGCGAGTCGCTGCGCCACCTCGCGCGAAAGGCCCTGGCGAACACCCGCGCGGGCGAGCGCGTCGATGAAGAGCGCGACGTAGGCCGGGCCCGACCCCGAGATCGCCGCAGCGGCATCCTGTGCACGCTCATCGATCACGAGCGCGTCACCCACTGCCTCGAAGAGGCTGCGCACGCGATCGACATCGGCCGTGGTCGCACTGGAGCCGCCGCTGATGACCGCCATCCCCGCGCCGACCATGGTGGGCGTGTTGGGCATGACACGGACGACCGGCGTGCCTGCGGGGAGGAGCGACTCGAGCCGGGCAGTCGAAACACCGACGGCGATCGACACCACAAGCGCGCCGGGCGCAAGTTCGTCGGCGAGATGTGCCACGACGGCGTCGATGACCTGCGGCTTCACCGCGAGAAGCACCGTGGGTGCCGAGCCGACGACCTCGGCGGCATCAGCCACGACGGCGATGCCGTGCGCGGCGAAGACCTCACGACGCGCAGCATCGGGCTCGGCCACGACGATATCGGCCGCCTCAAGCTTGGCCGAAGCGAGCAGGCCAGCGACGATGGCCTCCCCCATCCGGCCGCCGCCGACGACCGCGAGTGCAGGTGCGGCGCCCATCAGCGATCGAGGCCGAACAGGCCCTTGTCGCGCAGGGCTGCGCGCTGGGCGTCGGTCACGTTCACGTTGGCGGGTGTGAGCATGAAGACCTTGTCGGAGACCTTCTGCAGGCCCCCGTTGAGTCCGTACGTGAGGCCCGAGGCGAAGTCGATCAGTCGCTTGGCGAGATCGGCGTCCGTCGCCGTCAGGTTCATGATGACCGGCATGCCCGACTTGAACTTGTCGGCCATCGTCTGCGCCTCCGAGTAGACCCGGGGTTCGACGATCTGGATCTTCACCTGCGGCACGGCGCGTACGGGACCACCCTCGGCGGATTGGAACCCGACCGGTCCGGACCCGCTCCCACCCGGTGACGAGAACCTCCCGGCGTCCCGTGCCCGATCGACATCGGGCTCCCGGTTCACGCGCCGGATGTTCGTCGGCTCGTCCGCGTAGGGCATGCGGAGCGATGAGCGCGACTCGGGCGCCGCTTCAGGGGCGTCCTCGTACTCCTCGTAGTCGTCGTACTCATCGTAGTCGTCATCGAGACCGATCCGCGCCTTGAGGTTACGCCAGATGCCCACGGTGTACTCCTGCCTTCAGTAGGACTGTCATGAGCCGAAGATGGCCCGCCCGACGCGCACGATGGTCGCGCCTTCCTCGACGGCCACGTCGAAATCGTTCGTCATGCCCATGGAGAGCTCAACGAACTCCCCTTCATTGAAGCGTAACACGCGCAGGGATTCAAACAGCTCGCGCAGCTCCCGAAAGACCGGACGGGCCGACTCGGCGGGTCCGTACGGAGCCATCGTCATGAGGCCATGCACACTGACGCCGCCGAGCGTGCTCGCATACGCGAGCACCTCTTCGACCTCGCACGGATCGAAGCCGTGCTTGGCCGCCTCGTGGGCGACATTCACCTGCAGCAACACCGGCTGCACGACACCCTGCTCCGTCGCGAGGCGGTCGATGCGGTCGAGGAGGTGCACGGAGTCCACCGAGTGGATGAGATATGCCTTGCCGACGACATGTTGCGCCTTGTTCGTCTGGAGCGTGCCGATGAAGTGCCAGCGAGCCTCAGGGAAAAGACCGTGCTTGCCGAGGAACTCCTGCACCCGGTTCTCGCCGAAGTCCGTCACGCCGCAGGCGATCGCCTCGCGTACCTCGGCAGGCCCGACCGTCTTGGCTACCGCCACGATGCGGACGTCGGCGAAATCCCTGCCCGCCGCGTCGGCCGCGTCGTGCACCCTGCGGCGGACCACTTCGTATCGCTCAGCGATGGCACTCATCCGGTCGGCTGCTCCTCCGCCCTTCGTTCGGCCGGAACCTCTTCAGCGTGCGGCTCGAACGCGCCCGTCACCATGTAGGTGACGCGCTCGCCGATGTCCACCGCGTGGTCAGAGATGCGCTCGAGGTACCGCGAGGCCAAGATCATCTGGCTCGCCCACTCGATATCGCCCTCGTTGTCCAAACGCGAGAGCTCGCGGAAGAACTGCTTGAAGAGATGGTCGATGGGCTCGTCCATGGCGGAGAGCTTGTGCGCGAGGTCGAGATCGTTCATCTCGAGCGACTCGAGCATCGCCTCGAGCACGCGGTGCACCAGATTGCCCTGTGCGCGCACGAGATCGTAGAGCGTCGACGGCCCCTGCTTCTCGGCGGTGCGCAGCGCGGCTTTCGCGATGTTGACGCCCAGGTCTCCCATGCGCTCCATGTGCAGCGCGATGTGCGCGAGCGAGTAGAGAAGGCGCAGGTCACGGGCCACAGGGAACTGCGTCGCTATCGTCTCGACAGTCCGCTCCTCCAGCGCGAGACAGCGACTGTCGACCGCATCGTCCGTCGCGACCACACGCTCGGCGAGCTCGACGTCGCCCTCGACCAGCGCGGTCGTCGCGTCTCGCGTCATCTCGATGACTATTCTGCCGAGGTCGACGACGTCGGCCTTGATGTCCTTGAGCTCCTGACGATAGACCTCACGCATGGTGACCTCTCCGTCCGAATCGGGTTATCGCGAACCGTCCTGACGGCTCATTATAGCCGCTCGTCCGGCGCCATCTGTGACAAACGTGTTGCACCTCGGCGACACCGGGGAGTGAATCGCAGGTCACCTGCGGTCGACTCCCCGCTTAACCGAAGCGACCGGTGATGTAGTCCTCGGTACGACGGTCGCGCGGACTCGTGAAGATATCGGCGGTGCGACCGAACTCGATCAGTTCGGCCGGCTTGCCCTGCCGCTCCTGGAGGAAGAAAGCGGTCTCGTCGCTCACGCGGGCGGCCTGCTGCATGTTGTGGGTGACGATGATGATGGTCACCGAGCTCTTGAGTTCGTCCATGAGGTCCTCGACCTTCTGGACGCTGGTGGGGTCGATGGCCGAGCACGGCTCGTCCATCAACAGCACGTCGGGCTGCACCGCGAGCACGCGGGCGATACAGAGGCGCTGCTGTTGGCCGCCGGAGAGCGTAAGACCGCCCCGGCCCATGATGTCCTTCACCTCTTTCCAGAGGTTCGCACGAACGAGTGCCTGCTCGACGATATCGTCGAGCTCCGACTTCTTCTTGATGCCGTGCAGACGCGGGCCGAACGCAACGTTGTCGTAGATCGACATGGGGAACGGGTTCGGCTGCTGGAAGATCATCCCCACGCGACGACGAAGATCGACCGGGTCCACGCCGGATCCGTAGATGTCCGCACCATCGAGCGTGATCGTGCCCTCTACGCGTGCGCCAGGGATGAGGTCGTTCATACGGTTGAGGCAGCGCAAGAACGTCGACTTGCCACATCCCGAGGGACCGATGAACGCGGTCACGCCGTTGTCGCGAATGTCGATCGAGATGCCGGTGAGCGCATGGAAGTCACCGTAGTAGAAGTTCAGGTCGCGCACGGTGAACTTGGCAGCCGCGGGAGCCGTGTTCACGGAGGCGGCTCCGAGGGGAGTCGATTCGGCCGTCATCCTTCGAATCTCCTGTTCCGGCGCGCGAGCCACCGCGCGCCCACGTTGAAGAGCAGCACCATGATCATGAGGACGAGCGCCGTGCCGTAGGCGGCGTCCATGTTGATACCCTCCATGGCAAGCGTATAGAGGTGCACGGGCATCGCCCGGCCCGGCTCGAGCAAGCCGGGGTCGTTGGGCGCCTGACCCATCGTGAACATGACGACGGCCGTCTCACCCACCGCACGTCCCATCGCAAGGATGAGGCCGGTCAGGATCCTCGGCATTGCCGCAGGCAGGACGATCCGGCTCACGGTCTGCCACTTGCTGGCGCCGAGACCGTAGCTGCCCCACCTGATGTACTTGGGAACAGCGCGGATGGCCTCCTCGGTCGTACGCATGACGATCGGCAGCATGAGGAACGAGAGCGCGAGTGCGCCGGAGAGGAGCGAGAGCCGGAATCCGAGCGCTTCGACGAAGAACGCGAAACCGAAGAGACCGAGGACGATCGACGGCACGCTCGCGAGCGAGTCCGCCGCGAACCGGATGGCGGTCACGAGCCTGCCCTGGACTGCGTACTCAGCCAGGTAGACGGCGGCGAGCACCGCGACCGGCGTGACGAAGAGCATCGCAAGGCCGGTCACCTTCACCGTCGCCATGATCATCGGCCGGATGCCGCCCTGCGCGTCGACGCCGTGCGGCTTGGTGAGCAGGAACTCGGGCGTGAGCTGATCGACGCCGTTCAGGAAGACGTGGAGTATGACCGCCGCGAGCGCTGCCACGGTGAGGATCGCGCACGCCCAGAGCAGGCCGATCGCAATGGTGTTGACCCAGCGCTTGCTCATGCCTTCATCCCCCGCTCGAGCCTGGAGAGCGAGCGAACGAGTGCCACGAGCCCCATGGAGATGAGGAACAGGATCACGGCCAGGCCGAAGAGCGCCGTCCGATGCGTGCCGGCCGCATAGCTCATGTCGATGACGATCTGCGTCGTGATCGTGGCGATGGGCTCCCCGAGGCCGCGGAAGAACTGCGGCGCGTTGCCGGCGACCATGACGACCGCCATCGTCTCACCGATCGCGCGTCCCATGCCGAGGATCGTCGCGTCGATGATGCCGATCTTGGCGGCAGGGACGAGGACCTTGTAGATCGTCTGCCACGTGGTGGCACCCATCGCGTAGCTCGCGTGACGGATGCCCGGTGACACCGCCTGGAGCGCGTCCTCCGTGAGCGTCGCGATCGTCGGGACGATCATGACCGCGAGCACGACCGATGCCGTGAGCGTCCCGAAACCCATCGAGTCGGTGAGTGCGGCCACGACCGGACGGATGACGACGAGACCGAAGAAACCGAAGACGACCGACGGGACGCCCGCAAGCATCTCGACGGCAGGGCGCACGATGGCGCGTACGCGCGGGGATGCGATCTCCGACATGAAGATGGCGGTGCCGATAGCGAGCGGTGCGCCAAGGAGCAGTGCGCCGATCGTGATCACGAGCGTGCCCGTGAGAAGCGGCAGGAGACCGTATTGGTCGTACGTCGAGGACCACTCGGTTCCCGTGAGGAAAGCGAGAAGGCCCGGATCCTGGACTACCGGCCACCCCCGGTAGCCGACGAAGATGAAGATGAGCGCGACCGCGGCGACCGCCACGACTGCGCAGATCATGAACAGGTTACGGAGCGCGGCCTCCTGGAAGTACGCGCCGCGCGACATCATCTTGAGCCCGCCGGCCGGACGCGCCGACGCACTCTCTTCGTGACGGTCACTCACCGGTGTCCTGCGCTTCCGGAATCGTCGGACTCTGCTTTGCCGTGATGGGGATGAAACCGGCGTCCCGCACGATGGTCTCCTGGATCGCCGGACTCAGAACGTACGCCATGTACTCGGCGGCCGAACCGATCGGCTCCCCCATGGTGAAGAAGTGCAGCACACGCTGGACCGGGTAGGAGCCGACGATGACGGCCTCCTCGGTGGGAGCCACGCCGTCGATGGCCACCGGAGCGACCTCATCGTTGACGAATCCCAGCGAGATATAGCCGATAGCGCCCTGCACGCTCGCGACGACGGCGCGGACCTGACCTGTTCCGGGGAGCACCGCGGCACCGCCGTCGAACCGTGTGTCGCCCATGACGATGGTCCGGAACGCCTCGCGGGTACCGGAGGCCTCATCACGGTTGACGACGCCGATCTCAAGATCGGGCCCACCCACCTCGGCCCAGTTCCTGATGTCCCCGGCGAAGATGCCCCGCACCTGCTCGGTGGTGAGGCTCTTGACCGGATTGGAGGGATTGACGATGACGGCGATGGCGTCGTAGGCGACCGGCGTGTCCACGAGCCCGAGCTCGAGTTCAGCGCCGCGCAGCTCGCGTGAGGAGGTGCCGATGTCCGACGAGCCGGCCGAGACGCTCTCGATGCCCGCCGACGAGCCCATGCCCGAGACGAGCACAGCGAGGTCGGTGCGGCCCTCGGTGAACATCTCGCCGGAGACCTCGGCGATGGGCAGGAGGGTCGTCGACCCGGAGACGACGATCTGCTCGCGACTCGCAGCCGAGCCACCGCATCCCCCGAGGAGCGCGAGGATGAGCACAGCCGTGGTCACGGCGAGCGCGGTCTTCAGAGAATGACGGCGAGGGCCCCGTGCCTGCCGGTCCGTCCCTCGGCCCGATACGAGAACCATGCCTCTGTGTTGTGTGCCGTGCAGGTACCCAGGTGCCACTGACGCCCTCTCGGGACTCCAGACCGCGCGAGCTCGTCTGCCACCACAGCCCCGAGGTCGAGCCGGGCCGTTTCGCCCTGAAGCGTAACAAATGTGTTGCGGAAATGCGACACACACTCCGTGCCGACCTCGTAACAACACGATCCGATGTGTGGGCCGACGAATGCGGTGAGGTCATCGGCGCCCGGAAGTGCTCCGAGCGCAGCGGCAGCCTGACCAACTATACCCGCGGCGAGCCCACGCCATCCAGCGTGGACCACGGCGACTGCGGGAAGCGAGGGTCTGACGAGCACGACAGGGACGCAGTCCGCGTAGAGCAGGAGAAGCGGCAGGCCGCGCTCTCTCGTCCACAGCGCGTCGGTGGAGGGCACCGGCGGCAGGCATCCCTCCCCGGAGGCGAACGCACCCGCACCGGCACTCGCAGAATCCACCTCGGCAAGGCGGATGCCATGCACCTGCTCCGCCGTCGTAAGGCGGGAACGCAGCGGGCCGATGCCGACGGCCTCGAGAAGACGGGAACGGTTGACATCGACGGCTCCGGGGTCGTCACCCACGTGTCCGGCGAGGTTGAGCGAGGAGTACGGCGCCTCACTCACTCCGCCGCCGCGCTCCGAGAAGACCAGCCCGATTCCGCACTCATCGAAGAGCGCAGGCGCAGTGTGAATGGTGACACCGTCCCGTTCGACCCGCTCGAACACCCGATCGCCTCCCTGCACCGTCGGACGTGATCTCATTCCGTGCACGCTCCCGAGTCGGCCCGGGGCACATGCAGGCGGCTCCGTCATCGCAACGACGGAGCCGCCTGCCCACTCGAAGCCCCGCGCCTCAGGCGACGGAGCGGTACTCGCTAGTACGTACGCCGCTTGAGGAACGCCGGTATGTCGAGGTCGTCCTCCTCATAGCTGCGCGGCATCTCGAACGTCGGGACCTTCGCAGCAGCGGCATCCCCGAGGCTGTTCTCGAACTCGAGGGTTTCCTGCCGACGCTTGCTGCCGAAGCCGGTGGCGATGACGGTGACGCGGATCTCGTCGACCATGGAGTCGTCGATGACGGCACCGAAGATGATGTTCGCTTCAGGGTGCGCAGCACCCTGCACGACCTCGGCGGCCTCATTGACCTCGAACAAGCCGAGGTCACTGCCACCGGCGATCGAGAGGAGCACGCCGTTGGCGCCCTCGATGCTCGATTCGAGCAGCGGGCTCGCGATCGCGGCCTTCGCCGCGTCGTGCGCCCTATTGTCTCCCGTCGCCACGCCGATGCCCATGAGCGCGGTGCCCGCGTCCTTCATGATGGTCCGGACGTCGGCGAAGTCGAGGTTGATGAGCCCCGGAACCGTGATGAGGTCCGTGATGCCCTGGCAGCCCTGACGCAGCACGTCATCAGCGATGCGGAACGCGTCGAGGATCGACGTCTTCTTCTCGGCGACCTGGAGTAGACGGTCATTGGGGATGATGATGACCGTGTCAACATGCTCGCGAAGGCGCTTGATACCCTCTTCGGCCTGGATCGCGCGCTTGCGACCCTCGAACGCGAACGGACGGGTGATGACCGCGACCGTAAGGGCGCCGATCTCTTCCTTCGCGATCTGAGCGATCACGGGTGCCGCACCGGTCCCGGTGCCGCCCCCCTCGCCTGCCGTGATGAACACCATGTCCGCGCCCTGGAGGGCCTCCTTGATCTCGGCACGGCTCTCCTCTGCGGCCTTGAGGCCGACATCCGGGTCGGCGCCCGCACCGAGGCCCTTCGTGAGACCCACGCCGATATGGACCTTGTAGTCCGCATCCGACATGAGGAGCGCCTGGGCATCGGTGTTGACCGCGATGAACTCAACGCCCTTGACGCCCGCCTCGACCATACGGTTCACCGCATTGGTACCTCCGCCGCCCACCCCCACGACCTTGATGACAGCGAGGTAGTTCGCACCTGTCTCGAGCATTGTCCGCCTCCC
>CAYMSA010000021.1:0-25090 GCA_964392965.1 uncultured Coriobacteriaceae bacterium
AAAGCGCCGCTCGGGAACTTCTATTGACCGTCTAGCATTTGGGGTCTAGTTCCGCTCGGCGGCTCCACACGTGTCAGCCGTAGGGTTATGCTGGGACGCGAAGTCGAACGGGGAAGGGGAGGACATGGCCAGGAACATCCTCGTCCTGTGCGGATCGCCGCGCACGGGAGGCAACAGCGAGACGCTTGCGGACGCGTTCATCGAGGGAGCCGCGGCTGCTGGCAACCACGTTGACAAGGTTCGCGCCAGCGACATGACGATTGCAGGTTGCACTGCCTGCTACGCATGCGTGGAGACCGGCGAATGCAGCATCGATGATGACTTCGAGCAGCTCGTCCCGCTTCTCTGTGCGGCAGACGTCGTCGTCTTCGCGAGTCCGCTCTACTGGTATTCGTTCACGGCCCAACTCAAGACTGTCATCGACCGCATGTTTGCCGTGGCGGTGAGCAAGAAGTTGAAGGCAGGTCTCGGCACGGTTCTGCTCGGGGCATGTGGTGACGAGACGGTCTCGTCGTTCGACGGCATGAGGCGCTCGTACGAGATCATGGTCGACTTCTGCAAGTGGGAGGACCTGGGCCAGGTCTACGCCACGGGCGTCTACGACCTGGGAGCCATCGCGGGACACGAGGCGCTCGGTCGTGCCCGGGAGCTTGGAGCCGGCATCGGCTGAATGCGGTCACAACGCAGAGCGTCGCGCCTGTCGAAGCGCGTGATTCCTGCTGTCCCTGTCGCTTTCTCTGGCGTTGTCACGTACCTATTGGAAGCCCTATCCTGAGGACACGAATATGCATGATCATCCCACTATCCGTTCGTTCGCGAGCGACAACAACGCCTCTGTCCATCCGCTCGTGATGGAGGCGCTCGAGCGGGCGAACCACGGCCATGCAGTCGCTTACGGCGATGACGTCATCACACAGAGGACCATGGACCTGTTCAAGGACACGTTCGGTTCGCACACCGAAACGTTCCTCGTCTGGAACGGCACCGGTGCCAATGTGATGGCGATCGCGGCTGCCACCCGGCCCTGGGAGGGCGTCATCTGTACCGACCTCGCCCACATCGAGGGGGACGAGACTGGCGCTCCGGAGCACATCGCCGGCGTCAAGCTCTTCACGGTCGGCGGCACCGACGGCAAGCTCACGCCTGGCGCCGTTCGCCGGCGGGCCTCGGCTCTCGGGCGTATACACTCCAATCTGCCCCGCCTCGTCTCGATCTCGCAGTCCACCGAGACAGGGCTCGTCTACACTCCTGATGAGCTCGCCGCCCTCGGCGAGGTCTGCCGCGAACTCGGCTTGCTGCTACACGTCGACGGTGCCCGGCTCGCCAACGCTGCGGTGAGCCTGGGCGTCGGGCTCCGCGAAGCGGCGGGTCCGGCCGATGTGCTGTCTTTCGGCGGAACCAAGAACGGGCTCATGAGCGGCGAGGCCGTCGTCTTCTTCAACGCTGAGCTCGCGCGCGGTGCCGGCCATCTGCGCAAGAATGTCCTGCAGCTCGCCTGTAAGATGCGGTATCTGTCGGCGCAGTACGAGGTCTATCTCGCCGAGGAGCTGTGGAGGACCAACGCGCAACACGCGAACGACATCGCCCGGCAGCTCGAGCACATGGCCACCGGAGAGCTCGGTCTGCGTCTGGAGCATCCTCGGGACGCGAACATGCTCTTCGTCGAGCTTCCGATCCACGCGATCGATGTGGTGCTCGAGAACTGGTTCTTCTACGTGAGCCGCGACACGGGCGTCGCGCGGTGGGTAGCGAGTTGGGACAACCAGCCGGGTGACGTGACCGCGCTCGCTGCCGACCTCGCACGGGCGGTCGGGCGCTGATGAAGGCGGACACGCGGTCTCGGGCCGGCATGTGGTGTGAGAGGCGACCGTGAGTCCGGAGGTGTGGGTCTTTCGTCGGGGAGGGGAATCATGGGTCCGGATTGGGCACCGCCAGGCGTATCGGAGTGCGGGGAAGCGGCAGAAGCCCCCAGAGAGGTTCTGATGCCGGTCGCCGGGGAGCCGTGTGGCTCGCTCGTGGGACGGTTGCCTGATTCGTGGCACCGTGAGACCGACGTCGTCGTAATCGGCTACGGGGGAGCGGGCGTGTGGACGGCCCTCACTGCTGCCGACGAGGGGGGTGCTGAAGTCCTCGTCCTTGAGAAGGCTCCCGTGCGCGGCGGCGGTAGCACTTCCATCAACCTCGGCGAGTTCACTCTCCCGAGTGATGCCGATGGGTGTTTCCAGTACATCAAGGCGTTCTGCCATGGTCTCACGCCGGACTCTGTCATCCGGGCCTGGGCGACCGAGGCGGTCAGGAATGGCGAGTACGCCACGAGGTGGGGCCTTCCCTGGCGGATGTCGCCAGGTACCATCGCCTCGGGCAAGTCGTCCGAGTACCCGTTCTTGCCGGGTGCCGAGGCGATGGGCGTCTGTCGGATGGACGGCTTCGGGATAGCGGCATGGCGGCTCCTCGACAAGGCGCGCGAGGACCTCGGCATCGAGGTCTTGTTCGGCGCTCACGACGAAGAGCTCATCCAGGATCCGGAGACTCGTGAGATCCTCGGCGTCTGGACGTACTTCGGTGATGACCCGAAGCCTGTTGCAGTCAAGGCCCGCAAGGCTGTCGTCATGACGCTCGGCGGGTTCGAGTTCAACGACGACCTCAAGCGCAAGTACCTCAGGATCTATCCGGCTGATGGCTTCTACGGCTGGCCGTTCAACACCGGCGACGGCATCGGCATGGTGCAGCGCGTGGGCGCGCAGCTCTGGCACATGAGCAACATGATCGGTGGCGCCAACTTCAACGCGCATGATGCCGAGCATCCCTTCGCCATGGCGCTGCGCCCGAAGAGCGACAACTACATCTGGGTGGACCGCATCGGCCGGAGGTGGCGCAACGAGATGTCGCCACCGCATCCGCACGTGGGTTGGCACGCGTTCGAGGGCTTCGACGAAGGCATCTGCGACTTTGTCAAGGCGCCCACGTGGGTCATCATCGACCATACGGTGTTCATGGCCGGCCGACTCGGCCCGAAGGCGACCGATGACATGGCGCGCGGCATGTACGCGGCAGGGCTTCCGAGCGAAGTCTACGGCTGGGACGGATGGAGCGAAGACAACGTCCCGGAGCTCGAGAAGGGCTGGCTGCTCACCGGTGCCACCATCGATGAACTCGTGGACCAGATCCTCACCCGGGACGAGTGGATGGATCGTGAGACGCTCAAGAGCACCATCGAACGCTACAACGCTTTCTGCCAGCTTGGCGAGGACCTGGAGTTCGGCAGGCCAGGAGGGCGCCTCGCGCAGATCGCTACACCGCCTTACTACGCTTGGCCGATCTATCCGGGCGGCTGCTCCACGCTCGGCGGTCCCGAGAAGAACGAGCACGGACAGGTACTCGACGTGTGCGGCAAACCGATTCCACGTCTGTATGCTGCGGGTTCATTCGGCAATATCGCGGGACACACTTACGGGATCGCCGGTGGCAACAACGCGGAGAACATGGTCTGGGGCCGAATCTGCGCCCGCCATGCGTCTTCACTCCACGACTGGGATACCGACGAACGGGCATAGTTCAGGTAAGGTCATCTCGCGGGGAGTATGATGGACGTGGCGCCAGCAGGAAGGCGCCAGCAGGTCTCCCGGCGCGGAGGCCCGCAGAGGGAGTCGCCATGTGCATAGCGTGTAGCCCGATTTGCGGTCATTGCAGGCCACCTACGAAGAAGGCGGTCACGTGCCCCGAGTGCGGGACCCTGAGTGTCTTCGACATTGTCGTGAGCGCTGACCCGCCGAGGCGGCACTGTCCGAAGTGCGGTCTCGATGTGACGGAGTTCGCCACGCCTCCCATAGTGTTCTGCAAGGCGAGCGGTCTCATGTGTGCGAACCCGTGTCAGCGACACACGAAGGCCCCGGAGGACGGGCAGCTGCGGGTGTGCCACTCGAACACACCGCCACCCGTTCCCTGTGCGGTCGCACTCTGAAGCCAGTGACGGCCGAGGTACTGGTCGGCTGACTCATCTCCCAAGCGCAGATGGAGCCGGCTCCCTCACGGGAACCGGCTCCATCTGTCATCAGACGACTCGACGGGGATAGCTCGCCCCATCACCTGGCGGTTCGTCAGGCTTCGTAGGTGATGTGTGCGGTGTCACCCAGCCACTGAACGGCTTTGTTGCGCAGCGCGGCCTGGCGCGCCTCGGGGAGCTTTCCTGCGTCCTCACAGGCCTTACGAGCGGCAGCGTTCTGTTGAGCGTTCTTGCCACCGAAGACCATGTTGATCTCCTCGTCGCTCACGTTCAGGTTCAGGTGCTCCGCGAGCAGGTCGAGAGCAATCGCCTGGGCGACCATCTGCCGTGCCTGCATGAGCATCTCCATGTCGAACTGCTGTCGACTGATGCCCTCCTGCTGGAGGAACTCATCAAGCGTCATGCCCTGCTGTGCGAGGTTGTGTTCGAAGCTCTTGTGCGTGTCACGAAGGCCTTGCTCGAAGAGCGGGTCCGGAATACGCGCATCCAGACGCTTGGCAAGCTCGGCGACACACTCGTAGTACTTCCGCTGCTCGATGTGCTGGCGCCACTGCTGCTGGAGGTCCTGCCTGATGCGCGCTCGGAAGCCATCGACGGTGTCACAGCCCATGATGTTCTTGGCCACCCATGCGTCCGTGAGTTGGCCTGCGGTATGCTCTCTGATCTCCAACACCGTGACGGTCGCGGTGATGGTCTTGTTCAGCGCAGGAGCGCTCTCGCCGTCACCCGCCGGTGGTCCTTCGAGCTCGAAGTCGAACGTCTTCGTCTCGCCCACTTGCATCGTCTTGACCTGTGCCTCGAACCCTTCAGGCATGAAACCATCGCCGAGCTTGAGGATGCGCCTGCCGGTCAACGGGGTGAACGGCTTGCCGTCCTCGAACGACTGCAGTTCGATGTACAGGTGGTCGTCCTCCCTGATCTCCCGATCCTCGACCTTCTCGTAGCTTGCGAGGCTCTCGGCGATCTGGGCGATCTGCTCTTCAACCTGTTCATCGGTCACGTTCACGACCGGCAGCGTGATGGATACCGGTTCGTATGATGAGAGCGTGAATCCCGTCTCCGGCGCGTTCTCGGCCGAAGGCTGTGTGCTTTCTTCGGACATATCTCCTCCTTGAGTGATTCGTGTCTCCCCATGGTACCGTGACCCGTCGTCGTCCGCTATGCCGAGGTGGCTCCTCCGGGTACTCAATCGTCTGCCATCGGCACGCGGGTGGAAGCCGGTCGCAACTGAGGGCTAGAATCGGGAGACAACGTGCGGCGTTGTCTGCTTCCGGGAAGAAGGAGGGCGCTATGGGCCGGGTCGACGAGGTGGGACGGTTGTTCGCCGAGGGCTACGCCTGCTCTCAGGCGATCACGGTGGCCTACGCACCCGTCTTGGATCTTGATGCCGATGAAGCGGCTCGGCTCGCGTCAGGATTCGCGATGGGGATGGGGCAGGGCCAGACGTGCAGTGCGATCACCGGTGCGGTGATGGTTCTCGGTCTCTTGCAGTGCGAGACGCCGTGCGGCTCGGCTGCCTCGAGGGCCGATGTCGCGGCAGCCGTGACCGAGCTGACGCATCGGTTCAGGGAGCGGCTGGGCGGTGTGCTCTGTCCGGAGGTCATCGGTGTCGACCTGCGGCGACCCGAGGGATTCGAGGAGGCGCTCACGCAGGGCCTCTTCGCTTCGCGCTGTGGCCTTGCCGTGCGCACATCGGCCGAGCTTGTGGAGGAGTTGATCGTGCGCGGCTGAGAGAGTGATCGATGCCGCATGCGTCCCGGACGTCCGGCCCGGGACAGGGCGGGCGGCCGAGGAGGATGGGATGATACAGATCGTGACCGACAGCTCCTGCGACCTGCCACAGGAGCTCCTCGAGCGATACGGGGTCACCGTCGTACCGCTCGTTGTGGACATCGACGGTGACAGCTTCCGCGAGCGCGTCGAGATCACGCCCGCCGAGTTCTATGCGCGCATGGCGCGTAGCGTGGGGCTTCCCCGCACATCGCAACCCTCTCCGGCTGTCTTCGCGGAGACCTTCGCGTCGTTGTCCGCACAGGGCCCGGTCCTCTGCATGACCATATCGTCCAAGCTCAGCGGCACGTACGAATCGGCGTGTCTCGGACGCGATCTCGCGGGCGTGGACGTTACGGTATTCGACACGTTGGGCGGTTCACTCGGCCATGGCCTGCAGGTGCTGAAGGCATGCGAGCTCGCTGGACGGGACATGGCGTTGCCGGAGGTGCTGCCGCATCTCATCGACTACCGCGACCAGATGACCATCCTCATCCTCCTGAACACGCTGGAGAACATCGTGAAGGGCGGACGCCTCAGCAAGTTCCAGGGCGGGCTGTCGGCACTGCTCGACATCAAGCTGCTCCTCCATGGTGTCGAGGGCGCCGTGGAGGTGCTCGAGAAGGTGCGCGGCAAGAGGCGGTTCATCAACCGTGTTCTTGACCGCATCGCCGAGTCGTGTCCGGACATGTCAGATCGCTACGTGGGGATCACCCACTTCGATGCGCCCGAGGATGCGCAGTCGATCGCACAGGCACTGCGTGAGCGATGCAGTCCGCGCGGCATCATCGTGAATGACATGGGCCCCACCATGGCGACCTATGCCGGAGCGGGCGGCATGATCGTCTCGTTCTAGGCTGCCATGCCGTGATGCGGGGCACGTCGGCGATCAGGCGTGATGCCGGGGTCGTTTCCCGTTCCCCTGGGCATCGTCGCACTGCGATTCCGTCCCGTTGGGGGTGCCGGCAGGTTCGCTGCTGGTCTCCACATCCGGCGCTGCAGAGCGCCGCACCACGACGACCTCGTCGCCGGTCCGCAGCTCGGCCACTGACTGGTCGTAGAACTGGTAGAGCCGCTTACCCCGGACAACGCCCAGGACGCGCTCGTTCCTGATGTAAGACGGCGCGAGCCCGACCTCCTCGGCGGCAACGGGTCTTTGCGTGATCTCGATGCCTTCACCTGATGAGATGAGGTCTTCGATGAGGTGTCCGAGGTTGGGATTGATCGCCGAGATACCCACGATCCGCCCCACCGACTCGGACGAGGTGATGACCGCGTTCGCGCCGGATTGGCGCACGAGTGAGGCGTTCTCCTCCTTGCGGACGGCGACGATGATGTGCGCCGAAGGGTTGAGCTGCCGGACGGTGAGCGTCGCCAGGATCGCCGTGTCATCCCTGCCGACGGTGATGATCACCTCGCGTGCCAGAGCGATCTCGGCCCGACGGAGCAGTTCGCGGTCCGTGGCATCGCCGGCGAACGCAGCGAGTCCGTGGCGGTTGGCGTCGGCCACGGCGGCCGGTGATGGATCGATGACGACGATCTGGTCGGGGGGTGTGTCGCTCTTCATGAGCGTCGACGCCGCGCTCTTGCCCATGGTGCCGTAGCCGATGATCAAGGTGTGATCGCGCATCTTCTTCCTCCACCTGCCGTCACGGATCGCAGTGCGTCCCTTGCTTGCGAGTACCTCGAGGGTCGTTCCCAGCAGGAGTACCAGGAAGCCGATGCGTAGCGGTGTGACGACGAGCGCGCTCAGAAGCCGTGCATGCTCGGTCACGGGGGTGATGTCGCCGTACCCGGTGGTGGTGATCGTAACCGTCGTGTAGTAGAAGGCGTCGATGAGGGAAATCTCGTCATCGACGGCGTCCCGGTAGCTGTCGCGGTCGATGTATACGATCGCCGTGCTGAGGACGAGCAGGAGCAGGACGAGGCCCAGGCGACGGATCAGCTCCTGGAACCATGTGAGCGAGTGCGCCGGCAGGGTGACCATCGTCTGCTCGCGCCAGGGAAGTCCCTTCTGGCGTTCTCGCGAGAGTACGGATTTCCCGCGTACCTGTCTTCGACTCACAGCGGCTCCCGTCGGCCAGACCCGCACAAGACAGCCTGGCTGACCCGTCCAGGGCGTCTGCTGAGAGACTAGCCCGCCCCGTAGTCTGCCGCAACCGCAGCGGGGCCGGCGGGGTGCGCCGCGACGACGTGGCCGTGGCAGCACCGAATGTGTTCGCTGCTATGATGATCATGCGGGGGTTCGCCGGGCCGTCGCCTTGTGCGAGTGCCGAACAAGTCCCAGGGAGGGCGTTATGGCTTCACTGTGGCCGAGAGGCCGGGAGTCGCTACACGGTAGTGCGGTCACGTGCGTGCTGTGGGGCCTTCTTCTTCTGCTGTTTGGCGCCGCGCTCATCACCTGGCCGGACCGTACGGGAGCGGTGCTCGTCACGCTTCTGGGCGCGTTCATCGCGGTCGCTGGCATCGTTCTCGCGTTCGGGGCCCTGCGCCTGCGACGTCAGGGGACACGCCTCTGGGTTCTCGCACTCGTTCCCGCCGTGGCGGTGGTCATGTTCGGGTCGGTCGTCCTGCTCCTGCCCGACCTGGTGAGTACGGTCGTCCTTCTGATCGTCGCTGTTCTCGTCGTGATCACGGGCGTGGCCGACATCATCGGCTCCTTCGTAATACTTGCGATCGCGCCCTGGTGGTGGCTTCGCCTCCTGAGGGGACTCGTCCTTGCGGGTTCGGGCCTCTGGGTGCTCACGAGCGACCCCTCCGGACTGGCTGCGATCGGTGTGCTCGCAGCGATATGGGCGTTCGTGCTCGGGGCCCTGTCGCTGGCGTGCGGTATCCTCGCGGCCAGAGTCCGGGTCTGAGGTTCTCCGAAGAGCGTGGTGGCGGTGGTACGACGCTGGTGCTCGCCCCGCACGGAGGCCGGAGCCGTATCGATGCGGCAGGAGGGACTTCGGGCTTCGCCGTGGAGGAAGGTGAGACGTGGGCCACAATGAACATCGTGAGGGTTCTGGAACCCCTGTGAGCGCGTCGGCGAGCGGCGTCAAGGTGGCCGTCGTCGACCCCGTCTCGCTCCAGGTCGTTTGGTCGAGCGTATCCCTTTCAGCCGCAGACGATGCCACGACAGTCCTTCCGCTTCACGCTCTCGTGCCGATGGCCGAGGTGATCGACCTCGAGAATGTGCTGCTCGAAGTTGCGGCCACAGGAGTCCCAAGGCGCTTGGAGGCCGATCTCATCGCCTCGAGTCGGGGTATCGTCACGCTCGTCGTGACCGTTCATCGCATTCCCCGTGAGCTGTTACTCATCGTGGTTGAACCCGGTTGGCGTGCCCGTAAGGATGCAGCGGCGCGGGGTCGCAGCGAGTCGCGGCCGCAGGGCTGAGGGACGTCGGCGGGTAGGGACGACCGTGTAGCTGATGTGGCGTGTTTGCGGACCCGCATCGCGTGGGATGCGATAGGATTGTCAGGGGCGGCTACCCGCGGTGCGCACGGCACCCGTCCGCCCAGACGACGGAGGTGTGCAGTGGGCGTTCAGATCATCACGGACTCGGCGTGTGACCTTCCGGTCACGCTCACGCGGGAGCGTGGCATAGAAGTGCTGCCGATGCCGTACTCGATGAAGGGCGAGGACCGCTTCGACGACCTCGGTGTCTCGACCGACCTCGACTCCTTCTACGCTGACATGCGCGCTGGAGCACGGGTGGTGACCTCGCAGGTCACACTGGGCACGGCGTATGCCGCATACGAGCGCGCGTACACCCTCGGACACGAGGTCGTCGTGATCTCGCTGTCCTCGGAGCTCAGCGGGACGTATACTTCTGCGCTTCTCGCCGCCGAGCAGTTCCGCGAGGCGCACCCCGACGCATCGGTGCACGTGGTGGATTCGCGCTGTGCCTGTACGGGGGAGGGACTGCTGGTGCTTGCGGCTGCCGAGCGGGCGCGAGCCGGAGCACCCGCGGCAGATGTCGCGGCCTGGGCCCAATCAGCGCGTGGTCGCGTGAACCATGTCTTCACCGTCAACACCTTCGACCATCTCGTCAGGGGCGGTCGCGTGTCGGCGGCGGTAGGGGCAGCCGGCACGCTTCTCAACATCAAGCCGGTCATGCGCGTGGACGACCGTGGCCGATTGGTACCCTTCTCCAAGCCGCGCGGTCGGCGCAAAGCGCTGGAGACGATCGCGAACACCACTGCCGAGCGTATCGAGGACTCGGCCTCGCAGACGATTGCCATCTCCCACGGGCAGTGGCCCGAGCTTGCCGAGGAGATGAAGCGGCTTCTGCTCGATCGTGTGGACGTGGCCGGCGTGATCGATGCCCGGATCGGGTGCGTCATCGGCGGCCATACGGGCCCCGAGACCCTCTCGGTCTTCTTCTGGGGCAAGGAGCGAGAACCGTTCGCCGGATGATCCACCGGGCTCGTCGATCACCCTCGCCATGCGGTGCCGTGGGCGATTCCGCGCGATGCCCCGTGATAGAGTAGCCGTCGTATCCTTCGTGGATCGCCGCTGAGAGGAGTCGTGTGATGCTGTCTGTGGCCGAAGCGCAAGAACAGGTGCTCAAGGGCGCGGTGCCGCTTCCGAGTGAGCAGGTGCCTGTTCTCGACGCACTCGGGCGCGTCGCTGCCGAAGATGTGGTTTCGGACATCGACATCGCCCCGTTCGACAATTCGGCACGGGACGGTTATGCCGTGCGGTCCGCCGATACACTCGGTGCGACCACGGATGCGCCGGTCACGCTGACGGTTCTGGAACACATCCCGGCAGGCCGGATGCCCTCACGGCAGGTGGGCCCGGGGGAGGCCTCGCGCATCATGACAGGCGCCCCATTGCCCGCAGGCGCTGACGCGATCGTGATGGTAGAGGACGCACGCGGAGGTGAGGCGGGCGGGGCCGAGACAGTCGATGTCTTCGCGCCCGTTGCCGGTGGTGAGCATGTCCGGCGCAAGGGTGAGGACGTGCGGCGCGGCGGCGTAGTGGTTGCTGCGGGTGAGATGTTCGGCCCGGCCGGCGTGGGACTCGCGGCCTCGGTCGGCCGCTCGATGGTCGCCGTGTACCGGCGTCCGCGCGTGGGCATCGTCTCGACCGGTGACGAGCTCGTCGGCATCGATGAGACTCCGGGACTCGGTCAGATCCGCAATTCGAACTCGTACTCCATCGCCGCATCGGTGATCCAGGCCGGGGCGGAGGCCGTGATGCTCGGCATAGCCCGTGATACCGAGGCTGAGACGCGGGCGCTTATCGGCCGCGCCGCGGAGTTCGACGTCATGTTGACGACCGGCGGCGTGAGCATGGGCGACTACGACGTCGTTCGCACCGTGCTCGAGGAGCTCGGCGAGCTCTCGTACTGGAAGATCGCAATGCGGCCGGGGGCCCCCAACGCGTTTGGCACCATCGCCGGCACGCCCTTCTTCGGCCTTCCCGGCAACCCTACTTCTGCGATGGTGGGCTTCGAGCTCTACGTGCGGCCGCTGCTGCGCAAGATGGCCGGTCACACGCGACTCCTTCGCCCGACGGTGAACGCGGTGCTGGAGCACGATATCTCGACCGATCCTACGCGGCATTTCTTCCTCAGAGGTCACCTGGGCCAGGCTGCGGACGGCTCCTATCGGGTGGCGCTCGCTGGCAGCCAGACTTCGGCGTTGCTCACGACGCTTCATCGCAGCAACTGCCTGCTGTCACTGCCAGCTGGCCCGGGCGTCTTCGCCGCAGGCGAGGTCGTTTCCTGTATCTGGCTTGACGTCGAGGACTGACCGGAGCCGAGTCCCTGTGACCGCAGCCGACGCTGCGGCTGCGGCGACGGGTGGCGTCGGTGGCGACTGGTATCATCGACGGGGAGCGAGCATGCGGGCTCGAGATCACGGCAGGGGAGGTCTGTGATGCGCACGTCATACGCCATCGGGATAGACGTCGGGGGGACTCGGATCGCCGCCGGGCTCGTCGATCGCAAGGGGCGGATGCTCAAAGAGGCGAGGGCGTTCACTCCGGCCGAGGCCGGTCCGTTCGCCATCGTCGATGCCATCATTTCGCTCATCGAAGAGGTCTCGGTTGGTGCTCATCCTTCGGAGATCGCCGGCATCGGTGTCGGGCTTCCGGCGCAGATCGATTTCCTCAAGCAGACGGTGGAGTTCTGCACCAACCTGCCCCTGTCCGGCGTCGATGTCCGCTCCCTCATCATGTCGCGCGTTCGCCACTCGGTCACCATCGACAACGACGGCAACTGCGCGGGCATCGGCGAGAGTCGCTTCGGAGTCGCCAAGCGGACGAGGGACTTCGTGATGATCACGCTCGGCACGGGTGTGGGAGGCGCTCTCTTCCTCAATGGCGAACCATACCGGGGCTCACGCGGCCTTGGTGCGGAGATCGGCCACACGGTGATCGCGCTGGATGGACCACCGTGCCCCTGCGGTGGCCGAGGTCACCTCGAGTCATTCCTCGGCCGTCCGGCCCTCGCTGCCCGAGGAAAAGAGGCGGCCGCCTCCTACGCGGCGCACGCCATCCGCGAAGAGGCTGGTGGGGACGCTGACGCGGTGACCGCCGAGCACGTCATCAATGCCGCGCTCAAAGGTGATCACATCGCACGAGGCATCCTTCTCGAGGCTGGCGCGATACTCGGAGAGGCGCTTGTCGGCATCGTGAACCTGCTCAATCCGAGGCTTATCGTGATAGGCGGTGGCATCGGCGAGTCCTGCGGCTTCCTCATCGAGCGGGCTGCGGCCGTGATCGACGAGCAGGCGCTCGCGGGGCGTCGCGACGTGCGTGTGGTTCCGGCTGAACTCGGGAATGAAGCTGGAGTGCTTGGTGCGGCGGCGCTCGCATTCGATGAACACGATTCGCGAGAAGGGCTGCATCGCTGACGGACCGGGTGACGCGCTCCGCACAGCCACCTCACCTCAGTCACAGAACTTGATTGGAGACTCCGTGGACTACTTCGACATGCTCAAGAAGGCATGGGAGATCACCTGGCGGAACAAGGCACTGTGGGTGCTCGGCCTGTTCGCGGGAGCTTCCTTCGGCGGATTGAGCGGCGGTGGCTCAGGTCGCGGATCGGGCTCACAGGACTGGTCGGACCCTCAGGCCATGCCCGAGGTGTTGCGCAACATGGAGATGAATGCCGATGCGGTCCTCGGATGGCTGAACGCCCATGTCGGCCTCATCATCGCGGTCGTCACCCTACTGTTGCTCATCAGTCTCGTGTGGTGGGTGCTCTCGGTGGCGGCCCGGGGCGGGCTCGTGCATGGGGCATCGCGTGCCGCCGAGGGCGAGCGGCCAACGCTCAAGACCGCCTGGTCGGTGGGCTTCCATCACTGGGGCAGGGTGTTCATGATCGGCCTCGCGCTCATCGGGCCCCTGGTCGTCGTGGGGCTGGCGGTCGCGGCGGGAACGCTCGCGCTTGCGCTCGGGATGGCCGGCCGTGGCGATGCGGCTGCAGGGCCTGCGACGGGCATGTTCTGCTGCGGGTTGCCGTTGCTGGTGGTCATCGTGGCAGTGATAGCCATCGCCCTCAACATCCTCTACGAGTTGGCGCTGCGCTACGGTGTTCTCATGGATGTGTCGTTCGGGCAGGCAATCAGGCGGGCCTGGGGCGACCTCGTCGGTCGCAAGGGCGCTATCGCCTTCTGGGCGGTGATGATTCTGCCGGGTATCGCGTTCGGCCTGATCGTCGCCGCGCTGTTTACCCCGCTCGCCCTACTCGCGGTCCTCTTGGCGTACTCGGAGCAGTACCTGGTTCTGGGCGCCGTCGTCGCGGTGCTGATCATCGTGAGTCTCGCGGTCAGCGCCGTCTACAGCACGTTCTCGTCTTCGGCGTGGACGGTCTTCTTCCGTCGCATGACGGGCATGGAGCCACCCGTCGTGAAGCCGTCGCCCTACGCCTACCAGCCGGGTCAGCCTCCTGTGGCGCCCGTGGTGTCGCCGCCTCCGCCTCCGCCTCCGCCGAGTACCGATGCCTGAGGGCAGCGGGGTTCTCCTCGTCTGCGCGACGCCGATTGGCAATCTCGGCGATGTGACGCTCCGCGTCCTGGACGCGTTGCGTACCGCCGATGTCATTGCGGCCGAGGACACGCGCGTGACACGGAAGCTGTTGGCGCGCTACGACATCCACACGCCGCTCGAGTCCTACCATGCCCACAACGCCGGGGAGCGGACGACACTCCTCGTGCAGCGCATCGAGCAGGGGGAGCGCATCGCACTCGTCTCGGATGCGGGCACTCCGGGTATCTCCGACCCGGGTGCGCAGCTCGTCGACGCATGTCTCGACGCCGGCGTGCGGGTCGAAGTGCTGCCGGGTGCCTCGGCCATCCTCGCGGCGTTGGTCGCAAGCGGGCTTCCGACGCACGCGTTCTACTTCGGGGGCTTCCTTCCGAGGAAAGCCGGTGAGCGCCTGCAAGCGCTCCACGCGCTCGCGGGGCTCGACGCGACGCTCATCTTCTACGAGTCCCCCGCCAGAACGGTCGCCACGCTCGCATCGTTGGCCGAGGTCTTCCCGGGGAGAGGCGCGGCGCTCGCCCGGGAGCTCACGAAGCTGCATGAGGAGATCGTGCGGGGGGATGTCGCCGAGCTTGCGCAGGTCATGGAGGGTCGCCAGCTCAAAGGCGAAGTGGTCCTGCTGGTGGGCGCGCCCGTCGCTCCACAGCAGCTCGCCATTGACGAGCAGGCTGTTATCGAGCGGCTGCAGCACCATAGGGAACTCGGGCTTAGCCGGCGCGATGCCGTGCGGGAGGTCGCAGCTGAACTCGGCCTGCCACGCAACGACGTCTACCGGCTAGCACTCGGAAGATGACGCCTACAGCTCCTTGATGGCGTCGATGCACTCGGCGCAGATGACGCGATCCTTCACCTGCGTGACGTCTTTCTCGCTCCCGCAGATCGCGCACGACTCCTGGAACCGCTGGATGACGATCCGCTCCCCCTCGAGCGCGATCGACAGCGGGTCCTTCACGTGGATGCCGAGAGTCCTGCGATACTCCATGGGGATGACGATGCGGCCGAGCTCATCCACGCGTCTGACGATACCGGTGTTGCCCATGACTGCTCCTTCGCTGCGGCCCGTGTCCATCAGTACGCTATCATGAAGAGTCGATGGCAGGTTCATGTCTACATAAAAATCCCCAGTTCTGAGACGAGGTAACACCGTTGGGCGATATGCCGTTCTACGTGACCACGCCGATCTACTATGTGAACGCCGAGCCGCACCTCGGCACGGCCTACACCACCGTCGCTGCGGACGCCATCGCCCGGTACCGCCGGATGACCGGTCACGATGTCCTCTTCCTCACAGGACTCGACGAGCACGGTCAGAAGATAGCGCAGGCGGCCGACGAGCACGGTGTCACCCCGCAGGAGTGGGTGGACGGCATCGCCCCCAAGTTCATCGATGTCTGGAAGATGCTCGACATCAGCAACGACGACTTCATCCGTACGACGGAGCCGCGCCACAAGCGTGGCGTGCAGGCGTTCTGGCAGAAGCTGTACGAGGCCGGTTACCTCTACCAGGGACACTATGAGGGGTGGTATTGCGTTCCGGACGAGACGTACTGGTCCGAGGACCAGCTCTCCGAGGGCATGTGCCCCCAGTGCGGTCGCGAGGTCAAGTTCATCAAGGAGGACAACTGGTTCTTCAAGCTGTCGGAGTTCCAGGACCGGCTGCTCGAGTTCTACGAGCAGCATCCCGGGTTCGTGCAGCCCGACACCCGCCGCAATGAGGTCATCTCGTTCGTCCAGGGCGGCCTGAGGGACCTGTCCATCTCGCGCACGACGTTCTCGTGGGGCGTTCCGATCCCCTTCGCCGAAGGACACGTCACCTACGTCTGGATCGACGCGCTGCTGAACTACATCACCGCGCTCGGCTACGGCAGTGACGACCCGGCCGAGTCGGCCCGCTTCGACCGGTACTGGCCCGCCGACGTGCACTTCGTCGGCAAGGACATCATCCGGTTCCACTGTGTGATCTGGCCGGCGATGCTCATGGCTGCGGGTATGGAGCCGCCGCGTAGCGTCTTCGCGCACGGCTTCCTGCTCACCAAGGGCGAGAAGATGTCGAAGTCGAAGGGGAACGCCCAGACGCCGGCCTCGCTCGTCGAGCGCTTCGGGGTCGATGCGTACCGCTACTACTTCCTGCGTGACGTGGTCTTCGGGCAGGACGGCTCCATCTCCATGGAGGCGATGGTGCAGCGCTACAACGGTGACCTCGCCAACGACTGGGGCAATCTTTGCTCACGGCTGTTCAACATGACAGAGAAGTATCTGGAGGGCATCGCACCGTCGGCGCCTCCGATCGAGGACGAGTCCTCCGAGGACGCCACGCTCCGCGCGATTGCTGGCACGCTTCCCGAGAAGTACGAGGAGCGCATGCGGGAGCTCGACTACTCAGGCGCGCTCGAGACCGTTTGGGAGCTTGTGAAGGAGACGAATCGCTACATCGAGAATTCGGCACCCTGGGGCCTCGCGAAAGAAGGCGATGTGGGGCGCCTGTCGGCCGTTCTGTACAACGCCCTGGAGTCGGTGCGCATCGCAGCTCTCTTCATCGCGCCGGTCATGCCTGCGACCTCCTCGGAGGTGTGGCGGCGCCTCGGCCTCGGTGACATCACGGCCGTCACCGCCATCGCTGCCGAGGCGGAGTGGGGCGGACTGCCCGAGGGCTCTCGGGTCACGAAGGGCGACTCGCTCTTCCCGCGCATCTACGAGGAGGCTTAGCGGCGAATGGCCCTGCTGGAAAGTGAAGGTCAGGTCGAGGTGGAGAGTGGGATGCGGGCAGTCGATGCGCTGCCAGAGCTGCCGGATCTCGGTACGCCGAGTGTGGACGCCCATGCCCATCTGGACATGCTCGAAGACCCCGTTGCCGCACTCGTCAGGGCATCGCGCGCGGGCATCGCGCTCGTAGTGACGGTCGTCGACCTCACCGAGGATCCGGAGGTCACGTTCGGCGGCCTCGACGTCTGGCTGGCACAGGCGAACGACATCCTTGCGGCCGAGTCGCTGGCGGTTCCGGACGTCCGCATCATCGCGGGCTGGCACCCGCACAACGCCTCGGGTGGCGATGACACTCTACTGGGTCGCTTGAGGTCTCTGGCGGGGGAGGGCCGCATCGTGGGGCTGGGTGAGCTCGGCCTCGACTACTACTACGACCATTCGCCCCGCCTCGACCAGAGACGCTGGTTCGAGGCACATCTCGCTCTTGCGCACGAGCTGTCGCTCCCGGTGGAGGTGCACCTGCGCGACGCTCACGACGAGGGCCTTGCGATCTTGGCGGCAGGGGGTGTGCCCCGGGCTGGATGTGTGATCCACTGTTTCACCGAGGGCCCGGAGCTCGCCGAGCGCTTTCTCGAGATGGGATGCCACATATCCTTCGCCGGTCCGGTGACCTTCAAGAAGTCCGATGCGCTTCGCGAGGCCGCTCGAGTCACGCCGCTTGAGCGTCTGCTCGTCGAGACTGACTGTCCCTTCCTCGCTCCGCACCCGTTCCGCGGCCGGAAGAACGAACCGGCTTTCGCGGTCCTGAACGCGGTGGCGGTCGCCTCGGCGAAAGGTGTCACCCCTGCCGAGGTCGCCACGAATGCGCTCGCTAACGCCAGACGTCTCTTCGCCCGGACTACGGTGTGACCTCCGTGTCGACTGTCCGCAATCCATGCGATGAGGGTGCGCCGGGCGTCGAGCCGGCGTTCCGGAAGCATCCGATCGTCCTCGGCATCAAGGGTAGCCCCAGACGTGGCGGCAATACCGACCTCCTGCTTGAGGCCGCGCTGGCTGCCGCACGAGATGCCGGTGCCGTCACGCGCGTGCTGGTCGCGTCGGAGTCGGGTCTCCAGCCCTGCCGGGGCTGCAACGCATGTTCCGTGACTGGAACGTGTGTCATCGATGACGGTGGCTCTGCGGTGCACGCGGCCATCGATGACGCCGACGGCATCATCGTCGCGACGCCGGTGTACTTCGCGAGCGTCCCGGGGGTTCTCAAGGTCATGATCGACCGGCTCCAGCCCTACTGGGCCCGACGGTACGCGCTCGGTCAACCGCTCGAATGCCGACGCCCCGGGGGCATCATCATGGTGCGGGCCGGTGGCGATCCGTATGGCTTCGCGGCCACTGCGGCCGTCGTGCGGAGTGCGTTCGCCGTGCTCGGCGTGGATGTCCTGGCGGTGGCCGAGTTCGAAGGATATGAGAGGCCCAGGGAGATCGAGCAAGAAGGACCGCTCACGCGCGCTGCCCAGATGGGCACTCTGATCGCACGTGAAGCATCCCAGTGCACCGTCGCGCCCGCAGTACCGCCTGTCGACAACACCGCCGATTCCGATAGCGACCGGTGACGTCCGACGCGGGCGGCGCTATACTCATGCGGCCGTTCTTTGAGTCGTCCTACAGTCGGCAGAAGGGGCACCATGCGAAAGCCGGGAAGACCGGCCCCGTCGCTGAGCATCCCACACCTCGTCGTAGTCATCGTCGCAGCAATCGTCATACCACTGGTCATCTCAGGATTCGTCTGGGCCAAGAAGGGCGTCGTGGTCGTCGTCAACGGCCAGTCGACCTACAGCACAACAAGAGCAGAGACCGTCTCCGACGTCCTCGATGAGCTGCAGATCGAGGTCGCTCCGGGTGACGTCGTGAGTCCGCTTCCGAACAGACTGGTGCATGATGGCGAGGAGATCGTCGTCCTCAAGGCCACGCCGGTCACCCTCGTCTGCGGCGGTGCTCCGCGTGAGCTGACTGTCGTGGGCACGACGGTGGCCGATGCCCTCGTGAGTGCCGGGCTCGACCCGTCAAGCGGACTGTTGGTCTCGCCCTCGGTCGACACAACGCTCTCGTCGGAGATGACCATCACTGCCGCCGAGGTCTTCGTACGCGTCTCCCGTGAGGAGACGACGATACCGTTTGCGACGGTCGAGCAGGAGGACCCGACTCTTCGCGCCGGTCAGCGCCGTGTCGTGCGACAGGGTGCCGCGGGCAAGGCTGTCTGCATCTACGAGGTGCTCGTGGTCGCCGATGAGGAGACCACGCGGACCGTCAAGGCCGAGACGGTTCTGGCTGAGCCCGTTGACGCCCTGGTGAGGGTCGGAACCTATGTGGCGGCGGCGTCCTCCGGTGGATCTTCGTCAGGCTCGGGAAGTGCCGCATCGGCCCACACCGGTGCCGATGCGAGCGCAGGACCTCCCTCCGCTGGAGCCACCATGATCGTCCGCGCGACCGCCTACACGCCCTGGGATCCTGGCTGCGGGGGGCTCGAGGTCATAACGCGGAAGATCGCCGCCTATGGCATTCCGGCGGGCTGGGGCATAGTGGCAGTCGATCCTGCGATCATCCCGCTCGGAACACGCATCTACGTCCCGGGCTATGGCAATGCGGTTGCCGCGGATACCGGCGGTGGTATCAAGGGTGCTCGTATCGACGTGTGCTACTGGGACGGCGGGTCGTCGGTATCCCGCGCCGCGGCCATTCGCTGGGGAGTGCGCACTGTGACGATCACGATCATCGAGTAGTCGGAAGCGATATCGGTGCCCTACTCCCGGTTGGCCACTCCTTCGGCCACGATAGCCGCATTGCGGCAGTACGGTCTGTACACGCGCAAGTCGCTCGGCCAGCACTTCCTGGTGGATGACAACATCGTGGGTCGGATCATCGGCTTGGCAGGAATCGAGCCAGGTGAAGTCGTGCTCGAGGTGGGGCCGGGCATTGGTACCCTGACCTGGGCGTTGCTCGGCGCCGGGGCCCAGGTGGTCGCCGTCGAGTTCGACGAGCGGTTACTCATGCCTCTCGACGATATCGCCGCCTCGCACGACGCACTGTCGGTCGTGCATGCCGATGCGGTGGTGGTGCCGGTCGAGCGGCTGAGGGTACGGGGCGAGCCGCGTGCGCTCGTCGCGAATCTCCCGTACAGCGTGGCAGCTACAGTCATACTCCGCTTCTTCGAGGAGCTGCCCTCGCTCGAGCGCGCCGTCGTCATGGTGCAGGCCGAGGTGGCCGATAGGATCGCCGCGGTTCCTGGCACGAAAGCGTACGGTGCCTATACCGTGAAGCTCGGGCTGCATGCTCGCGTGACCGGGCGGTTCGGGGTACCTCGTTCGTGCTTCCTGCCGCCGCCACACGTCGACTCAGCGGTGCTACGGCTCGAACGCATCGAGTCAGCTTCGGGCGCAGACGCCATCGCGGGAGCCGTGCGGATGGCGGACGCGGCGTTCTCGCAGCGCCGCAAGACGCTCCGGAATTCGCTGGCCGCCGGACTCGGCGTGCCGGTGTCAGAGGCCGAGGGCATACTGAGGGCCGCTGGAATCGATCCTTCGTGGCGCGCTGAGCGGCTCACGGTCCAGGAGTTCGTGCGCCTGGGCAGAGTGGGGGGACGTAGGGGCTGATTGTAATCTGGGAGATTCTTGAGTATACTATAAGTTCTAAGGAGGCGCGTACATGGAAATGATGAATCAGGTCGAGGTCGTGGGTCGCATCCGGTCCGACCTCGAGTCACTCATGGGATCCCGGCTCAAGCTCAAGGCGAACATGGGCCGATCCAAGGTTCTCGAGCGTGAGGGTATTCTCGAGCAGACGCATCCGAGTCTCTTCGTGCTCAAGATCGACGAGAAGCGTGGTCGTACCGCACGCGTCTCGTACAGCTATGTGGACATCCTGACCGGCACTGTCGAGCTCACCGACTGCGACACGGGCGAGTGCGTCTTCGCCTGGCTCAACTAGCACTTTCCGCAGTCCGGTGGTGCTGCGCGGATCGTGTCAGCGGTTGCTGACGACAGGGGGCGCATGTGATCCGGCAGCTCAGGGTGATCGCGCCGGCCAAGGTCAATCTCCATCTTCACGTCGGGGCTCTTCGTCCGGACGGCTACCACCAGGTGGCGACTGTCCTGCATGCCCTCGAGTTCTCCGACGTGATCACCATCTCGGCGGATGGAGAACGCTCTTTCGGGTGTACGCCGGACATCAGAATACCCGACACTGAGAACCTCGCGTACAAGGCCGCCCGTCTCATGGCCGAGACGTTCGGTCGAGCCGATGACGTCAGTATCGCCCTGGAGAAGCACATCCCTTCCGGAGCCGGACTCGGCGGTGCGAGTGCGGATGCCGCTGCGGTGATCACCGGTCTCGCCGAGCTGTGGGAGATTCCTCGCTCGTCGGATGAGGTCGTTGCGGTCGCCCGGTCACTCGGCGCAGACGTACCCTTCTTCCTTGAGGGAGGGGCGGCCTTGTTCGTCGGGCGCGGCGACCTGTTGGAGGCGCATGCTCGGCCACTTGATCTGGCCGTTACCCTCGTCAAGCCGGGGGATTCGGTTCCGACTGCGGAGGCGTACCGGCGCTTCGATGAGCTGCGTGCGGACCGCCCCGTCGGTGAGATCTCCCACGTGGCCCTCATGCGCGCACTCGACGCGGGCGATGCCGACCGGGCAGGCCGTTTGCTGCACAACAACATGACGTCTGCCGCAGTCACGATCGTTCCCGCCATCGCCGAGGCGCTCGAGTACCTGAAGCGTCGCCCTGGGCTTCTGGGGGCATCGATGACCGGCAGCGGTTCCGCGTGCTTCGGCTTCTTCGAGCATGATGAGGATGCCGCATGTGCGGCGGCGGACGCGGAGGCCCAGGGTTTCTGGTCATGTGCCTCGCGAACCCGAGCCACAGGCTGCGAGATCAAGGCCTCGGGACGCGCCGGTGCCTGAGGTCGCCGCGATGGAACGCACCGGCGATGCTGTCGTCCGCCCGGCGGGAGCCCGGGTGCCCTATGGTATACTCCCGAAGCGCGTCTCGTGCCGCGGTCGATGCTTTGGGGCGTAGCCAAGCGGTAAGGCAGCGGACTTTGGATCCGCCATCCGTAGGTTCGAATCCTACCGCCCCAGCCATACCGCCTGGGGAGCACCGAGGGAAGGACCGTCGATGAGTGCAGCAGCCATCATCCTCGCAGCGGGCGAGGGTACCCGCATGAGGTCCTCTCTCCCCAAGGTCGCCCATCGCGTGCTTGACGTGCCGATGATCTCGCACGTCGTCAACACGGCCCGCTCGGCAGGCGTAGAGCGCATCGTCGTCGTCACCGGACACGGCGCGGACGTCGTCGAAGGTCTTCTGAGCGCCGAGGCGGTGGAGTTCGCCTCCCAGCCCCGACGGCTGGGCACGGGGGATGCCGTGCGGTGTGCGCTACAGGTTATGGGCGCATCGTCAGGCCCGGTGGTCGTCATGTCGGGAGACGTGCCACTGCTCCGCCCCGAGACGGTCCGAGAGCTCATCGACGCGCGTGATCGCATGGGCGCCTCCGCGGTCGTCTTGTCGGCACTGATGGCAGACCCCACCGGCTATGGTCGGGTCATCCGCAGCGAGGGCGGTCGCGTGGAAGCGATCGTGGAGCAGAAGGACCTGCCCGCCGACCTCGCCCATGTGGCCGAGTGCAACACCGGCACCTACTGCTTTGACGGGAGTCTGCTGCCTGCGTACGTCGACCGGCTTGACCCGGCAAACGCTCAAGGCGAGTACTACCTCACCGATGTGGTGCGCTTGCTCGTGGCCGACGGTCTTCCCGTGGAGGTCGTGATCGCTGGAGATCCTGACGAGACGTCGGGCGTCAACACACGGGTGCAGCTCGCTGCGGCCAATCGGGCGATGCAGCAACGCATCAACGAGGCGCACATGCTCGCCGGAGTGACCATGACCGACCCCGCGCTCGTGTGGGTCGGTCCGGGCGTGACGCTTGAGCGAGATGTGGTCCTCGAGCCGATGACCTTCGTGTACGGTGCGAGCCGAGTCGGCGAGGGCTCCGTCATCGGTCCCGACACGCGACTCGTGGACTCGGTCGTCGGCGCATCCTGCACTGTCGATTCCTCGATTCTCATCGGTGCGAGGCTTGCAGACCGTGTGTCCGTCGGTCCGCGTGCGTATCTCCGTCCCGGCACGGTCATGGCCGAGGACTCGAAGGCCGGGACGAGTGTCGAGATCAAGAAGTCATTTGTCGGGCGCGGGTCGAAGGTGCCGCATCTGTCGTACATCGGAGACGCGATTCTCGGCGATGAGGTCAACATCGGCGCCGGCACGATAACCTGCAACTATGACGGGAACAACAAACACGCGACGATCATCGGAGACCGGGCGTTCATCGGCTCGGATACCATGCTGGTGGCACCCGTCGTGATAGGCGATGATGCGGTGACAGGGGCGGGAAGCGCCATCACGAGAGATGTGTCTGCCGGGTCGCTTGCAGTCGAGCGCTCTGAGCAGCGGACGATCGAGGGATGGACGGCCCGTTCTCGATGTGGGCAGACGAATGAAGCAGCCGACACGACACGAGGGAGTAGCGCGCGATGATCGCAACACCAGGCAGGCGGATGATGGTCTTCGCCGGGAGGCAGAATCGGGGACTCTCGGAGGATATCGCCCGGCATCTCGGTGTCGAGCTGGGGAACATCAAGATTGCGACGTTCGCCAACGGAGAGATCTACGTGCGCTTCCTTGAGAGTGTGCGAGGTGCGGACATCTTCCTCGTGCAATCGATGTCGAGCCCGGTGAACGCCGCACTCATGGAACTTCTCATCATGACGGATGCAGCGAAACGGGCGAGTGCCCGCTCCATCACGGCCGTCATTCCGCACTACGCGTATGCGCGCCAGGACAAGAAGTCAGCGGCTCGCGAACCGATCACGGCGAAGCTCGTGGCTGACCTTCTGACCACTGCGGGGACGGACCGCGTCATCGCCATGGACCTCCATCAGGGACAGATACAGGGCTTCTTCAACCAGCCGGTGAACCACCTGACCGCGCTGCCCATCCTCGCGGACTACTTCAACAGCCTGGCACTCGACGGTCTGGTCGTCGTGTCTCCGGACGTCGGACGAGTCAAGGTCTGCAAGAAGCTGGCCGACATGCTCGGAGCCGATCTCGCGATCATGCACAAGGGTCGGCCGGAGCACAACGTCGCCGAGATCACCCACGTCATCGGTACTGTCGCGGACAAGACCTGCATCATCGCCGACGACATGATCGACACCGCTGGCACCGTCACCGAGGGCTCTCGCGCGTTGATGGTCAAGGGCGCGAAGAAGGTGTACGTGGCAGCGACGCACGGTCTCTTCTCGTCTCCTGGTTACGAGCGGCTCGATTCGGCCCCGATTGAGGAGGTCGTCGTCACTAACACGCTACCGGTGCCTGAGGAGCGCCAGCATGGCAAGATCCGGGTTCTGTCGGTGGCGCCGCTCATCGCCAGGGCCATCCAGAACGTATACAACGACGATTCAGTCTCCGAGCTGTTCGATCCCGAGTTTCAACTGTAGGTCGGGACAGCGAGGAGTGCGGAAGGGAGAGCACATGTCGGAGAATGTCGCACTGGAGGCAAGGACCCGCGAGGTCCTCGGAAAGGCGAGCAAGCGCCTCGCGCGCGAGGGTCTGACGCCGGGTGTGGTGTACGGTCCCAAGTTCGCGGCGACGGCGGTCTCGGTGGACTCCAGAGCCCTCGATCGCGTGCTGGGAGAGGTCTCAGTGGGATCGACGCTCGTCGACCTTACGATCGACGGTGGCTCGACGCCGGTGGATGTCATCGTGCGGGACGTTTCGCGCGACCCGCTCAAAGGCCTCGTCCAGCACGTGGACTTCTGGGCCGTCGACCTCTCACATGCCGTGCAGACTGCGGTGGCTGTGGTGTTCGTCGGCGCTGCAGTCGGTGAACGGTCTGGCGGTGTGCTGATGCGCTCCGCCTACGAGGTGCGGGTCGAGGCCCGTCCTCGCAGCCTCCCGGAGCACATCGAGGTGGACGTCTCGGGCCTCGAGATCGGCGACTCGATCACGTTGGCCGATGTCGTTGCACCCAAGGGCGTCGTCTTCCTGGACGACCTGGAGACGGTTCTGGTCTCCGTGATGCCTCCGATGGCGGCCGAGGAGGAGTCGACAGCCGAAGGGGCCACCGAGGTTCCGGTCATCGGGGAGACCTCCGGGGACTCAGGGGAGTAGCGCGGGGTGCAGACGGCACGAATCGTCGTGGGTCTCGGCAACCCCGGCGACGAATACGAGAACACGCGTCACAACGCGGGCTTCATGGTCGTGGACGCACTCGCCGAGAATCTTCGCGTCACGTACTGGCGAGGCGAGGCCGGCTCACGGGTCGGCCTCGCTCGTCTCGGTGAAGACGACCTTGTGCTTGTGAAGCCGCAGTCGTTCATGAACCTCTCAGGACGGCCGGTGAGCAAGCTCGCGCGTGCCTATGACGCGGCGCCCGCCGACCTCATCGTCGTCCATGACGATCTCGACCTGCCGGAGGGTGTCGTGAGGGTGAAGCGGGGAGGCGGCCACGGGGGACACAACGGGCTGCGGTCACTCGTCGAGAGCCTTGGGACCGGGGACTTCGTGCGCATCCGTGTCGGTGTCGGTAGG
>CAYMSA010000022.1:0-18990 GCA_964392965.1 uncultured Coriobacteriaceae bacterium
TCCTCGCCGAGCTCGTCTCCCACGGCGATCTCGACCACCCGCAGGCGGCCGGTCCCCACGTTCTCGAGGCGATGCACGACGCCCCGGGGGATGTACGCGCTCTCGTTGGCCTCGAGGTCGAACACCTCGTCGGCCCGCGTCACCCGCGCCCGGCCCTCGACGATCACCCAGTGCTCGCTGCGGTGGCGGTGGCTCTGCAGCGAGAGGCGATGCCCGGGTAGCACGTCGATCGTCTTCACCTGGAAACCCTCGCCCCGTGTGAGGCGGGTCCAGGACCCCCACGGGCGCAGTGAGCTGCGCGTCTCGGTGATCTCGGGCGCCTCGCGCTCGCGGAGCGCATCCACGATGAGCCGCACGTCCTGCGCGCGGTCCTTGGGCGCCACGAGCGTCGCGTCCGCTGTGTCGACGACCATGAGGCCCTCGAGGCCGATGGTGGCCACGAGCCGGTCCGCCGAGTACACGATGCAGTCGGTCGACTCGATGTCGATCGTGTTGCCGGAGAAGACGTTGCCCCGCTCATCGGCGGGCGCCACCTGTTCGAGCGCGACGAGCGAGCCGACGTCCGACCAGTCGAGGTCGGCCGGCACCACCGCCACCCTGCGGGAGACCTCGAGCACCGCCTTGTCGAAGGGGACGGCGGGTAGCGCACCAAACGCTTCGTAAGCCTGCTGCTGCGTCCAGCCGTCGGGACCGAGTGCCGCGATCGCGCGCGCGACGCGGGCGATCTCTGCCGAGGAGGCGCTGTCACGCGTCGCGGCCGCCGCTCCGGCCGTCTCCAGCTCCTCGAGCACCGTCTGCGCGCGGGCGACGAGCATGCCCGAGTTCCACAGGTGCCCGTCCTCGGCGAGCATGCGCTCGGCGGTCGCACGGTCCGGCTTCTCCACGAACGCCGCGACCTCAAAACCGAGGGGCGCACCTCCGTCGGCCATTCTGGCGATAGGCGCGCCGGCACGGATGTAGCCGTAGCCGGTCTCGGGGCGGTCAGGCGCGAGTCCGATCGTCACGAGGCGGCCGTCGCGCGCGAGTGATACTGCGGCCTCGAGGATGCGCTGCCAGCGCTCGCCGTCCTCGAGCAGGTGGTCCGAGGGGAGGACAACCATGATCGCGTCGGGGTCGATGCGCGAGAGGTGCGCGGCCGCGAGCGCGATCGCCGGGGCGGTGTTGCGGGGCGTGGGTTCGGCCAGGTAGTCGATCGCGAGCCCCTCGAGCGTCGGCTGCGCGGTGAGGTGGTTGCGCAGCTCGTCGAGGAGGAGTTCGCTCGTGAGGATGTGGAGGCCGTGGGACTCGGTGAAGGGAACGATGCGCTGCACGGCCTGGGTGATGAGACTCACCCCGCCGAAGATGCTCACGAACTGCTTGGGGGAGAGCTCCCGGGAGAGCGGCCAGAAGCGCGTGCCGCTGCCTCCGGCGAGGATGAGCGCGTGCAGGTGGGGTATGCGTGAGTGGTTCATGGCCGCCGTTTCTATCCGGGAACGTTCTCATGGTACCGGATGCTCGAGGCTTGTAGGACAATGGGGTCAGCGTCAGGACGGACAGGGAGGGGCGCATGGCGGGTTCGGTCCACTTCGGCACCGACGGCTGGCGGGACGTCATCGGTGACGGCTTCACTTATGAGAACGTACGTCGCGTGGCCGATGCCGCGGGGCGGGTCATCGCTGCCGAGAGCCCTGGTGGCAGGGTCCTCGTGGGCTACGACACGCGCTTCGAGGCCGGACGCTTCGCCCGGGCCGCCGCCGAGGTCCTCGCGGCGCACGGTCTTGAGGTCGGCGTGTCGGATCGCTTCGTGCCCACGCCAGCGCTCTGCTGGGCCGTGGGCCACGACCCGGAGGCCGTGGCCGGCGTGATGCTCACCGCGAGCCACAATCCGGCGCAGTACCTGGGTGTCAAGTTGAGGATGAGGGATGGCGGGGCGAGCCCTGCGGCCTTCACGGCGCGCGTGGAGGCGGCGCTCGCCGAGAGCGCTCCCGCAGTGAGCGAGGAGGCGGCCCGCTCCGTACGCACCGTCGACATCGCGAGCCCGTACCTGGACGCGCTGCGGTCGTTCGTGAACGCCGAGGCGATCGCGGCGGCCGGCCTGCGGGTGGCCGTCGACCCGCTCTACGGCGCCGGGCAGGGCTACCTCGCCGGGGTGCTCCGATCGGTGGGCGTCGACGTTGTCGAGCTCCACGGCGAGCCCAACCCGTCGTTCGCCGGCCTGCACCCCGAACCCATCCCGCCGCACATCGACGAGGTCCGGCAGTACGTGCGGGAGCACGGGCTCGACGCGGCATTCATCACCGACGGTGACGCCGACCGCATCGGCGCGGCGGACCGCTCGGGCACGTTCGTGAACCCGCACCGCATCCTGGCGCTCGTCGTGCGCCATCTGGCCGAGGGCAGGGGCATGCGTGGGCGCGTGGTCAAGACGCTCTCCACGAGCGTCCTCGTCGACCGCATCGCCCGGTACCTCGGGCTTGAGGTGGTGACCACGCCCGTGGGGTTCAAGTGGATCTACGAGGAGATGGTCGCCGGTGACGTGCTCGTGGGCGGGGAGGAGTCCGGCGGCATCGGCATCCCGGCTCACGTGCCCGAGCGCGACGGCCTCCTCATGGCGCTGCTGCTCGCGGAGATGATGGGTGAGCGCCACAAGGGGCTCGGCGAACTTGTGGACGACCTGCTCGCCATCACCGGCCCGATGGAGTACGGCCGCAAGGACCTGAAGCTCGACAAGAGGTCGAGTGATGCGTTCACGGCCGCCATGTCCACGCTGGCGCCCGCCGGGATCGCCGGACATCCGGTCCGCGAGATCGTGCGCGCCGACGGTGTGAAGTTCCTGCTTCCCGACGACGCCTGGCTCCTGCTGCGCTCCTCGGGCACCGAGCCGCTCGTGCGCGTCTATGCCGAGGCCCCCACGCAGGCGATGGTGGAGGAGTTGCTCGCCGAGGGCCGGACTCTGGTCACCGGCGTTCGATGAGAGGTCGCCCGGGCGCATGCGCGTGACGATGCTCAACAAGTACTACCCGCCGCACCTCGGAGGCATCGAGTACCACGTGCGCGACCTCGCACGCGGTCTCGTCGAGCGAGGCCACAGCGTGCGGGCGATCGTGGCCAACGAGTCCGGCGAGACGGCGGAGGAGCGCCTCGACGGCGTCGACGTCGTCCGCCTCGGCCGCGCGTTCGCCTACGCCTCGACGCCGGTCGCACCCGGCATGGCCCGCAGACTGCGTGACGAGGTCTCGCCCGGCGCTCGCGAGGGCGGGGCGGCACCCGATGTGCTCCACCTGCACTTCCCGTACCCGTGGGGCGAGGTGTCGTGGTTGCGCTCCCGCTCCGCCACCCGCCGCGTGCCCACGGTCCTCACCTACCACAGCGACATCGTGCGGCAGCGCTTCCTCGGCGCGCTCTACGCTCCGGTGCTGCGCCGCGTCCTCGATGAGGTGGACCTTGTCATCGCCTCCTCACCGGACATGGTCGAGCACAGTCCGTTCCTCGCGCGTGTGGCCGAGAAGTGCCGCGTCGTGCCGTTCGGCATACGGGTGGACGACTTCGCGGCCACGCCGGAGCGCCACGAGCGTGCCGCCGCGCTGAGAGCGTCGCACACGCGGCCGATCGTGCTCTTCGTCGGCCGCCTCATCTACTACAAGGGCGTCGACGTCCTCGTGCGTGCGATGGCCGACGTCGACGCCGACCTCGTGATCGTAGGGCGCGGGCCGCTCCGGCGAGAGCTCGAGCAGCTGGCATCCTCACTCGGCATGGCCGGGCGCGTGACGTTCCTCGACACGCTCGACGCGGATGACCTGGCCGTCTGGTACGCGGCCGCCGACGTCTTCTGCCTGCCGAGTGTGGCCCGCTCGGAGGCGTTCGGGCTCGTGCAGCTCGAGGCGCAGGCCGCCGGCACGCCCGTCGTCTCCACGGCGCTCACCACCGGCGTCCCGTTCGTGAACCAGCACGGCGTCACGGGGCTCGTCGTCCCGTCGGGAGACGCAGGCGCGCTCGCGGCGGCGCTTCGCGAGCTCGTCTCCGACGCTGCGCTGCGCGAGGAGCTCGGGGCACGTGCGGCCGAGCGCGTCCGGCAGCGCTTCACACTCGACCGCATGGTGGACGCCACGCTCGCCGTCTATGCCGAGGCGAGGGGGGAGCGCTGATGTCGCGGACTCGCCTGATCGTCCTTTCGGCCGTGCTCGACGCGGTGCTCGTGAACGTGAGCTTCATCGTGGCGTTCCTGCTGCGCTTCGGCGGCGACATCCCCGCGTTCAACTTCGGCGCGTACGTGGGCCTGTGGCCGCTCATCACCGCGCTCTACCTCGGCTGCGGGTACACGTTCGGGCTCTACGAGCCGCAGGGCCCCGAGGGCCGCTGGGAGCTCGCGCGCGCGACGTTCCTGGCGGTCGCGCTCGGGACCGTGCTCACCGTGGCCGTCGCGTTCTTCGCCGGGCCGCGCTTCTTCTCCTTCAGCCGCCTCGCCATCGTCATCGCCTGGGTGTTGCAGCTCGTGCTGCTCATCGGCTGGCGCATGGCGCTCTTCCGCGCGTGGGCGTCGCTGTGGCCCGAGCAGCGCGTGCTCATCGTGGGGACCGGCGTGCTTGCCGCCGAGGTCGCCGAGGGCCTCACGGGCCACGCCGACCGCGCGAGCACGGTCGTGGGCTTCATCAGCCCGGGCGAGGGCGCCGCGCCGGCCGTCGACCCCGCTCTCGTACTCGGCACGTTCCGGGACGTGGGTCCCATCGTCGCCGGGCAGCGTGTGAACCGCATCATCGTGTCGAGCCCGGTCGCGGTCCGGGAGCTCATCGAGGACCTGATGCTCGCCGCTACGAGTGGCGTGCGCGTGGAGGTCGTCCCGGAGTTCTACGAGATCATGATCGGCACCGTGGACCGCACCGTCCGCGACATCCCGCTCATGGAGCTCACGCGGATGGCCACACCGTCCCGCTACGCGGGTGCCAAGCGGCTGTTCGACCTCGTCTTCTCGCTCCTCCTGCTCGTCGTGCTGAGCCCGCTCATCGCGATCGTGGCACTCGGCGTACTGCTCAGCATGGGGCGTCCGGTTCTCTTCACGCAGGAGCGTGTGGGCAGGGGGCTCGTCCCGTTCACGATCGTGAAGTTCCGCACGATGGTGCGCGATGCCGAGGCCTCCTCGGGCCCTGTTCTCGCCGAGGAGGACGATGCGCGCATCACGGCCCTCGGCAGGGTGCTGCGGCGCTTCCGCATCGACGAACTCCCGCAGCTCGTCAACATCCTTGCGGGCCATATGAGCTTCGTCGGCCCTCGTCCCGAGCGGCCGTATTTCGTCGAACGCTACCTTCGCGAGATCCCCGGCTACCGTGAGCGGTTCAAGGTCAAGCCGGGCGTCACAGGGCTCGCCCAGGTGGGTGCCGGTTACGCCACGGGCGCCGACCGCAAGCTGAAGTTCGACCTGATGTACGTGTATCATCAAACGCTACTTCTGGACCTCCAGATACTGGCCGAGACACTCCGCGTCGTCATCACCGGACGTGGAGCGCGTTAGGAGCGGATGCGTGGGCAAGAAGAAGTCGGGCAGGCAGGATCCGGCCGAGCGGCCGTCGTCGGCGCGGTCGTCGGCGCGGTCGTCGGCGCGCGTGCCTGAGGGCGGCAGATCGCAGGGCGCATCGCAGCAGGCAGCGACGGTCCGGCGCGGGGACGGCTCGACGGGCTGGTCCGCGATGGATGTGTGGGAGCGGACCGCGTGGGTGTGCTTGCACCTGCTCGTGCTGCTCGTCCCCATTGCGATGTCCAACCTCGGCCCCTTCAACCTCAATGGCGCGCCGCTCACCTACGACCAGTTCGACATCGCCAAGGTCTTCCTCCAGCGCGGGCTCATACTCATCGCGCTTGCCGCGTGGTGCGTCGGCATCCTCATCAGGGGCGGCACTGTGCGCTGGAGCCGCATCGGGTGGCTCGTGCTCGTCTTCCTGGCCTGGGTCGCCGTCACCTCCGCGCTCTCCGTCCATCCGCCCACGGCCATCCTCGGCAAGTACCGCCGCTTCGAGGGGCTCGTCTCCTTCATCACCTACGGGCTCACGTTCTTCATGGCCCTCCAGGTCGTGGACCGGCCCGCCCGTGTGCGATCGCTCGCCCGTACGCTCGCCATAGGCGGCTTCCTCGTCGCCTTCTACGGCCTCCTGCAGGTCATCGGTGGCGTGAGTCTCGACGTCGCGCGCATCCTGCGGGCCGTCTTCATCGCTGTGACCATCATGGTGCCCGTGTTCCTCGGCTGGCGCGCTCGTGTGACCGATGATGCCGAGGCCCGCCGGGCTATGATCGTCGGCGCCGCGATCGCGCTGCTCGGCGGGGCGCTTCTCACGGCGACGATGCTCAACAACATCGTGACGGCGGTGGCCGCGGGGTCCGACTTCGTCTCGCTCGACCCCGTGCGGTGGGGGAACCTGCCCTTCGAGACCAACCGCGCGTTCTCCACGTACGGCAACCCTGATCTCCTCGGCGGGTACATCCTGTTCCCGTGGGCGATCACCATCGGGCTTGCGCTCAGCGAGAGGCACCGCCTCTGGCGCACGGTGTACTGGTGCTTCACGCTCCTGAATGCGTTCGTCGGGCTCACGTCGTACGTCCGCGGCGCGTGGATCGCCGCCCTGGTGGCCCTCGTCGTCATCGTCATCGGGTACCGGCGCGCACGGCGGGGGACCGAGCTGCGCTTGGACTCCATCGACCGCACGTTCATCGCATCGAGTCTCGTCGCGGTCGTCGCGGTCGTCGTGGTGAGCACGCTGCGCACCGACGCCGTGCGCAACGTCGTCACGCGCGTGCTCTCGATCTTCCAGTTCCAGCAGGGGAGCGCGCTCACGCGCTTCCAGATATGGGAGGCGGCGCGCGCCGCTATCGCCGAGCGCCCGATCTTCGGCTGGGGCGCGGACACGTTCCGCCTGCTCTTCCCCAGGTTCAAGCCCGCCGAGTACGTCGAGGCGGCAGGGTATCTCTCGGTGGCGGACAACGTGCACAACTACCCGCTCCAGCTCGCGGCGGGCATCGGCATACCCGGTGCGCTCCTCATGTACGGGACGATCGGCTGGACGCTTGTCGACTCGGCGCGGCACGTGTTCGCTCGCGGTGAGGGCCGCCGCCGGCTCGTGTTGCTCGGCTTCTGGGCGGCGGTGCTCGCCTACGTCGTGCACCTGATGTTCGGGCTCTCGGTCACGGGATCCACCATCTTCCTGTGGCTCTCGATGGGCGTCCTGGCCGGCCCCCGCGCCACCGAGCGCGAGGTCGCCCTCCCACGCGCCGGGCGCCCGCTCCTGGCGGTCGTCGGCGTCGTCTTCGCCGTGGCGATGACGTTGAACTGTCGGTTCGTGCTCGCGGACAACCACTACCTGGCCGGGCGTCTGCTGACCTCGGGAACCGCATCGGTGGCCGAGCTTCGCAAGGCCATCGAGCTCAACCCGTACAACGAGATGTACAAGATGGAGCTCGGCTCGGCGTACCAGAAGCTCTTCCAGACGACGTTCAAGCAGTATCTGTCCGCCGCGCAGAGCGGCGCGTCCGATGAGGAGCTGCTCAACACGGCGCTCGGCTACTTCAGCCAGGCCGAGGCGGCGTACCTCACCACGATCGAGTACGTGCCGTACGAATACGATACGTACGTGTTCACGACGAACCTCTACAACGAGGCGGCGGTCTACCTCGATCCCGCGTACTACGACAAGGCCATCGCTATCGGCGAGGAGGGGGTGCGCGTGGAGCCCTACGGACCTGCGGTCCGGGTGCAGCTAGCGGTCGCGTACCTCGGCAAGGACGAGGTCGACGCGGCCATCGAGCATCTCGAGGTCGCTGCATCGCTCGACAGCGACTACCTGCAGGCGCATCTCGCGCTCGCCACAGCCTACCTGCAGGCTGGCCGCGACGCGGACGCCATCGAGTCCTACGAGCACGTGCTGCGCAAGGACCCGGACAACGCCGAGGCCATCAAGGGCCTCGAGGCGCTCGGTGCGAGCGCGTCGACCGACGCGTCGGGTGATGCCCGATGATGACCGCACGTGAGCAGGTCGACGGCGCGCCCCGCACCGAGGAGGTCAAGCGGATCTTCTCGACGATCGCGCCAGAGTACGACCGCTTCAACCAGATCTCGAGCTTCGGGCGCGATCGTGCCTGGCGTAAGCGTGCCGTCGAGCTCGCCGGGCTCAGGCGTTCCTCGGAGGTGCTCGACCTGGCGGCGGGCACGGGCGACCTCACGCTCGCCATCGCCACCCAGGGTCGGCCGGCGAGCGTGCTCTCGACGGACTTCGTCCCCGAGATGCTGGAGGTCGCGAAGGAGAAGGTCGCCGCGTACGCCGGGCCCACACGCATCGAGTTCGACGTGGCCGACGCCCAGGCGCTCCAGTACGCCGACGACAGCTTCGACGTCGCGATGATCGCCTTCGGCGTGCGCAACCTCCCGGACCGGGCGGCCAACTTCCGTGAGGTGCACCGCGTGCTGAAGCCGGGCGGGCGCTACGTGGTACTCGAGTTCAGCCGCCCGATGAGCCCGCTCGTGCGGCCGCTCTACCACTGGTACCTCGGCACCGTGATCCCGTTGCTGGGCGGGCTCCTCACGGGCGATCGGAAGTCCTTCGAGTACCTCAACCGCTCGATCCGGCGCTTCCCGGGCCAGAGCGCGCTTGCCGGTGAGCTCCACAAGGCCGGTTTCGAGCAGGTGACCTGGGAGGGCCGCACGTTCGGCGTCGTGGCCATCCATGTGGCAGTGAAGGCGCGGGAGGTGGAGCGTGTTCGCGCGAGCGTGTAGGATAGGGCTTCCGGGATCCACCCCCGGCGACCAGGCCGATCTCATTCGGGGAGGCTTCTGATGCTACTTCTCGCCCGTTACGTGTTGCCCATAAACGCTCCACACATCGAAGACGGCGCCGTGCTGGTGCGCGACACGGACATCGTGGCGGTCGGCACGCGTGCCGAGCTCGTCAGCGCGTATCCGGACGAAGAACGGGTCGATTACGGCCTCGCCATCCTCATGCCGGGCTTCGTCGACCTCCACACGCACCTCGAGTACGCGATATTCCGCGGCGTGGTCGACGACCTGCCGTACACGCGCTGGAAGATGGAGGTCCAGCGCCGCGAGTCGCGTCTTTCCGGGGAGGACTGGGCCGATTCGGCGCTCCTGGGTGCGGCCGAGGCGATCCGCTCGGGCATCACCACGATCGCCGACATCACGGCGACGGGTGCGTCGGTCGCCGCCGCGTCAGACGCAGGACTGCGGGGCGTGCTCTACCGCGAGATCGAGACGATGGACATCCATGCGGTCGACAGGATCGTGGCGGAGGGTTTCGAGGACATGGCGCGCTGGCAGACGGCCGTGGACGCGGGCCGCATCACCATCGGCATAGCGCCGCACTCGCCGTACACGTGCCACCCGCGGCTCTTCCAGGCCGTGGCGGAGCGGGTCGGGTCGGCCGAGACGCCCGTGGCCATCCACCTCGCCGGATCGCGTGACGAGTACAACTTCGTGAAGTACGGCTCGTCCCCACTCGGGCAGGACTTCCGGACGCAGTCGGGCTGGGCCGACGAGGCATGGATGCCCACGGGCGTGAGTCCGGTCCGTTACGTCTACCAGTGGGACCTCCTCGATCTGCCGAATGTCATGGGCGTCCACTGCGTCCAGGTCGACGCCGACGACATTGCCATCCTCGATCGCACGAACGTATCGATCGCCTACTGCGGCCGCTGCAACGCCAAGCTCGGCATGGGCACCGCTCCGCTCGGCGAGTACCTTGCCCGCGGTATGCGCGTGGGGCTCGGGACCGACTCTCCCGCATCCAACAGCACCATCGACTTCTTCGACGAGATGCGCATCGGTCTCCTCATCCAGCGCGGCATGCACGGCGAGAGCGGCTTCTTCACCGCCGAGCAGTTCGTGCGCATGGCCACCATCGACGGCGCGCGGGCGCTCAAGCTCGACGCTCGCATCGGGTCGCTCGAGCCCGGGAAGCGTGCCGACATCATCGCGGTCGACCTCTCCCAGAGCTACCAGGTGCCCACGCAGAATCCGTACGCGGCACTGGTGCACACCTGCAACCAGGAAGACGTGCTCATGACGATGGCCGACGGGCGGATGCTGTTCGACAGGGGCAGGTTCTTGAGCCTGGAGCTCGACACGATGATCGGACACGTCGAGGGCATCCGGCTGAAGGTCCGGGACTGACGGTCGTCATGAGAGACGGGACGGAGGACGGCATGGCCGCGAACGACTTCTTCTTCGATGAAGAGGCACTCGACGGTCCTCCGGCGTCGCAGGAGGACGAAGTCGTGACGCTTCAGAGCGAGTGCCCGGCAGATGCGTCCGGTGCGTCCGCGGTAGTTGAGGCCACCGGCCGCGAGTCAGACCGGCGCGTATCGCGCGCTGTGGCGTTCATGTTGTTCCTGACCGGCGTTCTCGCGGGCGTGGTCGTCGGTCTCCTGATACCCGTCGGCTAGCAAAGGAAGGTCGATAGCTCACGTGGCTGCACGCAAGAACACGAAGAAGCGGAACCCGGGAGCAGGCGCGAGCCGCCCTGTAGGCCGCAGCGCCTCCACCACACCCCTGTGGGTGCGCACCGTCATCATCATCATCGTCGTGGCGTTCCTCGGCACCGGCATCCTGTTCGTCGCCGGCGGCGCGGGTTCTCAGCCGACCGTGCCGCAGGGTTCCGGGGACGCGATCACGGACGAGTACGGGCCGGCGGTCGACGCCGCACTCGCCACACTCGATTCGAAGCCTTCCGATCCGCAGGCCAACGCCGATGCCGGCGACGCCTACTACCGCTGGGCCCAGGCGTTGGCGCTGGCGGAGCGGGCCGATGAGGCGCTGCCGTACTGGAACGCCGCCGCGCAGTACTACCTGCGGGCCCTCGAGGCGGTCCCGGACAACGCCGACGTCATGTGGCGGCGCGCCTTCTCGCTCTACTACAGCGGCAGTCCCGACGCCGAGGCGGCGCTCGTGACGTTCGTGGCCGCCTCCGAGGAGAGCACGACGCTCGCCACTCAGGTGACGACCGCAAACGACATGCTCGACTATCTGCGGTCCGAGGAGGCGACCACGCCATCGGAGTAGGGGGTACGGGGAACGGGGGGTGTTCGAGTACGACGGTGGGCTCCAGTGCCACGCTGGTCACCCGGTCATGCTCCGTATACAATCATGCACGCACGCGCTCTCGGGAAGGGTAGGCGTCAACCATGGAACTGAGCATGACGACCGAGGATCGGGGCACGGCCTGCACGGTTGCACTCGTGGGTGAGGTTGACGTCTACACGTCGCCCAAGTTGAAGCAGGAGCTCAGCCAGATCATCGACGATGGGTGTCTCGACATCATCGTCGACCTCGACGGGCTCGACTTCATCGACAGCTCAGGGCTCGGCGTTCTCGTCAGCAGCCTGCGCACCGTGAAGGAGCTCGGCGGCACGATCCGGCTCGTCTGTTCGAAGGACGGGATCCTCAAGATCTTCAGGATCACCGGCCTCGACAAGGTGTTCCCGGTCTTCGCCACCGTGGAAGAGGCCGTCGGGTTCTGAGAGCACATCGCGATTCGTTGACGCGCCGGATGTCGTCCTTCCGGTCGGGCGCCGTATAGGCATGCAACTGCAAGGAGATGGACTTTGTTCGGCATCGGCGGCGTGGAGCTTGTCATCATAGCTATCTTCGGGCTGCTGCTGTTCGGCCCTGACAAGCTGCCCGAGATCATCCGCACCGTGAGCGGCTTCGTGCGCGATTTCAAGCGCTATTCGTCCATGATGCAGTCCACGTTCAAGGCCGAGATGGACGCCATCGAGGCGCTTGCCAAGGACGAACCTCCCAAGAAGACGAGCGCCGAGTTCAACAAGAAGGTCGCCGGCAGCACGTTCACGAAGCCCGCGACGCCCGCCAAGACGGTGACCGCCGCCAAGCCCGCTCCCGCCGCAGCAGACGCGCAGCCGACAGGCGAACCGGCGTCCCCGGAGGCCCCGTCTTCCGAGAAGACGGCCGCCGCCGAGGCACCTGCCACTCAAACGGCTTCCCCGGAGTCTGGCTCGGCGGAAGCGTCACCCGCGACTACCGGAGAGGAGGCGCAGGGCTAGGACTTCCGGCCCTCGATCACCATGCCTGTCTCCCCGAAGCGAATGCCGTTCATGGGTCATCTCAACGAGCTGCGCAAGCGGCTCACCGTGGTGATCGCCGTCGTCGGTTTGCTTACCATCGTCGGCTACTATTTCTCCGATCAGATCTTCCGTGTACTGGTGGGGCCGATGACGCCGTACATCGGCGACATGCCCTTTGCGTTCGAGATCCTCGAGGCGATGACGAACCGCTTCCGGCTCGGCATCTTCGGGGCTCTCGTGGTAGGAAGCCCGATCATCATCTACGAGGCGTTGGCGTTCTTCCTCCCGGCGCTTAAGCCCAAGGAGCGCAAGTGGTTCGGCTGGACAGCGTTCACCTCGGGTGTTCTGTTCATCGCCGGCGTGCTCATGTGCTATTTCCTGGTACTCGGTCGTACGACCGAGTGGCTCGTCGCCCAGGGCGGCGACTCGTTCCAGCTCATGCTCAGTGCGAAGAGTGCGATGTCGTTCGGGATGTGGTTCCTCGCCGGGTTCGGAATCGCCTTCGAGGTGCCGGTCTTGGTCTTCTACCTCGTCTACTTCAATGTCGTCTCTTATGAACAACTCCGGAAGAATTGGCGCGTCGTGTGGATCGTGATCGTCATGGTCTCGGCGATGATCACACCGGACTTCAGTCCCTACAGCATGGCCGTCCTTGCGGGTGCCATGATCGGCCTGTACGAAGTGAGCATGCTGCTCGCCCGGGTGTTGCTGGCACGCAAGATCCGCGATGCGAACATCCAGATCGATGACGACGAGGACGATATCGTCGCAGCGGGAGAGGGTTAGGCCGCTTCGCGTGCATGAGATGGGTATCGTAGACGGCGTGCTGACCTCGGCAGTGTCAGCAGCCGAAGATGCGGGCGCGACGCGCATAGTGAGTGTCCAGGTGGATGCGGGCATCCTCACGGGTGTGGTCGCTGACGCGATGCAGTTCGCCTGGGAGGCGCTCACGCCCGGAACCATGGCCGAGGGCGCGCTCCTCGAGATCCGCTTCATCGAGGCGTCCTCGCGCTGCATGGAGTGCGGGCACGAGTTCGTGCACGATCGTTTCTGCGGCGCACGGTGTCCCGCGTGCGACAGTGCGCTCGTGGCGCTCCTGACCGGGCGTGAACTCAAGATAGCGAGTATCGACATCGACGACTGACCGCTGCGATCCGGCGGCTGTGACGGACTGACGTGGGGTGTGATCATGCGTATCGACATCGAACGGCCGGTACTGGCGCTCAACGAGGAGCTCGCGGCGGCGAACCGCGAGCGATTCGCGAAACATGGAGTGTACGTCGTCGACCTCATGGCCTCGCCGGGCGCCGGGAAGACCTCCACCATCCTTGCGACCATCGCGGCCCTGCGCGACCGGTACTCGATTGCGGTCATCGAGGGCGATATCGCGAGCAAGGTCGATGCCGAGAAGGTCCGCGAGCACGGCATCCCCGCCGTACAGATCAACACCGGTGGCGCGTGTCACCTCGAGTCCGCGATGATCGCGCGTGCGGTTGACACGCTTGACTTAGATGCGATCGACCTTCTCATTATCGAGAACGTCGGAAACCTCGTCTGTCCCGCGGACTTCGACCTGGGCGAGAACGCCAAGGTGATGATCCTCTCGGTGCCCGAGGGCCACGACAAGCCGTACAAGTACCCGAACATATTCCAGATATCCGAGGCGGTCATCCTCAACAAGTACGATACGCTCGAGGTGTTCGACTTCGACGAGCGCGAGTTCCGGGACGTCGTTGCGAGTCTGAACGCGCTTGCTCCCGTGTTCCCGATCTCCGCCACGCGCGGTGTCGGCGTCGAGGCGTGGGCCGAATGGCTCGCGGCGCGCATTGAAGCTGCGAAAGAAGGGGCGCGTTCATGATCGGTCACGTGGAGGCGCTCGATCTCGTGCGGGAGCGCGTGCAGGCTCCCAACCTCATCAACCACTCGGTGGCAACCGAGATCATCATGGAGGCGCTTGCGCGGCACTTCGGCCTGCCGGACGAGGATGTGGAGCGATGGGCCCTCGCAGGGCTCCTCCACGATCTCGACTACGCGGAGACCGCCGAGGACTTCGAGCGCCACGGCCGGGTGAGTGTCGAGCAGCTCGCCGGGCGGATCGACGATGAGATGGCGCATGCCATCCTCGCTCACGCCAGCAAGGTTCCCTGCGAGTCGCTCATGGATCGCGCGCTTTGCGCCGCCGACCCGACGACTGGCTTCATCACCGCAGCTGCGCTCGTCAGGCCCGACAAGTCGCTCGCGGCGGTCGAGGTGCGTTCACTGCTCAAGCGCTGGAAGGAGAAGGCCTTCGCCCGCGGCGCGAGCCGTGAGCAGATGGCCATGCACGAGGCGCTGGATCTGACGCGCGAGGAGTTCCTCGGCCTCTCGCTTGCCGCCATGCAGGCGCGCGCCGCCGAGATCGGCTTCTGATACCTACGGGTCGATTCCCCGAGTCAGCTCCGGGCGCTGGAACGGGCCGGGTGACCGGATACGGCGGCCGTGGTGAGGCCGCTGGTGCGCGGTGGTTCCTCGAGACCGGCGCGCGCCGGGCTTGACGGCGCATATATACTCGGCTGGACTGCCCGCCAACGGCTGGAGCATCCACTCATGCATCTCATCATCTCAGAGAAGAACATAGCGGCGAAGCGCATCGCCGAGATCCTCGCTGTGGGAAAACCCAAGTCCGAGAAGGTCTACACGACGCCCGTCTACACGTTCCGGCGTGATGGCGAGGACTGGGTGTCGATCGGCCTCAAGGGCCACATCATGGAGATCGAGTTCGTCGAGACCACCGGCGCCGCCGAGGCACGCGGGCTCGTGGCAGGTGACGCTGAGGTGCTGCGCACCATGGTCGAGTCGGTACTCGAGGGTGACGGCCCCATCACCTCCAAGCAGTGGCGCCTCGAGACCCTCCCCGTGATCGCACGCACGGACCTCGCCAAGGTGCCCAAGGAGAAGGGCATCATCCAGTCCATCAAGAACCTCGCCAAGAAGGCCGACAAGGTCATCATCGCCACCGACTTCGACCGCGAGGGAGAGCTCATCGGCGCGGACGCCCGCGATGTCGTGGTCGCCGTGAACCCCTCCGTCCCCGTCACGCGCGTGCGCTTCTCGGCTATCACCCGCGATGAGATCGAGCGCGCGTTCGCCGAGGAGGGGCTGCTCTCCGAGGAGCTCGCGAAGGCGGGAGCGACCCGCCAGGAGATCGACCTCGTCTGGGGCGCTGTGCTCACCCGGTACCTCACGCTCGCACTGCAGCGTGTCACGCGCAAGCCCTTCGGCGACGTCCTCTCATCGGGCCGTGTGCAGACGCCCACCCTCAAGCTCATCGTGGACCGCGAGGCGGAGCGTGACGCGTTCGTACCCGAGGACTACTGGGTGGTGCGCGCGTCGTTCGAGAAGGACGCCGAGCAGTTCAACGCCTCGCACCGCACGGAGCGCTTCGCGAATGAGGCCGAGGCCCGCGCGGCCGTCGACGCGGTTGCCGGTGCGCAGACGGGCGCGGTCGACGGCGTCAAGCGCACGGTGCGCACGGTGCAGCCGCCGGCTCCCTTCAACACGACCTCGCTCATGGCCGCGGCCGCCTCCGAGGGTCTCTCGCCTGCGGTGACGATGCGCGTGGCCGAGTCCCTCTACATGAGCGGCTACATCTCGTACCCGCGTGTCGACAACACCGTGTACCCGCCGAGCCTCGACCTCAAGGGGATCCTGCGGTCGCTTGCCGGAGTGCCGTTCTATCGCGAGTACGCGAACGCGCTCCTCGGCAAGGACGCGCTCACTCCCACGCGTGGCGCCAAGGAGGCGACCGACCACCCGCCGGTGCATCCGACGGCTGCCGCCGACCCGGACAAGCTCAACGGGCAGGAGTGGAAGCTCTACAACCTCGTGGCGCGCCGCTTCATGGCCACACTCTCCGAGCCGGCGAAGATCGAGGCCACACGCGTGGACCTCTCGGTGAACGGACAGCCGTTCGTGGCGCGCGGCGACGTCATCGTCTCGCCGGGCTTCCGGGCCATCTACCCGTACGGCCAGCAGAAGGAGGGGCGCCTGCCCCTCATGTCCGAGGGCGAACAGGTGGGCTTCCTCGGCGCCGAGATGGAAGGCAAGCAGACGCAGCCGCCGGCGCGTTACTCGCAAGGCAAGCTCATCCAGGAGATGGAGAAGCTCGGGCTCGGCACCAAGGCGACCCGTCACGACATCATCCAGACGCTCTACGACCGCAAGTACGTCCAGAACGACCCGGTGGAGCCCACGTACAAGGGCCGCACGGTCATCGAGGCCCTCGCGGCGCACGCGGCCGAGATCACCTCGGCGGACATGACGGTCACGCTCGAGAAGAAGATGGACGACGTCGCCAACGGCCGGGCGACGCTCGAGGAGGTCGTCGACCTGTCGAGAGGTGACCTCGCGATGGTCCTCGCCGAGCTGCTGCCGCGCGTGGACGAGGTGGCCGAGAAGCTCAAGGGCGCGCTCGACGAGGACGCCAAGGTGGGGAAGTGCCCCGAGTCTGGCCACGACCTGCTCATCAAGTACTCGCCCAAGTTCCGGAGCTACTTCGTGGGCTGTGCCGGCTACCCCGAGTGCCCGGTCACATACCCGCTTCCCAAGAACGCCCGCTACCAGGCCACCGACGAGCTCTGCCCCGTCTGCGGCACGCCGCAGGTGAAGATCCTGCAGTTCAAGAAGCGGCCCCGCACCATGTGCCTCAACCCCGACTGCTCGACGAAGAAGGGGCCCGAGATCGTGATCGCCCCCGGCGGTTGTCCGACCGGGGACGGCGGCGATCTTGTCGTCCGCTACTCGGCAGTGGGTAGCCGCTACGTCCGGTGCACCAACTACGACGAGTGCGGCGTCTCGTATCCGCTGCCGCAGCAGGGCGAGATCGAGCCCACCGGCGAGACGTGCGAGTGCGGCGCGCCGGTCGTGGTCGTGCACACGCGCAAGGGGCCGTGGAGGATCTGCATCGATCCCGACTGCCCGCACAAGCCCGAGCGCAAGACCTCGGGACGGACGGGCCGCGGCAAGAGCGGTTCGACGAGCGCCACGGGTGCCGGGAAGTCGGCTTCGGGCACGTCGAAACGGAGTGCCAAGGGCGGGACCGCCAGCACGTCCAAGAAGAGCGCGGCCAAGGGCGGCACCGGCGGCACGCCCACAAGCAAGCCCCGGACGCGAAAGAAGTCCGAGGAGTCGTGAATCCCGGCTTCGGGGAGGGCATGAACCCCGTGTGGTGTCGCCCTCCCGAAGGAGTCTGCGATGAAGATCGCGGTCGTGCAGCACACGCTCCGTCCCACGCTTGCCGACGATGCCGAGGTGCTGCTTCTCGCGGCGACGATGGCTCACGTTCAGGGCGCGACGTGGGTCGTGATCCCTGACACGTCGTCGGTCCGCAGCTCCTCGTCGCCGGGGGAACTCACGGCCGCACTTGCCCGCGGGGTGCCCGATGTGCGCGTCCTCGTCGCCTCCTGCGCTGGCGAGCCGTGGTGCCTGACACCGGATGACCCCGCCGCTCCCGGGCGAACGGTCGTCATCGCGGGCGACGCGTGCTTCACCCCGGCGGTGCTCGCAGACGTTCGGGCCGTGCGTCCCGGCGTGGTGGTGCTCGCACCGGCGTCGGAGTCCGAGCTGCAGGCCGAGGCGGCCGTCGAGTTCGGCATGGCTCTGAGCACGACGCTCGCGCCGCTTGTCATCATCGCCGAGCCGGATGGCAACGAGCTCGGCGAACCCGGGCACGACGGGTCGGCCATCATCCACCTCGGCGAGGTGCTGGCCGAGGGATTCTGTCCTGACGAGCTGCTCACAGGAGATGTCGAGGTCCCCCTCGTCCGTCTCGAGCATCGCGAAGAGCTGCCGCCGGTGCCGCACGTCCTCGCACAACGCGTCGCTGCTCACCAGGGAGCGCGGCTCCCTGTGGACTACCCCGCCGACCCGCACTGAGCGCGCTCGCGCTCGCGGCGTCCGCATCAGGCGGGCTCTGCGTGTACAGGGATGATAGAATCTCGGGTGTCATGGCGCCCCGACCGGGGGCGTCTCTCGTACTGTCCGAATCTTCAGAAGTAGGGAGTCCGATGGCTCAGGCATGCGATCCCATCGAGTTTCACCGGCAGTCACGGGGCAAGATCGTCGTCACCTCCAAGGTGCCCCTCGACGCAGAGAACCTGAGCATCGTCTACACCCCCGGCGTCGGCGAGGCGTCCATGGCGATCGCGCACGACCCCGCCGAGGTGCGTGAACTCACCGGCAAGCAGAACACGGTCGCCATCGTGACCGACGGCTCGGCGGTGCTCGGCCTCGGCAATATCGGCCCGAGTGCGGCGCTGCCGGTCATGGAGGGCAAGGCCGCGATCTTCGCCGAGTTCGCCGGCATCAACGCTGTGCCCGTGTGTCTGGCCACGCAGGACTCCGACGCCATCGTCGAGTGCGTGAAGAACCTCGCGCCGACGTTCGGCGGCATCAACCTCGAGGACATCTCGGCGCCGCGCTGCTTCGACATAGAGGCGCGACTCACGCGGGAGCTGGACATCCCCGTCTTCCACGACGACCAGCACGGCACCGCAATCGTCGTGCTGGCTGGGCTCATCAACGCGCTCAAGGTCACCGGCAGGCACGACAGCGTACGGATCGCCATCTCGGGGGCCGGAGCGGCCGGTCTCGCCATCGCCGAGCTTCTTGCCGTCTACGGGCTCACGGACTTCCGTCTGAGTGACAGCAAGGGCATCGTCTCGTCGACCCGCGATAATCTCAACGCGCAGCAGAAGCAGGTGCTGCCGCTCAGTACAGCCGACGCGTCCTGGCCGATGGGCGAGGGCTTGCTCGACGGTGCCGACGTGCTCGTCGGCGTCTCATGTGCCGGCCTGTTCACGGCCGCGGACATCCGTCGGATGAACGAGCGGCCCATCGTGTTCGCGCTCGCCAATCCGGTGCCGGAGATCATGCCCGACGAGGCGCGTGCGGGCGGTGCGG
>CAYMSA010000022.1:19090-20618 GCA_964392965.1 uncultured Coriobacteriaceae bacterium
CTCGCCAATCCGGTGCCGGAGATCATGCCCGACGAGGCGCGTGCGGGCGGTGCGGCCGTCATCGCGACCGGCCGCTCGGACTTCGCCAACCAGATCAACAACGCGCTCGTGTTCCCGGGCCTGTTCCGTGGACTGCTCGATCACGCGGTGAGCACGGTCACGGTGCCCGTGAAGCTCGCCGCCGCCGAGGCGCTCGCAGCCCTCGTTGAGGAGCCTACGCCGGGATGTATCGTCCCGTCGATCTTCGACGAGCGGGTTGTCCCGGCGATCGCGGACGCCATCGGCAGGTGCGTGAGCGCATAGTGCTTACCGTCGACGACATCGCGAGGGCGGTGACCGGGGCGATCGGCGATGCCGCCACGTCGCTGCGGCCCGACGTGCTCCGCGCCCTCGCGTCCGCGGCACGCGAAGAACCGTCGCTCCGGGGCCAGGAGGTCCTCGCGCAGCTCGTGGAGAATGCGGCGATCGCGTCGCGGGACCGTGTGCCGCTCTGTCAGGACACCGGGACCGTGTGGGTGTGGGTCGAGCTCGGCGCCGACGAGCACCTCGGCGGCGACCTCCAGGGGGCCGTGGACGAGGCCGTGCGCACCGCCTACCGCGGGGGCGCGCTCCGCATGAGTGTCTGCCGGGATGCGCTCTTCGATCGCGCCAACACCGGCGATAACACGCCGGCGACGGTCGAGCTCACGCTTCGCCCGGGTAGCGGGGCGACGGTGCATGTGATGCTCAAGGGCGGCGGCTCCGACAACGCGAGTGCGCTCGCCATGCTTGACCCTTCAGCCGGAATCGAGGGTGTGAGGCGTTTCGTACTCGAGACCGTGTCGGCGAAGGCGACGGGCGCCTGCCCGCCGCTCGTCGTGGGCGTCGGTGTCGGCGGGACGTTCGATTCGGTCGCGCGGCTCGCGAAGAAGGCGCTGCTCGTACCCCTCGGCTCACCCGCGCAGACCGCCGAGGCGGGCGAGCTCGAACGTGAGCTTCTCGGGGCGATCAACGCGCTCGGCATCGGTCCGGCGGGACTTGGCGGTCGCACGACGGCGCTGGGCGTCCGGGTGCTCACGGCTCCCTGTCACATCGCAGCGCTGCCTGTGGCCGTCAACATGGGCTGCTGTGCGGTTCGGACCGCGACGGTGGAGGTCCGCTAGGTGGCCGACCGAGCCGGAGCCGCTCCTGGCCGCTCGGACTACGCCCGGGTGCTCAAGAACCGCGACTTCCGGGCGCTGTGGCTCAGCCAGTTCGTGAGCGGCATCGGTGACTGGCTCGTCATCGGTCTGCTCATCCCGCTCGTGACGACGCTCTCGGGTGGGTCGTCGTTCGCCGTGGCCGGTATCATGATCGCCAAGATCATCCCGTCTCTGCTCTTCTCGTCGTTCATCGGCGCGTTCGTAGACCGTCTGGACCGGCGGCGCCTGATGATCACCTGTGACGTCATCCGCGCGGTCCTCACGCTCTTCCTGCTCGTGACCAACAGCCTCGGCGTGATCTACCTCGTCGTTCTGCTCATGGAGATGGCATCGCTCTTCTTCACGCC
>CAYMSA010000022.1:20718-24576 GCA_964392965.1 uncultured Coriobacteriaceae bacterium
TCGATGGTGATCGTGGCGCCCATCGGTGACGTCCTGGCGCTCGTCTTGCGGGAAGCGGGAGGCGATCTCGCCGGGACGTGGCTGAGCGGTCCGCGTATGACGCTCATCCTCGCTTCGGCAGTCGTACTCGCTGCGGCATACTACGGGTACAGGAACCTGGAGTGGCGCTCTTCGGAAAGGCATGTTCATGAGTGAGACGAAGACGGTGCGGCTGCCCGATGAGGCCGATGTGTTGCGGAGTCTTCCCGCGGGCACGCAGGTCCTGCTGAGCGGCCCCGTGTTCACCGCCCGGGACGCGACGCACGTCCGGATCGCCGCCGAGCTCGAGCGGGACGGCGTGTTGCCCCACGGCCTTGCGGGCGCCGTCCTCTTCTATGCTGGCCCCACGCCGCCTGCGGCCGGCCGGCCGGTCGGCTCGGTCGGACCCACGACCGCGAAGCGCATGGACGCATGGACGCCCGCGCTTCTCGAGGCGGGTATCGTCGCTACCATCGGCAAGGGCGTGCGCTCCGAAGACGTGCGCCGTGCGTGCGAGCGCACGGGCTCGGTCTACCTCGCGGCCGTCGGTGGCGCTGCGGCGCTTCTCGGCACGCACGTGCTCCGCGCCGAGACGGTCGCCTACGCCGAGCTCGGCACGGAGGCGCTCGTGCGTATGGAGCTCGACCGCTTCCCCGTGTGGGTCGCCATCGACGCGAATGGAACCGACATCTACACGCAGGCGCGTGCTGAGTGGGCCGACGACCAGCCCGCGGAGGGGGAGCGATGAGCGGCCTCTTCATCACGTTCGAGGGCTGCGATGGCTCCGGTAAGTCGACGCAGATCGCGCTTCTGGCTGAGCGCCTCGGCGCTCTCGGGCTGGACGTCCGCCTGTTCCGCGAGCCCGGTGGGCCGCTTCCAGGCGGGGTGGGGGAGCGCATCCGCGACGTGCTGCTCGACCCGGCGCTCGATGACATGGACCCGCTCGCCGAGCTCCTTCTCTACGAGGCAGCACGCGCCGAGCTCGTCGCGCATCACTATCGCCCCGCGCTCGCGGCGGGCGCGGTCGTACTCGGCGACCGGTATGTGGACTCGACGACCGCCTATCAGGGCTACGGGAGAGGCGTGCTGCCGATCGAGGACATCGTGGCGCTCAACCGGCTCGCCACCGGCGGGCTCGTCCCGGACGTCACCCTCCTCCTCGATGTGGATGCCGCCGACGGCCTCACGCAGGCGACCCGCGAGGGCGCCGATCGCCTCGAGCGCGCCGGTTCGGCGTTTCACGAGCGCGTGCGTGTCGGCTATCTCGCCATCGCAGCCGCCGATCCCGGCCGGGTGAAGGTCGTCCCGCGCGGGCCGGTCGCCGAGGTGGCGGCGGCCGTGTGGGCGCACGTGGCGCCACTCGTCGGGCACCTGGCGGGGGACGACGCATGAGTCCGGTGCTCGACGACCTCATCGGCCAGCGCCGTGTGGCGGCGCACCTGCGCAAGGCCGTGGACGCGGGCACCGTCGCCCACGCGTATCTCTTCCTCGGCCCGGTGGGCGCGGGGAAGAAGACGGCCGCCCGGGGCCTCGCGAGCGCACTGCTGTGTGGCACAGGCGGGTGTGGCGCCTGTGAAGCGTGTCGGCGTGTGCGCAACGGCTCGCATCCGGATTTCCACGTCCTGCGCCCCGGCGGGGTGGCCGGTTACGTGATCGACCAGATCCGCGAGGTCACGCGGGACATCAACCTCAAGCCGGTGGAGGGCGCCTGGAAAGTGTACGTCCTCGAGGATGCGGGACGTCTGCAAGGCGCTCCGGCCAACGCGTTCCTCAAGACGCTCGAGGAGCCGCCCGCAGGGGTGGTAGTCGTGCTTCTTGCCGACGACTACGAGGACGTCCTCCCCACGATCGCGTCGCGCTGTCAGGTCGTGCGCTTCGCGGCGATACCGGAGTCGGTGGCACTCGGACTCCTCGTCGAGCGCACCGGGGCCAGTGCCGCCGAGGCCCGCGTCGCCCTTGCCGCGACGAGCGGCGTCGCGCCACGCGCAGTGGAGTTCCTGCGCTCGGCACACCGGCAGAGTGCACGGCGCGCTGTCCTCGGCACGTTGAAGCGTCTGCCGGTCATGGACGGCCACGATGTGCTCCAGGCCGCCAAGGAGCTGTTGCTCCAGGTGCGGGCACCTGCCGAGGATCTGAAGGCCCTTCAGGCGCAGGAGACGGAGGACGTCCGGGAGTTCCTCTCCAAAGGTGCCATCGCCGAGGTCGAGAAGCGGCACAAACGCGAGCTTACGGCACGGGAGCGCGAGGGCGTCACGGAGCTGCTCGGCGTGACGGAGAGCTGGCTGCGCGACTGTCTCGTGATCGCTCAGCGCCTCGATGAGCTCATCGTCAACGATGACGTGGCCGACGCCACCGCCGAGATCGCGCTCAGAGTCGCGCCGGCTGCCGTCTTGCGGGCACTTGAAGGCGTTCGGACCGCTCGTGCGCGCATAGCCTATAATGTGAACCCCCAGCTGGCCGTCGAGGCCATGCTGTTCGATATACAGGAGGTACTACGATGCCCACAGTCGTGGGAGTGAAGCTACGGTTCTCCGGTAAGGTCCTCTCGTTCGACCCGGCCGGTTCGGATCCTCAGGTGGGTGACCACGTCGTCGTCTCGACCGAGCGCGGTCAGGAGTACGGCGAGGTCGTCCGCGCCGTGCAAGAGGTGCCCGAGCGGGATCTGGTGGCCCCGCTCAAGCCGGTTCTGCGTGTCGCCGACGAGGCCGACAGGGAACGGGATGAGTCGCTGCGCGCCAACGAGCAACAGGAGATGGCGCGGTTCCGCGCGCTCATCCGCAAGCACGGTCTCGACATGAAGCCGATCGGCATCGAGCATCTGTTCGACGGCTCCAAGGTCATCTTCTACTTCTCGGCGGATGAGCGTGTCGACTTCCGCGAACTCGTGCGGGAGATGGCCGGCGAATTCCACACGCGCATCGATCTGCGTCAGATCGGCGTGCGCGATGCTGCGCGCCTGCTGGGAGGGCTCGGTCACTGCGGTGAGGAGCTCTGCTGCACGCGTTTCTCGGGCGATTTCCAGCCGGTTTCGATCCGCATGGCGAAAGATCAGGACCTTCCGCTCAATCCATTGAAGAACAGCGGTCTGTGTGGCAGACTGATGTGCTGTCTGCGGTATGAGAGCGAGACGTACAAGGAGTTCAAGCAGCGCGCTCCCAAGTGCGGGACGCCCGTCGTTCTGCCGGAAGGCGAGGGCAAGGTCGTCGCGATCAACGTGCCTCGTGAGTCGGTCACGATCCGCCATCAGGGCGGTCCTGATATCACGGTGCCGTTGTCCTCTCTCGACTGCAGTGCGGGGCGCGGCATGCCGTGCACGCTTGCGGCGGATGCTCTACCATCGCATGCGACGGTCGCACCGACGCAGCGCGCCACCCCCACGCTACGCGTGGCGGAGACCTCTGGCGAACCGGCCAAGGTCGAACGTCAAGAGCGTTCGGCGGAGGGCGAGGGCAGGGAAGGGCAGCGGCGGCGGCGTTCGGGTCGTAAGAAGCCCGCGGTCGCTGCGGCAGCGAGTGAGGCCCCGAAGGCGGATGAGACGCCGAAGGGCGACGGGCAGAAGGAGCCACGCAAGCGGCGTCCGCGGCGCGGGACGGCGCAGAAGAAGCAGGCCGAGGGTGCGGAATCGCAGCCCGCGAGCGCCCCGGAGGCTCCGGCTCGCCGGAAGCGCAGGCGGTCACATCCGCGTGAAGGGGCAAGCCCCTCGGAGGGTACGGAGTAGGTAGACAGGCCGACGTAGCTCAGCTGGTAGAGCAGCGCACTCGTAATGCGCAGGTCAGGGGTTCGAGTCCCCTCGTCGGCTCCAGCAACTGGCAGCGGGACCTTCGGGTCCCGCTTTTCGTT
>CAYMSA010000023.1:0-24212 GCA_964392965.1 uncultured Coriobacteriaceae bacterium
GCCTTCGACGTGACGCCGTAAGGGGAGAGAGACGACCGACCCTGCTGCGCCCCTCGGGTGAGGGGCGCAGCAGGGTCTTCCCGATGTGGCGTGAGCATCGGCCAGCACATGCGGATCGGGCTGAGCGCACCCGTCAGGAGGTACCAGGAGCCGACTGCCTCTCAACCGCGGCCGTCCTCATCCCTCGAGCCGCACGATGATCGCCTCGTACGGCGCCAGGCGGAGATCGGTGAGATCGACGGGTGTGTCCGCGACCCGATGCGTCGAGAGGAGCGTGCGCGCCTCGGAGGCGTAGGGCTCGGTAGGTGCTTGTTCTCTGCGAGCCTTGAGCTTCGCAGGAAGACCGGCACCGCTCCGTAGGCGGACGCTGCGGCCCCGGAAGTTGAGCAGGACGGCCACCCGCTCGTCGGTGGTCTCGCGCACGTAGGCGAAGACCCCACGCGGCGTACCAGCAAGCGTCCGGTACGTCCCTGCGGTGAGCGCGGGATGCTGCGCCCTTAGATGGATGAGAACCCGGTACCAGTTGAGGAGTGAGTCAGTTCGCCCGCTCTGTGCCTCTACGTTGATCGCGTGGTATGACGGATCCACCGGGAGCCAGGGCACACCGCCGGTGAAACCCGCCCCCGGTTCCCCCTTCCACGGCATCGGCGTCCGCGAACCGTCTCTGTCCACGGGCAGCGGCCAGAAGCGCCTCCCCACCGGGTCGTCCATCCGGTCGCGCGGTACGCGGGCCTCGGGCATGCCGAGTTCCTCGCCGTAGTAGATGATCGGCGTGCCCCGCAGCGTGAGGAGCATCGCGGCTGCGACCCGGGCTCGCTCGTGGGCGCGCCCCGGCCGGAGGCGGCTCAGGCGCGAGTACGTACGCGGCAGGTCGTGGTTGTTCAGGTAGTAGCAGGGCCAGGCGGCCTGCGGGATGTGCTCCTCGAGCCAGTCGACCGAGCGCCGGAACGCCCCGGCGCTCCAGCGCCGCGTGGCGAAGTGGAGGTAGAACGCGAGATGGAGCGCATCGGTGCCGCTGCCGAGGCAGGCGAGGCACTCCTCAGGGTGGTCGGCGAAGACCTCGCCCATCATCGCCCGGTCGTCGTAGCTATCCAGCAGATCGCGGAGTTCCCGGACGACCTCGATGCTCTCCGGCTGGGTGCGATCGTGCAGATGCCGTTGCCATGCGTACGGTCGCACACCGGGCTTGGGCGGGTTGTCACGCAGCTGCGCGTCTTCGTGGAGGAAGTTGATGAGGTCGAGCCGGAAACCATCCACACCCCGCTCGAGCCAGTAGCGCACCACGCCGAACATCTCTTCGCGCACCTCAGGGTTGCGCCAGTTGAGGTCTGGCTGGAAAGGGAGGAATGCGTGGTAGTAGTACTGCTCCGTTGCGGCGTCCCACTGCCAGGCGCTGCCCTCCACGACGGCTCGCCACCGGTTGGGCGGCCTGCCGGGTGCGCGTCCGCTTTGCCAGACATACCAGTCCCGGCGCGGGCTCTCGCGCGAGGCGCGAGACTCGGCGAACCACAGGTGTTCGTCCGACGTGTGGTTGAGCGGCAGGTCGAGCATCACGCGGATGCCGCGCTCGTGGCAGGCCGCGATGAGCTCGTCGAGGTCGGCGTCGCTTCCGAGGCGCGGGTTCACCGTGCGGTAGTCGCGCACGTCGTAGCCGAAGTCCCTGAGCGGCGAGTCGAAGATCGGCGTCAACCAGATGGCGCTCACGCCGAGTGAGTCCGGCGTCCCATCGTTCAGGTAGTCCAGGTGCTCGATGATGCCGCGCAGGTCTCCCCGGCCGTCACCGTCGGCGTCGGCGAAGCTCGGCACCGCGATCTGGTAGATGACCCCCGTCTGCCACCAGGGCTGCTCCGCCACCGCTATCGCCTCGCCCCGGCGGACTCCCGGCGCGACCCGCGCGTCTGCGCCCAGACATGCGTGAACTCGGCGCCGAAGAGCACGAGCTGCGAGGAGAAGTACATCCACACGAGGAGGGCGACCACCGAACCGGCGGCTCCGTAGGCCGATCCCACACTCGCCTGCTTGAAGTAGATCTCGAGCAGGATGCGGCCCACCATGAAGAGGGCCGAGGTCATGAGCGCGCCGATCCAGACGTCGCGCCACGCTACCGAGGTGCGTGGCAGGAAGCGATAGATGACGGCGAAGAGCACCGTCATGATGACGAGCGAGGTCCCTGACTCGGCAAGCCTGACGACGGTGTTGCCGAGATCGAGGGCCGGGGCGATCCAGCGCACTCCGAACGCCGTCACCGCCGAGAGCAGGTGTGAGGCCACGAGCAGAAGGCCCACCACGAGCACCATGACGAACGATGCGAGGTTGTGGATGGCAGCCGTCTGGAGCGCCTCCCGGGCCTGCGCCTTGAAGCCGTTGGCGGTGGTCTGGGCAGGCGGGATCTTCCACATGCGGTCGAAGGCGGTCCTGAGCTGCGCGAACACCCGCGTCGCGCCGAAGAGCGCCACGAGCAGCGCGATGACCGACGCGGTCGTGCCGAACGTGGTTGGCTGGGTGGTGAACACGAGTTCGCTCACGATCTGCTCGCCGAGCGGACCGGCGATGACGCGGGCCTGCGCGGTGATCTCCTCGGTGACCGTGGACTGGCCGAGGAACCGCCCGAGCACGCCCACGATAACCACGAGCATCGGCGAGAGCGACAGGAAGATGTAGTAGCTCATCGCGGCGGCCAGGTGAGGACCACCGTCCGCGCGCCACTCCTCGTATGTGCGGCTGAGCAGCTCGTATGCGGTTGCGACCACGTTCTCTCACGCTCCTGGCGTCGCGCGTGGGCGACAGGGCCCATCCCGGGCCCGGCAGCCTCATCTTACCAGAGGTGCGCGGGCTCCTCTTTCGCCCGAGGACCGCCTCACCCGGCGTCCGGCAGCTCCACGAGGCGCTTCAGCGGGCCGAAGAGACGGCCCAGGCGCCACTCCCGCTCCACGAAGTAGGCGAGCAGCGCCCCGCCCGCGATGTCGATCGTGAAGTGGCTGTGCGCGAGGACGAGGCAGACGCACACGAGCGCCGTGATGAGACACTGCGCGCGATGGAGCGCGGGGGCCTTCGCGGGGTCGATGAAGAACGCGAAGAGCAGCATCGCCGCCGTGTGGCCCGACGGAAACATGCCGTAGTGGAATACAGGGAAAGTCGCCGGCAGGCCGTCGTTGGCGTTGGCGAGCGGCGTGGCCACGAGGAGTGCTGCCCGCAGAAGATACATGACCCCGAGCATCGTTACGAACGACGGGATGCGCTTCGGTGCATAGCGAAGTGCGTAGACGATGAACAGCAAAACGCCGAGGGCGATGGCGATGCTCGAGACCGTGCGCGCTACTGGAACGTGCGGCAGCAGCCGGAAGAGCAGGTCCCCGGGGAGCGGCCGGTCGGGGAAGGCGCTCACGATGAAACGGCTCGCCGCCTCGGTGGCGACGGCGCCGGCGAGCAGGAGCGCAAACGCGATCACGTGGCGACGCACGGCGCCTCCCTGTCAGTCACCGGTCCTGCTCAGACGATACCCGCGAGGGGATGCGCTATCCCCGGCGGAGGTCGCAGCGGTCCGAGACGAACACGACAGCGCGCTGCTCGAGCACGTCGGCCCACAGCACGATCGTGCGCCCATCGAGGTCGGCGGCATCGATGACGCGCAGCAACTCGCCCCGGCCGGCCTCCTCGGGCAGCAGTCTGCCGAGTGCGTTGGGCAGTCCCTCGAGGAGGTCGGCGTTCACGAGCGCGTCGCCCGTGCCCGGCTTGACGCCTACGTAGAGGATGTCCAGATCCACGAGGTCGTTGAAGAAGTGCGTGCCGAGTGAGAGGTCGGGGCTGAGGCCAGCATGCATCTCCGCGATCTCGCACAGCACGTTCGCGTTCTTGATCTGCGGCAGTGTGGCAGGCACGCCGAGCTCGGGCATACGGCTCCCCCAGCGGCCGGGTCCGGCCAATAGCACCTTCCGGCCCTCGCCAGGGGTGTCCGAGGGCTGGTTCAACACTCTGCCGACGAGTGCTGCGAGTGCGAACCGCTCGCTCGTGGGAAGTGCGCTGTACGCCTCGGGCACGACGTATACGATGCGGTCGAGCTCGGTGGCGACGCTCTGGCCGATGACCGGGCCGGATGTCCTGAGCAGCACGGTAGCCGCAGGGATGTCCGCTGGCTCCTGCACGTGCGTGACCTCGCCGCTGAAGTGGAACGGGCGGCACTGGAGCAGGTTGATGCGGTAGTCGTTCTCGCCGACGAAGTTGGCCGTGAACTCGATGTCCACGGCGTGGTCGTACGCCTCGCTGATGGTGGCCATCATGGTGCGCATGTCATCGGGGAACGCGGTCCGCGTGAGCAGCCCCTCGAACGTCAGGATAGGGCTGAACACGTCGCGGACGCCCGCTACGCGCGCGCGGCGCTCCATCTCGGTGTCGCGTGAGGTCAGCATGTCGAGCGGGAGACCCTCCGCCGCTCGGGCCACGGCCTCGAAGCGTCGTGACACGTCGGTGTTCTCGGTGAGGTCGATGACGTTCACGATGTGCTGGCTGTACCTGCGGACCTCGTCCGAGGACCCTTCGGGGCGCAGCATGGGCTCGCCCAGCGCTACGACCCGCGTATAGTCGTCGTCCTGGCGCTCCACAGCCCGCGTGCCCAGGCCGAAGACGAGCCGCAGCATGCCCTGCACGGGGTCGATGCGCGCGTTCCAGACGTAGGGATTGAAGGAGTACCCCACGCCCGCCACCTGAGGATAGAAGAGGTCGTCGTGGAGGTCTCCCGAGACGCGCTGGACGAGCAGCGCCATCTGCTCGTCGCGATGGATGAGGCCCCGGTGCAACCGGTAGGAGAGCGCCTCCTCGCTCATCGTGCTCGCGTAGACCGTGCGCACCGCGTCGAGGAAGTCGGCGAGTCGACGCGCCGGATCGCCCTGGTTGCCGCAGAAGACGCTCTCGTACTTGCCGGAGAACGAGTTGCCGTAGGCGTCCTCGAGCAGGCTCGACGAGCGCACGATGATCGGCGACTGGCCGAAGTACTCGAGGATCTGGCCGAACTGCTCCACGGTGGCTGGGTAGAAGGTGCCGGTCCGCAAGCGCTCTTCGAGCTCGGCGGCCGAGGCGAACAGGTCGTCGGCCGTCTTGAGGTGGTAGCGGTCCCACCACAGGTCGTTCTGCACGAGGTACGTGTAGAAGACGTCCGCGCCGATGTAGAAGGAGTCGTGCACCTCGAGGCGCCGGGCGAGCTCCGGTTGGCGCACGCTCAGGATCTTGCGTGCGAGGAGCATGCCTACCGACTTGCCACCGATCTGTCCCGTGCCCACCATGCGCTTCCCGACGGCGAGCAGGTCGCCCAGCTCGAAGTACTCATTGCACAGGCCGAAGAGGTCGTCACTCTCGTCGCGGCTGAGGAGCATCCTGATGAGCCGGTCGCGGTGCCGTTCGGCCGCCGAAGCCGGAGCCTCGCCACGCGCGATCGCATGCTGGATGGCGCGGGCCTGGACGAACGCGTCCGTCCAGGGGTCGCGCCAGTCGATGGTCGAGTCGATCCAGGGCTGCGGCGTGCCGGTCCTGATCTCGGCGAGAGGCACGCTCTGCGTGACGGGCCGCACCTCGTCTCCCACCCATGCGTGCAGCAGGTACATCGTCGGCGAGCTGCGTTCCCACACCTTGAGGGGCAGGATGTAGAGCACGTCATCGTGTCGCACGATGTCGAGTACCACCTGCGCGGTTGTGTGGATGGCGCGTGTGGCGAGCGGCGTGTGGAGATCGCGCAGCAGCATGAAGAGAGCGACGGTGTCGTAGTCGAAGAGGTAGGGGCAGGTCAGGCGGAAGAAGTTGCCGAGCATGCGGTCGCTGTACCAGTCGACTGCCAGGCCGGAGAGTGAGTCGAACAGGTAGTAGACGGCGTCGTGGCCGTTGCGGTCGATCGTGGTGAGGATCTCGCTGATGAACTGCTCGAAACCAGCCGAGGCGTCGAGGACGTGTACCTCGGCGGTGATGCCCTCGGGCACGAGCGGGGCATGGTCGGCGAAGCGGAAGTAGACGAGCTTGCGGCCTGCGGCTTGCGTATACTGGCAGTATCGCCGTGCAAACGGGATGAAGTCGGCTATGTCGCTCACCTGCAGGACGATGTTGTCGCCAGCCCACACACCCTCGAGCACCCGGTCCAGGGCGGGAATCCCGCTGCTCAGGTCGGTGCGTCTGTCCATGCCATCCTCCCGGGGTCGACGATCATGGCGCCAGGATACGCCGTGCGCTGCGAGGACGCACCTGGGTTCGGGTAGGTGAGTATCGGATGAGCGAAGTGACTCAGGAGTGCGTCGTGGAACAAGAACAGTCAGATCAGCCCGTGGTGAGCCTCCGGCAGTTGGTGAAGGTGTACGACACCGGCGAGGTGCCGTTCACGGCGCTCAAGGGCATCGACCTCGAGATCTACTCGGGCGAGTTCGTCGGCATCATCGGCAAGTCGGGCAGTGGCAAGACCACGCTCATCAACATGATCACCGGCATCGACCACCCCACATCGGGCGAGGTCATCATCGGCGGGACGCCCATCCACGAACTCAACGAGAACGCGCTCGCGCGGTGGCGGGGGCGGACCATCGGCGTCGTCTTCCAGTTCTTCCAGCTGCTCCCCACGCTCACCGTGCTCGAGAACGTGCTCTTGCCGATGGACTTCTGCTCCACTTATCCGTTGCGCGAGCGCGTGCCCCGTGCGATGGACCTGCTCGAGCAGGTCGAGCTCGCCGACCAGGCCAACAAGCTCCCTGCGGCGCTCTCGGGCGGACAACAGCAACGCGCCGCGATCGCCCGCGCGCTTGCCAACGACCCGCCGATCCTCGCTGCCGATGAACCGACCGGCAACCTCGATTCACGCACCGCCGACGCGGTCTTCGGCCTGTTCGAGCGTCTCGTCGAGCAGCACAAGACGATCATCATGGTCACGCACGACAACGACCTCGCGCGCCGGGTCAGGCGATCGCTGCATGTCGCCGACGGCGAGATCGTCGAGGAGCGCGTCCACCGCGAGCGGCATACGGGCTGACGTGATGGCGACGCGCGGTGTCCCGATGAGCCCCCGATGGCGGAAGATCATGCGCGACCTCACCTCGCACTGGTTCCGCACGGCGCTCGTCGTGCTCTCCATCGCCATCGGCATCTTCGCCGTTGGCGTGGTGCTCGGCGGGCGCGAGATCCTGCTCCGGGAGTTCGAGAAGGACTACGCGACCTCGGTGCCGATGAACGTCTCGTACCGGGTCCAGGACTTCGGTGACGACGTGGTGCGCGCCGCCGCGCGCGAGGACGGCGTGGGGGCGGTGCAGGCTCGCCGGGCTATGACACTCCGGTACACGTGGGCCGGCTCCGACACGGACCGCACGCTCTCGGTGGTCGCGTTCGAGGACTTCAACGACATCCAGGTGGAAAAGGTCGTGCCCACCGACGGCGCTCCCTGGCCGCCCGCGGACGGGACGGTCCTGCTAGAATCGGCGACCGCGCAGGTCGGTGACTACCGCGTCGGCGACATCCTCGAGGTGGAGCGAGCGGACGGGGAGATCGCCGAGCTCCGGGTGGCGGGATTCGCGCACGACATCAACGCGGTACCCGCACAGTTCGTCGGGTATGAGACCGGGTACGTCTCGTTCGACACCCTCGATGATCTCGGCGAACCCAGGCGGTACAACCAGCTGCTACTGGCGTTCGACGACCCCGACATCTCGTGGGAGAGCGCCTCGCGTCGCGCATCCGAGCTGCGCGACTCGCTCTTCGACCGCAAGGGGCTGCAGGTGTATTACACCTCGGTCCCCGAGCCGGGCAGTCATTTCCTCGGCGACATCTTCAAGTCCATCACGCTGCTGCTGCTCGCGCTGGGCGTTCTGGCGCTCGGCCTGTCGGCGTTCCTGGTGGTGAACACCGTGTCGTCGCTCATGGCCCAGCAGGTGCGACAGGTGGGCATCATGAAGGCGGTGGGCGCGAGCGCGCGACAGCTCGAGGGCCTCTACCTTGTGGCCGTACTGCTCTATGGCGTCCTTGCGGTGGCGATCGGGCTCCCGGCCGCCTCGGCTGGCTCGCGCTTCCTCACCGACTTCGCGGCTGGCTTCCTCAACTTCCGGATCACCGACTACACGCTGCCGCCGTGGGTCGTCATCGTGGAGATGGCCGTGGGACTCGTCGTACCGATACTCGCGGCCGCCATCCCGGTTCGGCGTGGCGTGCGCATGAGCGTCGTGCGCGCCCTCAACAGCGCTGCGATGACGAGCGCCGGATTCGGCCACGGTCTCGTCGACCGTGCACTCGGCCTGGTCCGCGGACTGCCGCGCCCGGTGGCACTCTCGCTCCGCAACACGTTCCTCCGCAAGGGGCGCCTCGCGCTCACCCTCTCCACGCTCGTGCTCGCCTCGGCGGTGGTCATGGCTGTCTTCAGCTCCCAGGCGTCCATCCGTCAGACGATCGCGGACCTGGAGTCCTGGTGGCGGTACGACGTGCAGATCGCGCTGGCGACGCCGGCGGGCGCGGATGCGATCGAGCGCGAACTCGCCGGGACGCCGGGGCTCGTGGCGATCGAGACGTGGTCCACGTACGGAGCGACCGTCGTGCGGCCCGACGGCACGAACAACGAGTCGTTCTCCATCGTGGGACTCGATCCCGAGACGGACTTCATCGGCCCCACCGTCACCGCCGGTCGATGGCTCAGGCCCGGCGACGCCGACGCGATCGTCATCAACACCGATGCGGAGAACGAAGAGGCGTCGCTCCAGGTGGGAAGCCGGGTGACGCTGACGATTCTCGGTGTGGAGAAAGACTGGCGGGTCGTCGGGATCATCAAGGGGCAGATGAGCGGCCCCACCATCTACTGTCCTGCCGACGCGCTCGACGCCGCCGTGGGTGACCTCGGTGCGAGCCGCGTGCTGCTGCGGGGCGAGTCCTCCGACGAGGAGTCCGAGCAGGCGCTTCTCACCGCCGCCGAGGAACGCCTCGCCGACGCGGGCTTCACGGTCGCAAACGCCCGCACGCGCGAGGGGCTCTCGGGCCAGCTCGGCGAACAGCTCGGTGTGCTGGTGGCGTTCCTGCTGCTCATGGCCGCGCTGCTGGCGGCTGTCGGCGTCATCGGCCTCACGGGTACGATGAGCATCAACGTGCTTGAGAGTACGCGCGAGATCGGCGTCATGCGCGCCACGGGCGCCCAGCACCGCTCGATCTACCAGATCTTCGTGACCGAGGGCGTCACCATCGGCTTCATCGCGTGGCTCCTCGGCGCGGTGTTCGCGTACCCGCTCAGCCTGGTGCTCGTCAGGGGACTCGAGCAGTCGATGGGGTTGCCGCTCACCTACACGTTCTCGTGGCTCGGCGTTGGCGCGTGGCTGCTGCTCATGCTGCTCATCTCGGCCATGGCGAGCCTTGCGCCGGCCTTCCGCGCGTCGCAGGTGAGCGTGCGGGACGCCATCGCGTACGAGTAGACTGGGGCTGTCGGCCGAAGAGGGGTGAGGGTATGGCGGGCACCGGACAGCACGGCAGCGGCTCGGGCGTGATGGGGTCGCTGCGCAAGGACCCCTCGGTCAAGCACATCAGGGTCGCGCCGGGCACGACACGTCGCGTCCTCGGCTTCCTGCGGCCGTACCGGGCGCTCGCCATCGGCTTCGTGGTGCTCGTGAGTCTCGAAGCGGCGATCGGCGTGGCGAACCCGCTCATCTACCGCGAGATCATCAACGAGGGCATCCTCGGACAGGACGCGGGGCTCGTCGTCGGATTCGCCGGACTCGTGGCCGGGCTTGCCGTCATCGACACCGGGCTGCTGCTCGTGCAGCGGTGGGTCTCGGCGCGCATGGGCGAGGGACTCATCTACGATCTGCGGACCAAGGTCTTCGAGCACGTCCAGCGCATGGGGCTCGCGTTCTTCGTGCGCACGCAGACGGGCGCGCTCGTGAGCCGCCTCAACAACGACGTCCAGGGTGCACAGGCGGCGCTCACGAGCGTGCTCTCGAACGTCGTGGGCAACCTCGTTCGGGTGACGCTCACGCTCGTCGCTATGTTCGCGCTCTCATGGCAGCTCACGCTTGTGGCGCTCGTCATGCTCCCGCTCTTCGCATTGCCTGCCCGCTGGCTGGGGCAGCGCATCCAGGAGGCCACCCGCGAGGGGTACGACCTGAGCGCCGCGATGAACACCACGATGGTGGAGCGCTTCAGCGTGGGCGGGGCGCTGCTCGTGAAGCTCTTCGGCAGGTTCGCCGACGAGGACCGGGAGTTCGCCGAGAAGGCCGGCCGTGTTCGCGACATCTCGATCACGCGGACGCTGTACGCGCGGGTGTTCTACGTGGCGTTGACGCTCACAGCGGCGCTCGCGACGGCGCTCGTGTACGGCTGGGGCGGCGTGATGGCCATCGAAGGTGCACTCGACATCGGTACGCTCGTCGCGCTCACTGCCTACCTCGGCCGCCTCTACGGGCCGCTGACGGCGCTCTCCAACATCCAGGTCGACATCATGACCACGCTCGTCTCGTTCGAACGGGTCTTCGAGGTGCTCGATCTGCCGCGGCTGGTGGACGAGAAGGCGGACGCGATGCCCATCCCGGGTGGACCCGCACGGCTGGAGTTCGACGGCGTGGGGTTCTCGTATCCGTCGAGCACCGAGGTGTCGCTCGCGTCGCTCCAGTCGGTCGCCCATGCCGAGGTTCTGGAGTCGCCGAGCGTGCTGTGCGACGTGAGTTTCGTCGCCGAGCCGGGTGAGCTCGTGGCGCTCGTCGGGCCATCGGGCTCCGGCAAGACGACGATGAGCTACCTCATCCCGCGCCTGTACGACGTGCGCGAAGGGGCGGTGCGCATCAACGGCGTCGACGTGCGCGACGCGACGCTCGCATCGCTACGCGACACGGTGGGGATGGTGACGCAGGATCCGCACATGTTCCACGACACCATCCGGGCGAACCTGCTCTACGCCAAGCCCGACGCCACCGCCCAGGAGCTGCGCGAGGCGCTCACGGGCGCCCAGATCCTCGAGCTCGTGGAGTCGCTGCCGGCCGGGCTCGACACCGTCGTCGGCGAGCGGGGCTACCGCCTGTCGGGCGGCGAGAAGCAGCGGCTCGCCATCGCGCGCCTGCTCCTCAAGGCGCCCGCGGTCGTCGTCCTCGACGAGGCCACCGCTCACCTCGACTCGGAGTCCGAGGCCGCCGTGCAACGCGCCCTCAAGACGGCGCTTGCCGGCCGGACGTCGATCGTCATCGCCCACCGGCTCTCCACCATCCGCGACGCCGACCGGATCCTCGTGGTGAGCAGCGGCCGCGTCGTGGAGTCGGGTCGGCACGAGGAGCTCCTTGCGGCCGGGAGTCTCTACGCCGAGCTCTACCGCACGCAGTTCGCTCCGCCCGAGGCCGATGAGGTCGACGCCGCCGGGTGAGCCGACCTCTCGGCCCCGGCTACTCCTTCTCGGGTGCCTCGCCGTGCACCGAGCAGCTGACCCGGCTGTGCTCCCAGTCGTAGGTGAATGTGCCGCCCGACGGGCACTCGGGAATCGTGGGCAGGACCTTCTCCTCCATGAGCTGGTCGAGCGACACGGGCAGTGACGCCGTCTTCGACTCGTAGAGGTGCATGCCCGCTTCGATCATCCGCTGGGTCGCGTAGCAGGCCTCGGCTTGCGCGCGTTCCGACTGCTGCTCCAGGTAGTCCGCCGCTTCGTCCTTGACCGCTCCGCCGGTGATGCCGCATCCGCCGAGGAGCGTCGCGAGTGAGAGCGCGAGTGAGAGAGCCAGCGCTGCGGCGATGGCCCGTCGGCTGGGGCGTCGCTCCGGACTTCGGGTGCGTGTCGTGTCCACGGGTACTCCCTTCTCTTTGCGGGGATTGTAGCCCACCCCGGCTGTGTTACCGTATGCGCATGGCAGAGAAGCGCAGTGTCGTCGTGGTGGGGGCGGGGATCAGCGGCTTGACGGCCGCTGCGTTGCTTGCCGCCCGTGGCCTCGAGGTCACGGTCGTGGAAGGCAGTGACCGTCCGGGCGGCTCCGGCTCGGCGTTCCGGCGTAACGGCGTCACGCACGATGTGGGCGCGGCCATGCTTTTCGGCTTTGGCGAGCGCGGTTTCAACCCGCACCGCTGGCTCATGGAGGAGCTCGGCGAGCCGCTCGAGATCTACCGCCACGAAGCCCTCTATCGCCTTCACTACGGTGACGATGCCGTGGTGTTCTGGCCGGACATCGACCGGTTCGTGGACGAGCTCTCGGCAATCTTCCCCCAGGCGCGTGATGAGCTTCACAGCTTCTACGGCGCCATCTCCGAGATCTACGACAACGTGATCGCGAAGGTGCCCGTCTTCGAGGCGCCCACCGAAGTGCCCGCCGAGGAGTCACGCAGGCGCTTCATGGAGGCCCCCGGGCTGCAGCTGCGTGCGGTGAGGCTCATGTTCCGCAGCGCCGAGTCGCTCATGCGCCCGTATGTGCGCGACCCGCAGGTGCGCGGCTTCTTCAACAAGCTCACATCCACATACTCGTACACCACGCTCGCCGAGACGCCCGCCATCATGGCCGCCACGATGTTCGTGGACAACCACGTCGGCGGCGCCTCGTACCCCGCGTCTTCGGCGATGGCGTTCGTGTCGCGCCTCGAGAAAGTCATCGAGGAGCGTGGCGGACGCATGCACTACCGCGACCGGATGGTGGCGCTCGCCCCACCCTCGGCTCCAGGACGCGGACCGGTCGTGCGCCTTGCCTCCGGGGAGCGGTTGGACGCCGATGCGGTGCTCTTCGCGGGGGCCGTGAAGCAGCTGGCGAGCGGGCTCGACGCGGCGGACCTCCTTCCGCGCCGCTGGAAGAGCCGCATCGCTCGCATGGAGGACTCCTGGCCGAGCTTCGTCGTGTACGGCACCGTCAAGCGCTCGGCGATCCCCGTCGGCACCCTGCCGGTCGAGATGTTCATCGACAACACCGACGCGATCGACGAAGCGGACGTGACGCTCTACCTGCCCGGCCTCGAAGACCCCACCCTCGCGCCTGCCGACGAGACGCCGTTCCTGCTCATCGGCCCGAGCCTGCGCGAATGGCCGAGGCCGTGGGAAGCCGGATACCAGACACCCGGATACGAGGCGGCCAAGCATGCCGAGGCCGATCGCATGCTCTCGCTTGTCGAGCGACGCATGCCGGGGTTCATCGCCTCGATGCGCACGCGTATCGAGGGCAGTCCTTCGACCATCGAACGCTATCTCCAGAAGCCGAAGGGCTCAGTAGCGGGCCCCAAGCAGCGCATGGGCCAGCAGCTCATGCGTCGGCCCAAGGCGCGCACGCCGCTCGCGGGCCTCTACCTCGCCGGCGAGGGCACCGTCATGGGCACCGGGACGCCTGCGGTGACCGTCTCGGGCATCTCAGCGGCCAATGCCATCCTGCGGGATTTCGGGTTGGAGGCGTACACGTCCGGTATCAGGGAGGGTGGCGCCGTGCGGGTGATCCCGCCGATGCAACCCGGCAACCTGCCCCCGGACGATCTGGCCCGTCTGGCGCGCGACTGCCAGTGGTGCGAGAGCGCGCCCTGCGCGGCAGAATGTCCGGCCCGCTATGACATCCCCGGCATCATGCGACGCCTTGAGGTCGGCAATCGCACCGGTGCACGTCGGGCTGTCGGGGCGGGGGAGGTCGGCGTGGCGGAAGCGGCTTCGGGTGCGCCTGACGGTGGCACCCCGCGACTCGTGCTCGCGTGCGATGAGTGCGTGGCGGCGCACGCCAGGGTCTCACCGGGAGGGCTGCCGCCCTGCGAGGCGGTCTGCACGCGAGCAGTCTTCACGGATGCGCCCGTGGCCATCGTCGATGTCATGCGGGTTCTCGCGGCCGATGGCTGATCGCGGGAGGTACCCACTCCTCCGGCACGGGGGCTGACCCATGCGTCCGGCGGTAGAGTTCATCTTCGTGGCGATTGCGGCCTTCCTGTGCGGCTCGATTCCGTTCTCGGTTTGGCTCGGCAGGCTGTTCACGCGCAAGGACGCGCGCGACTACGGTGACGGCAACCCGGGCGCCATCAACGTCTTCCGCAGTGGCAGTGCCGTGCTCGGAGTGGTCGTGCTGTTGCTGGACGTCACCAAGGGCGTGCTACCCGTGGCCTTCGCGGTCGACCCGGGCGGGTTCTCGGGCTGGCAGCTCGCGGTCATCGCGATCCTGCCGGTGGCGGGCCACGCGTTCTCGCCGTTCCTGCGGTTCCGGGGCGGCAAGGCGATCGCCGTGACACTCGGTGCCTGGATCGGGCTGATGGCCTGGGAGGTCGTCTTCATCGGCGTCACCGTCGTGACGGTCGCTCGCTTCGTTGTGCGTCACGACGCTCGCGCCGTCGTGCTGGCGCTCATCGCGATGGCCATCGGCATCGCCGTCTTCACTCCCGACGTGTGGCTCGGCGTCGTCCTCGCCGGGCAGTTCGCGATCATCGTGTGGAAGCACCGGGCCGCCTTCAGCGAGCCGCCGAGGCCGCGCCGCACGCAGCAGCGCCCCGCCACTCCCGGGACGGGGTGAGCGCCGATGGCTGACGGGCTGCTCCAGTACTTCACGGACGACGCCATCCGCGGCTACATCGCGTTCCAGGTCATCGTGCTGTTGATCGTCGCGAGCAACGCCTGGCTGTGGCGCCGCATGCGCCGGCACCCCGCGCCCGACGCGCCGCCGACGGTCTCCGTGCTCGTGCCGTGCCGCAACGAGGAGGCCAACGCCGCCGCGTGTCTGCGCTCCATCCTCGCGCAGGAGTACCTGTCGCTCGAGGTGATCGCTCTCGACGACCACTCGCAGGACGGCACCCTTGCGATTCTCGAAGCCGAGCGGGACCGCGATTCCCGGCTGCGCATCGTACACGGAGACGAGCTGCCCGAGGGCTGGACCGGCAAGAACTGGGCCTGCCACCAGCTCTCGCAAGCGGCCACCGGCGAGGTGCTCTTCTTCGTCGACGCCGACGTCGTGCTCCAGCCGCACGCTACGATGGCGCTCGTCGGGGCGATGCATGCCGAGCGGGCCGGCCTCCTCTCGGGCGTGCCGAAGCAGGATGTGCGCACCGTGGGCGAGCAACTGCTCGTCCCGGTCTTCGGCTGGTCGCTCCTGTCGTTCATGCCGCTCGTGATCGGCCTCATCTCGCCGAAGGCGGGCATGCCCGCTGCACTCGGCCAGCTCATGCTCTTCACCCGCGACGCCTACGAGGCAATCGGCGGCCACGCGGGGGTGCGCACGGGGCTCGTCGACGATCTCGACCTCGCCCGTGCGGCCCGCACGGCGGGAGTGGCCTCGCGTCTCGCAGACGCCACGGCGCTCGCCACGTGCCGCATGTACCGCAGCGGTGCCGAGGCGTACCGCGGTTTCCGAAAGAACCTCTTCCCCGCGTTCGGATCCGCGCTACTGACGTACCTCTTCGTGTGGATCTGGATCGCCTTCTTCTATCTCGAGCCGCTTGTGGTTCTCGGGCTCGGCCTCACGGGACTCATCTCGGCCTCGCCATCGCCAGCGCTCATCGCCGCCACGGTCGGTCTGGCGCTCGCGCAGTGGCTCCTCGTGTACTGGCGGCTGCGGTTGCCGATGTGGCCGGCGGTGTTTTACCCGGTCACCGTTCTGGCGTTCGAGGTGCTCGTCGTCGGCTCACTTATAGACGGGCTCCGGCGGCGGACGACGTGGAAGGGGCGCTCGGTGGAGGGCCCTCCGGTACGATTGGTGTAGGAGAGCGGGGCCCGACGCGAGCAGCCGGAGCCCCATCCCGTGGCGTACGAGCGAGGAGACGCGGATGAACCGCCTGAGGCGCATCTGGAACCCGGCCGTCTACCAGGGTGTGGGCGTGCAGCGACGCTACTTCGAGGGTTGGTACTTCAAGCAGGTCGACGTGGCCGGCGAGCACGTCGTGGCCATCATCCCCGGCATCTCGTACTCCACCGACGGCTCTCATCGGCACGCCTTCGTGCAGCTCGTCCCCTCTTCGGGCGAGATGCACTACTTCGTCTACCCTGCCGAGGACTTCACGTACGACCCGGCGTCTCCCTTCAGCATCTCCATCGGCGGGAACCTCTTCACGCGCGACCGGATGGTACTCGATCTCGCGGACGGTGAGCGCACGGTGCGAGGCGAGGTGCGCTTCGGCGAGTGGTCTCCTTGGCCGGTCACGCTGTTGTCGCCAGGCATCATGGGCTGGTACCGCTTCGTGCCGAGGATGGAGACCTATCACGGCGTGCTCTCCATGGACCACGCGGTGTCGGGTTCGCTCGTGGTGGACGGCACGGCGATCGACTTCTCTGGCGGGCGTGGCTACATCGAGAAGGACTGGGGGCGCAGCTTCCCGAGCTCGTGGATCTGGGCGCAGTCGAACCACTTCGGGCGGGAGGGCGTGTCCCTCTCGGTGTCGGTAGCGCGGGTCCCGTGGATGACCGGGGCGTTCGTGGGAAGCATCGCAGGACTCCTGCTCGACGGCACGCTGCACCGCTTCACCACCTACACTGGCGCGGCGCTCACCTGCATCGAGACGCGGCCTAACGAGGCTCATCTCACACTCGCCGACAAACGCGAGGAGCTCGAGCTGCACATCCACGGCCGGGAGGGCTTCGAACTCAAGACGCCGGTGCTCGGCGCCATGGAGGGCAAAGAGGTCGAGTCGCTCGGCGGGACGATCGACGTCTGTCTGCGGGCGCTCAGAGGCGGACGGGCCGAGGTCGTGTTCAGCGGCACCGGGACGCACTCGGGCATCGAGGTCATGAACGCGAAGGACGAGCTCGGCCGGGTGCCCTGCGACGAACGGCGGCCTGACCGGCGGGCCTGAGGGCGTGGCGCGCGTCGAGGCCTCGGGCTGCTGCAGACGCGATACGGGCGGGCCCCGGAGAGCCCGCCCGTAAGAACTACTTGGTCATCCAGACGGGGATCTCCACCACGTTGGTCGGCGATCCGTCCTTGGCCGAGGGCTCGGAGACGATGATGGCGCCGAGGCCGGAGCGCGTGGGCTCGAACGCGATGGTCGTCTTGAACAGCCCGCGGGTGCCGGTGCCACTCGTGGCCATCACCGACTGCGTGGCCACGATGATGCCCTCGGGATCCACCACCTCGACCTTGAACTGCGCCTCGAAGGTGTTGGCCGTGCCGCTGATTGTGAACGGGTTCGTCAGGTGGTCGTCAGGGACCGGGCTCTCCACGAGGATGGCCGGTGCCTGCGCCTCGAAGTCCACCCGGCTCACCGGCGGGTCGACGAGGACGCCCTCACCACCGATCGCCGTGACCGGTTGTCCGTCGAGCTCGAACGAGACGCCCTGGATGTCCGAGAACTGTGTGAGTGTGTGCACGACCTGCGCGACCCGGAGAAGCATGGAAAGTGAGCCGCCGCCGCTCTCGAACGTCGGCGAGAGGTCGACGATGGCCACGCCGGCCGTGACCTCCACGCTGTTGAGGACGGTGCCCTCAGGAATCTGCGTCAGCAGACCGAACTCGGTCTCCTCGGGAGTGGGGCCTTCGAGCAGCTGCTGCATCGCAAGCTCGGCCAGCGCTACCGTCTCGGTCTCGACGGGAAGCACCATCGTGCGCCCGGCCGCGCCCACCTTCTCGCCGCGCGTGAAGTACAGAATGAGGCTCTTCGTCTCCACCTTGGGCTCGGGCGGAGCCGTCGGCTCGACCGACGAGGTAGGCTCGACCGGTGTCGTGGGCTCGGCGGATGAGGTCGGTTCGGTCGGCTCAGAGGAGCCGCCGCCACCGCAGCCGGGAACCAACGTCAGCGCGAAGAGCAGAGCCAGTGCGAGCGTGATATGCAGAAACCGTCTCATAGTATGCGCTCCCTTCCTGCTTCCAGTATGTACCCTTCGGGCGTGCGACGCGAGTCGGTGTCATGCTCTTCGCAGGACGAGCCGGTCGAGGGCTGCCGGTATCCGGCCGAGCGCGGCCCGGTGCCCGGTACCGCTGTCAGTCTCGCTTCTCAGGTGTCTCGGGCGCCTCAGCGCTTTCGCCGACGCCGCTCTCTCCCTCGTACGGGAGTGTCACCGTGCCCGGTCTGCGACCGAGGACGCGGTGGGTGAGATCGACAGGTGTGGGCGACATCCAGCCGAACCACACGGAACCCATCCTGAGCGCCAACGTGAGAAATGCGGCGATGAAGAGTGCCCAGCCTTTGGAGAAGTGCAACCACAGGACGAGCGTCACGTACATACTGCTACCAACGATCGCCGCGGTTCCGTACAGACTGCCCGGGCGCAAGGCATCGGGTTCCCGGTTGCAGATGATGTCACGAATCAGGCCGCCTCCGACGGCCGTGATGGCACCCATCATGATGGCGGGAATCGGGCCGAGTCCGCTCATCAACGCTTTGTCGGCGCCGATGAGCGCGAAGAGCGCGAGCGAAAGCGCATCGACGAGCTGCAGGATCGGCTGCAGGCGCTCCGCCGGCTTGAAGAAGAACATCGTGAGGAAGCCTGCGAGTACCGCCGTGACAAGCGCCCGCGGAGATTCGAGCGCGTAGACCCCCTGGTCTTGCAGCAGGGCGTCACGGATCATACCGCCGCCGAGTCCGTTAACGATCGCGAGCGTCAGCACGCCCATGGCGTCGTAGCGTCGTTTGACAGCAACGAGGCCGCCGGCGATGGCACCCGCGAAGATGGCCGCGATCTCGAACATCGGGGGAAGGAGAATCGGGCTCGACGTCACGGGCGTTGTGGTGGTGACGACGGAGGGGAGCGACGAGGCGATGATGCTCGGCACGGTGCTGGTGATGAAGCTCTCGATGGCACCGGTGGGCACTGTGCTTGCGGTCGCGTCGATGGTCGCCGAGACCGATGTCGTGATCTCCGCTGAAGCAGCCGCCGTTGCGGTGACCGATGCCAGTAGGATGCCCATTCCGCCTTACCCGAGAGTGGCCGAGCGCTCCGTGACCAGTGTCCCCTGTTCGCGCCGCAGAGGCAACCGCTGAAGGGATTCCATGCAGGCCGGGCATCCGAACATCCGAACCGGCGCTTCCGGGCCGTGCTCGGTCATGCGTCCGCCTCATCCTCCCCTGCGGTGTTCGCCGAGGCATAGGGATTGATGCGAGCGTCGAGCGCCACCCGCTCGGCATCCGGGCCTCGATGGTGTCGCGACCGGAGATGACCTAAGAGCGGATGCTTCTCATGGGTTGCCGGAGCCCTCTTGCGGGCGGCCTCGTTCGTCTGTGGTTCGTCCTGGGCCGGCGTGAGATCCTCAGGTGACACTGTCTCGAGGATGGCGGGAGGTCCGGGTTCCTCGGGCGACGTCGGCCCCTCCAGCTCCTTGGCCGGTGACGATTCTCCGGGTGCCCGTGGCGCCTCGACGGACACGGCTTCAACCTCCGGCTCCTCCGCAACCTCGGCGATCACCTCTACATCCGGCTCCTCGATGGCCTCCGCCTCCGCCCCCAGCTCCGGCTCCTCCGCAGTCTCCGCTTCCGCCCCAAGCTCCGGCTCCTCCGCGGCGCCAGCCGTCCGTCCCGGCGTGATCAGCACGGGCGTCAGTAGCGGAGCGTCGTCCCTCGTCTGCGGCGGTCCCGCAGGGAGGTTCCCGGCGCGGCGGCGCTTGAGGGACTGCACGGCCACCATCGCCACTCCCCAGAGTGCGATTGCGAGGAAGCCCACGACCACCACCGCGACTGCGACCGGAATGGCCCGGATGGGGCGTTGCGCGTATGCGCCGGACCAGAGCCGGGCGACGGGCCCGAGCGCGCTGTTCTTGGCGGTTGGCCACGTCATCGGGGCCTCCAGCGTGACGACGTACGGGACGGTGACAGGGCTGAACGTCTCCGAGTCCACGACGATCGTGTACGTCTCGCCGCCGAGGATGTCGAAGCGCCCGTAAGCGACGCCCCTTTGGGAGTCGAGTGCGCTCATGTCGAAGCGCTCGGCGTAGGCCACGGGCACGTCGCCCGTCGCGGTCAGCGTTCCCTCGGCCGAGGCGAGCGAGAGCCTGATGCGGATGTCGGAGGAGTCGGGCCGCGTGTTGACGAGGAGCGCCGCCGCGATCGAGCCGCTCGCCGGCGCGACGAAGCTGTAGGCGTCGCGCCCTTCGCCGGGCGCGAGGGTCCCGTAGAGCGCCGAGGAGCCCGCGCGGATCTCGATCCCCGTGTCACCCGGCCGTTCGCCCACGGATGCCCGCTCCTCGACTATGAGGGTCGTAGCGTGCGCCCGATGGGGCAGCGCGAGCAGGAGCAGTACGCCGAGCACGCCGAGGGCGGTCCGTGTGATCCGCAGGGACGCGCGACCCATGCGCCGTCTGTGCATGCCCGGGAGACCTCCTCCTCCTGTGATGAGCTGCTGACCCCGGCAGCCCGAGCGCGGGACGCGCGCCCGGTCCGGATCAGCACGGTGACACTGTGCAGATACCCGATTGCGGGTCCTGCCATCGGCGCCACGTGGCACGAAAGGACACCGCCTGCGCACTGGCGTACACTTGCACGGCGGACATCGGTGGCCCTTCCGGGCGCGCCGTCCGCCTGTAAGCGTCCGATCGAGGCATCCGGAGGTCCGTCCATGTCGCGCGTGATCGACATACATACACACGTCTTCGCCGAGGAGCTCGCCGACCGGGCTATCACCCATCTCGCCGGCCTGACCGGGCTCACGCCCGCCTACGACGGAACCGTCGCGGGCCTCATCTCCGCGATGGACGACGCCCGTGTGGCGGTCTCCGTCACGCAACCGGTGGCCACCAAGCCCACGCAGGTCGTCCGCATCAACGACTGGTCCGCAACCATCGCGAGCGATCGCATCGTCCCCTTCGGCGCCATGCATCCCGGGTTCGAGGAGCCGGCGGCGGAGATCGCGCGCATGGCATCGCTCGGCCTCAAAGGCTTCAAGATGCACACCGAGTACCAGGAGTTCCAGCCCGATGAGCCGCGCCTCGACCCCATCTGCGAGGCGGCGGCCGAGCACGGGCTGATCATCCTGTTCCACGCGGGGCTCGACGCGGGCGTGCCCACGGACAACGGACGCCCGGAGCGCTTCGCGCGTCTACTCGACCGTCACCCGGGGCTCACCGTGGTCCTCGCGCACATGGGCGGCTGGCGGCTCTGGGACGGCGTCTCCGAGCACCTGGCAGGGCGGCCGATCTACCTCGACACCTCGTTCGCCTCGGGCTACATGACCGACGACGCGTTCCTCGGCCTGGTGGAGCAACACGGAACCGACCGCGTGCTGTTCGGCAGTGACGGCCCCTGGGGGTACGCCGCGAAGGAGCTCGCGTGGTTACGGCAGCTGCCGTTCGCCGAGGCCGACCTCGAGGCGATTCTCGGCGGAAACGCGGCCCGGCTGCTGGAGATCTAGCGCCTGAGCGTGGCGATGAGCCGCGACGGCGTGAGCAGCAGGCCGAGCGCCGCGCGGATGTCGGTCACGACGACGTCCGCAGCTCGCATCGCGGCAGCCGAGGCGCCCTCGGGGCCTATCACGCAGATGCCGAGCGCCGCCGCTGCAAGGAGCGACGCGTCGTTCGCGCCGTTGCCGATGGCGACGACGTGCTCCGTGCCCAGCTCCCTCACGAGACGCTCCTTCGCCGCGGTCTCGTCACCGGGGCCGATGATGCGCGGCTCGATGCCGAGCTCCTCGCAGATGGCGGCCGCCCGGCCGTGCGTGTCTGCGGTCACCAGCAACGGCTGCAGCGAGGGGTCGAGGGCGCGCAGGTCCTCGGCCACGCCCGGCAGCAGCGCACCGTCGAGCGCGATGGTGCCGTTCAGGTCCAGTACGAGGTGCCGGAGATCGAGCTGGCCGTAGCCGGGGACGTCGATGAGCATGCGGGGCCTCCAGTCGCGTGGTTCACCCGGCAAGCGTACCGCATGTCCGGGCGCGACCGGGTGGGTATGCATGTGTCATGCTTCGAGATGTGAGCAGGAGCGGGTTCACGCGCGGCTCGGCGTGGCGGGAGGTGGGAGCGGGCTTGACGGTTGACGACGCAGCGGCACCCGGCAGGGCCTCCGGCCTCCGGCAGCGCATGGCCGAGCGCATCGCGGCCGACGCACGGATCCCGCGGGACATCCGGACGGTCGCGGACCTCACCGCCATCTACTGCCGGGGCCACCATCGCGACCGGGAGCGCCCACGCCTCTCGAGCATCGCGGCCGACCTCGGCGTGTACGGACGGCGACCGCCGAGGCTCTGCGCCGAGTGTGCGGAGCACGTGCGTTACGCCGAGGAGCGGCGGGCGCTCTGTCCGCGCGATCCCAAGCCGTTCTGCGCGCACTGCGACACTTCGTGCTACCGGGAGGACGAGCGCCTCTGGCAGCGCAACGCCATGCGGTACAGCGGCCCGCGGTCGATGTACCAGGGGCACGCGATCCAGGGGACGCGGCACCTGCTCGAGCGGCTGAGGTGGCAGCGCCGGATGAAGCGGGCCGGGCGCGCCGAGGGGGAAGACGGCGGTACGTGACGGACAGGCACCGGAAGGGGGTTCGCATGATGGACGGATTCACGGATGTTCTCGGCGTTGAAGAGTTGGCTCCGGGCGAGATGCGCAAAGTGAGCGCCGGCGGACGAAACGTGCTGCTCGCGCGCGTGGGGGACGACTTCCACGCCGTCCAGCTGCGCTGCCCGCATCTCGCGGCGGACCTCAGCAGGGGGACGCTTGAGGGATCGGTCATCACCTGTCCGCTGCACGGCTCGCAGTTCGACGTCACCGATGGCACGGCGTTGCGCTGGACCGACTGGAGCGGTGCGCTCGAGGCGGTGGCCGCGACGCTCAGGCCGCCCCGCCCGCTGCGCACCTACGAGGTCCGGGTGGAGGGCGGCCGCGTGTTCGTGGGACCGGAGCGGGCGTCGGCCTGAGGTCACCGGGTCCACTCGTCGCCGTTCACGGGCGGGCAACCAGGTGCTGTCAGGTGTCCAACGGGCCCTGGGCGCATCGGAGTGTCTCGCGGACGATAGACCCTCCCCGAAAGGGAGGTGACCGATGCGAGTCAAGCTGATCCTGCCTGCGCTCATCGAAGCCACGAGCCCGCACTTCCGGCCCATCAAGTACGCGCTGTTCCCGCCGCTCGGCCTGGCCACGCTCGCGGCGTACCTCGACGACGCCGACGACGTGGAGCTCTGCGACGAACACGTGGGGCCGATCGACACCGACGACCTGCCCGACCTCGTCGGCATCCAGGTGTACATCACCAACGCATACCGCGCCTATGAGATCGCCGACGGGTACCGCGCCCGTGGCGTCCACGTGTGCCTCGGCGGACTGCACGTGACGTCGTGTCCGGAGGAAGCGGCCGCCCACGCCGACACCCTCTTCCTCGGCCCCGGTGAAGACACGTGGCCCGCGTTCCTCGCCGACTTCCGCGCAGGGCGCCCGTTCGCGCGGTATGCGTCGGTTGATCGGACGCTCCACGGCGCGCCGCTGCCCCGGCGCGACCTCATCGACAGCAGCCGGTACTTCGTGCCCAACTCGCTCGTCGTCTCCCGCGGCTGTCCCCACTCGTGCGACTTCTGCTACAAGAGCTCGTTCTTCGCCGGCGGCCGCTCCTTCTACTGCCGGCGCATCGATGAGGCCCTCGCCGAGATCGCCATGTTGCCCGGGCGGCACCTCTACTTCCTGGACGACCACCTCTTCGGCGACAGCGTCTTCGCGCACGGGCTCTTCGACGGCATGCTCGGCATGGGGCGTCTGTGGCAGGCGGCTGGCACGGTCGAGTCGGTGTTGCGCCCGGGGCTCGTGGAGGCGGCGGCGGCCTCTGGCCTGCGGTCGCTCTTCGTGGGCTTCGAGACGCTCTCGCAGCAGAACCTCGACGGGTGCGGCAAGCGCCACAGCAAGCTCGCCGGGTACGAGCGGGCTATCGCGACGCTCCACGACAACGGCGTCATGGTGAACGCGAGCTTCGTCTTCGGCCTGGACGGCGACGGCCCCGACGTCTTCGATCGCACGGTGGAGTGGGCGGTCTCTCAGGGCATCGAGACTGCCACGTTCCACATCCTCACGCCCTATCCGGGCACCGGCCTCAGGCGCGCGCTCGAAGCCGAGGGGCGCATCATCTCCTCGGACTGGGATCGCTATGACACCCGGCACGCCGTGTTCACGCCGCGTGGCATGAGCGCCGAGGCACTGGAGCGCGGGTACTGGCGCGCGTACCGGGACTTCTACTCATGGTCGGCCATCGCGCGCGGGTCGCTCGCTCGCGAGACCTCTGCCGAGCGGGTCCGCCATCTCGCGTACCAGGTGGGGTGGAAGAAGGCCGAGCCGCTGTGGGACGCGCTCATCCGCTCGGGGCACCTGGGGACGATGCGCCCGCTGCTCGAGCGTGTCCTGGGGTCGGGTCGCGGGTCATCGCGGCCTAATGTCCCGGCTGCGGACCACCTGCCGGCGGGCGTCGGTAGTGCGCATGCG
>CAYMSA010000024.1:0-23131 GCA_964392965.1 uncultured Coriobacteriaceae bacterium
ACGGCCTTGTTGATGATGTAGTTGACGAGCTTAACGATCGGCGCGTCGTCGGTGACCTCGGTGAGGTCCGAGAGCGACGTGATCTCAAGACCGTCTGCGACGAGTTCGCGATCGTCCAGCGTGGTCGCCATACGGTAGTACTCGTCGATGGCCCGGACGATGTCGTCTCGCGTGGCGATGGCGGGTGTGACGTCGTGGCCGGTGATCACGCGCAGGTCGTCGAGCGCGAGGACATTGTGCGGATCGGCCATCGCCACGACCAGCTGCCCGTCCACGATCTCGAGGGGCATGAGCGTGTAGCGCACGGCAAGGTCGCGGGGGACCGCCGCGACCGCCTGCGGCTCCGGGTGGATGCTCGCGAAGTCGACGTACCGGATGCCGATCTGCCGCGCCATGACCGACAGGATGGCGCCGTTGGATGCGTAGCCGAGGCCGACGAGAACGCCGCCGAGGGGATTTCCGGTCGCCCGATGCACTTCGAGCGCATCGCGAAGCTGACGCTCGGTGATGATCCCCTCGCGCAACAGCAACTCCCCGAGCTTACGGCCTACCTCCGCCACCAGATCATCCTCATTCCGACTTCCCCCGACCGGAGTGCGCCCGTCTCATCGCGCACACCAGCATCTGCAGGCGATAGTACGACAGGGTTCGCATCCCGGGGAAGTCCGGTTCGCTCAGTGTTCATCGCGGGCGCCGAGATCATGGAGCAGCACATCGGCGATGCGCGCGAACTCCCGTGCCCGCGCGGAGTCGGCGGAGATGCCGAGAATCTCTCCCCCGTCGTCGAAGCGGATCTCGACCGGCGCGATCGGCTCAGGATACTCCGGTGGAGCCGGCTCCGGAAGCTCGACCGGGGCCACGACCCCGGGGACGGCCGGCGGCGGTTCAGGAACCTCAAGCCGTGCGGCGACAGGCGGCGCGATGGCGGGCGGCGCAACGGGCGGAGCCGGGACCGGAGGCGGAGGCGGAGGCGGGGCGATCGTCCGTCCGAGAGACATCGGGGCGGCCGCACGCACTCCCGGCGAGCTGCCTGAGGAGCGCCTTCGGGCCGCAACGGTCGCGAGCGGGACCAGCACGATGAGCACCAGCAGCAGTAGAGCGACGGCAAGCGGACGCCACTCCTCCATCGCGATCAGTCCATGCTCTCGAGAACGCGGTTGAGCAGCGCGAGCAGCACTGCCTTCACGCTCGCACGGTCGCGCGCATCCACGGCCAGCAGCGGGACACCATCGGCAAGGCCCAGGGCCGCACGGAGAGCGCCGAGGTCGTCGATCGCCCCGGCATCCAGTCGGTTAGCCGCCACGACATACGGGACGTCCGACATCGTCCGGAAGAATTCGACGACCGAGCGGGCGTTCTCGAAGGACTCCGCGTCGGTAGCGTCCACCATCACCACGAAGCCGAGCATCCCCTCGGAGAGCGTCTCCCACATGAACGAGAAGCGCTCCTGACCCGGCGTGCCGAACAGATAGAGCACGATATCGTCGGTGATCGTGATCCGACCGAAGTCCATGGCGACGGTCGTCTCTCCATGCTCAGCGCCGTTGCCGCCCGGAGCACCACCGCTCACGACACGCTCGGTGGAGAGCACGGTGATCTCGCTCACCGACTTGATGAACGTGGTCTTCCCCGCGTTGTACGGGCCGGTCACTACTATCTTCACAGACTGCATTCGCCGACGCTCCTAGAGACGCTCGATGCCCTCGATGATTCGAATCAACAGAGTCCTGTCCACCGCGTGATCTCGACGGAGCGCCGGACGCGCCTCTCGTTGCGGTCGAGCCGCAGGCGCCCCCTGTGGCCGAGCACGACTCGGCCCCGCCCCCGTGAGCGCCGCGAGTTCATCGCCAAGTCCTCCGGAGAAGCTCACCGAACCGTCGAGGTCGGCAAGGAACGCATCCGTCGAGACGTACGGCGCTTCTTCGGCACCGGATGAGACGCCCGGCTCCCGCCCGGTGTCGGCTTGGTCTTCGGATGAGGAGGCATCGCCAACGAACGGTGCCGTACTGATGATCGACATGCGGCCGTCGGCCGCAGCCACTGCAGGCGCCTCCGGACGCCCAAGAACCTGCACCAGGGGATCGGGGGTGCGCGTCACCGGCGCCTCTTCGAACGAGTAGATGATGTCGACCGGCCCGGCGACGGACTCTTCGACGAGTGGCGACGCGTCCTCGGCGACGATCTCGTCCTCACACACAGGAGCCGATTCGTCCACCCGGAGGAGCAGTTCCTCGGGGTACTCGCCGAGGCCGAGCGCCATCAGGTCTCTGGTCAGGTCGCCCGTGGGCGCGGGAGTCTCCCACGTCCACACGCGAGTCGCGTCTGCCGAAACCATCTCGACATCACCGGCCGGCGCCTCGAACTCATGCACCACTGAAACGTCGGGCGGCTCGAAGCCATAGAGTGTCACCACCGGCGCCGCAGTCGCGTCGGGTGACTCGACGAGCACGGGATCGATGCCTTCCGCGGCTTCCGGGGAGGGTGTGTCGTCAGCACCGGGGAGATCCTCGGCTGATTCGGGCGTGACAGCACACCGCTCCTCGTCCATGCCGATGGACTCGGCCATGATAGACACTTCGGGCACGTCTGCGGCGAGGGCCTCAGGTTCCGCAGCGAGAAGCGGTTCCTCGTGGGCGTCGATCTCCTCGGTCCACTCCTCGGTCCACTCCTCGGGCGCAAGCGGCTCCTCGAGTGTAGGTGCCTCCCCGAGGCCGAGTGACTGCTCCGGTGCGGGGGGTTCCCCGGCGCTGAGCGACTCCCCGGGTGTCGGCAGCTCGTCAGGGGTGACTGGCCCGTCCTGCGCGTGCTCCATATCGGCCTCGCCCTGTGAGTCGAGACCGATGGCGGACTCCGTCCCGCCCGGCTCCCCGCCCGGTTCGTCGACGAACTCGTCCGGGACTCCGGCGACCGACTCCGCAATGACCCCGCAGGCCGCGACCCGCCCGGCATCGCGGCGCTCGCGCTCGGCACGCCGCTCGGCGACCTCCGCGTCATCGACGACCTCGAGCAGCCCCGCGCTGAAGAGCCCGTAGACCATCCGTGCCACATCGAAGTCGCCTGCGTGCGTCTCCAGGGCGAGATCATGTACCGAGCGAGTGCCGTCGACGAGCAGGAGGAGCGACCACTCGGCAGGCTTCAGCGAGATCTCGAACGTCCCCTCGCCGGGTGCCGTGGCCATCTTGAAGACCATGTCCATCGAGGGGACTTTCTTCCTGACCCGCTGCCACTCCTCGAGCCGGCGGCTGCCCTCCATGACGATGTTTTCGACCGAGACCGCCAGGCCGATGTCCTCGTGCAGCACCTCTGGCAGCACTTCGAAGTCGAAGCGCCCCTCGTCCCACCGCATCAGGTCGAAGATCGTGTCCTGGATCTGGTCGAGGACGAACGCCTCCAGCACCTGTCGCGTGATGTACCCCTCGGCGACGAGGATCTCGCCGAGCCGCCTGCCGTGTGGGGCTTCCGCGGTCTGGATTTCGAGCGCGCGCTCGAGGGCGGCCGGAGTGATCCGCTGCGCGTTCACGAGGCGTTCGCCGAAGCGGTCGGTGCGCCAGTCGGACTGCGCGAAGAACACCTCGCCCTCACGGAACCAGATGCTCCCCTCTCCCTCGGCGCCCGCAATGCGAAGCACCCCCGTCTTCCGGCTCAGTTGAACGAGCTGGAAGACGTCAGGGAGACTGAAGTCCTTCAGGTTTCCTCGAAGCGCCATCGACCCCCGACATCGCCTTCCGCTAGCATCGGACCGCCGGACAGTGGATCATCTCAGCCGAGTACGCGTCCGACCGCAGCGGCAGCGTCTCGCATGTTGTAGAGCACCAGCCCCAGCTTGGCGGTCTTACCCGCAAGGCCCGTCAGAACGGCATGCGTACCCGCCGCCATCACGAGCACGTATCCCTCGTCGCCTTCGACGAACACCTCGGAGAGCCCGCCCCGGCCGAGTTCGGCGGCGACCCGCTCGCCCAGTCCGAGAATGGCGGCCGACATGGCCGCGACCCGGTCCGCCTGCATGCCCGCGGGGAGCGCCGACGCCATCATGAAGCCGTCCATACTGACAAGCGCAGCAGCCTGGATGTCGGCATCGTTGCGCATCAGGTCCTTGAGCGCCCCGATGAGCTGCTCCTCGCGTGCCCCCCTGCGATGCGGCTTCTGCGAAGGCTGTCCGGCCGCTGCTCCGCCGACCTCACCCGAAGCCGCCTCCGGGACGGACTCCACCCGATCGGCGATCACCGGCGCCGGTGACGACGTTTCCGCCACCGGAGCCGATCTGGTGGCCTCAGCAGGTCCGAGTCCTTCCGGCACACTCACCGGTACGGCCGCGGGGACCTGCCGCTCACCGATCGGCGGTACGACCTGAACAGCAGCCTGGGCCCGAGCGACACCGGATGAGGCCGACGGGTCCGGCGCGACGAACGGAATCTCGAAGATACCGCGCTCACGCCTGCCGTGGTCCGCGTCGTCGATGAAGAAACCAGCGGGGCCCTGCGTCACCATAGCGCCATCTCCTCCATACACACCGGCCGAATGACCATACTTGCTCGCGCGAGTAAGGCTCGTTCAGAGGGTCTTCCGTTCAGTCTCTCACGAGGCCCTACCCGATACAACATCGGCCGAAAGCGTCCTCACCATGAGCTTCATCGCACTCAGGCGACGACGCGCATGATCTCCTCGATGGAGGTCAGGCCCATGCGCACCTTCTCGAATCCGTCGTCGCGGAGCGTCTTCATGCCCTGCGCCACGGCGATCCGGCCGATCACGTCGCCCGAAGCATGCTCCACGCATGCGCGTTCGATCTCCTCGGTCATCGACATGACCTCGTGAATCCCCATGCGGCCGCGATACCCGATGTCGTTGCAGCGCCTGCATCCGACCGCGCGATAGAGCGTCGGAAGGTCGCCAGGTTCGTACGGGAAACCGATGCGGTCGAGGACCGCCGTGTCGGGTACGTAGGGCTCCTTGCAGTCCGGGCAGAGCCTGCGCGCGAGCCGCTGCGCCAGTACGCAGTTCACCGCCGACGCGGTGAGGAACGGCTCGACGCCCATCTCGGTCAGGCGGGTGAGCGCGGACGGAGCGTCGTTGGTGTGAAGGGTCGACAGGACGAGGTGGCCGGTGAGCGCAGCCTCCACCGCGATCGTGGCCGTCTCGCGGTCTCGGATCTCGCCCACCATCACCACGTCCGGGTCCTGCCTGAGGATGGAGCGCAGCGCCGAAGCGAACGTGAGCCCCGCCTTCTCGTGGACCTGCACCTGCGAGAGTCCCTCGAGGCGGTACTCCACCGGGTCCTCGACCGTGATGAGGTTCACCTGAGGGGCCGTGGTCTTGTTGATGGCAGCGTACAGGGTGGTGGACTTGCCCGAGCCCGTGGGTCCCGTCACGAGCAGTGCCCCGTACGGACGCGAGATCGCCTCCATCACACGCTCAAGCGGCTGTTCGAGGAAGCCGAGCTGCTCGAGCGACATCATGATGGCGTCCTTGCGGAGCAGTCGCATGACGGACATCTCACCGTTCACCGTCGGCAGTACGGCCACCCGGAAGTCGACCGAGGCCCCGTCGAGGGTCACGCCGAAGCGTCCGTCCTGCGGCACGCGCCGCTCGGCGATATCCATCCCGCTCTGGATCTTGAGGCGGCTCAGCAGCTGCCGGTGCAGCTTGATCGGACCCCGCATGACCTCCTGGCAGACGCCGTCGATGCGATACCGGACCCGTAGGTCGTGTTCCCCTGGCTCGAGGTAGATGTCACCGGCGCCCTGCCGGATCGCATCCGTGACGATGTGGTTGAGGAGCTGCACGACCGGGGCCTCGCCCTCGGCCTCTTCCTCGCCATGGGCCTCGCCCGGTCCACCCACCGCATTCTGGACGCCGTCCACCATCTCGCCGACGTTCGCCTGCATGCTGGCCACACGTTCGATGGCCTGCCGAAGGTCGCCTTCGGCGGCCACCTCGACGCGGACCTCGAGACCCGTCACGATGCGCACGTCGTCGACTGCGAGTACGTTCGCCGGATCCGCCATGGCGACGACGAGCTCGCCCTCCTCGAAGCGAATCGGTAGCGCCGTATGCCGCAGCGCGAGCTCGACCGGAAGCGCTGCGACCGCCGTGGGGTCGAATTCGACGGCAGCGACATCGATGAATGGGAGCCGCATGCTCTCGGCCACGGCTCGCGCAACCGTCGCCTCATCCACGACACCCTCGGCGGCAAGCGTCGCGCAGAGCGACCGCCCCGAGGCGTCAGCGAGGGCGTACTCGAGCTGCTCGGGCGTGATGATGCCGGCGTCGAGGAGGATCCTCCCCACGCGGGTCGCCGACGACGGCTTCACCATCACCGCTCACCGTCCCGCATGGAGCTCGCCAGTGCCGCGGCCGCGGCCGCCCGCATGACCTCGCGGGGCGCATGCACCTGCCCACGGTCCTCGCCTGCCCAGATGTCGATCGCGAGCGCGCCCTGAGCGACCAGCATGCCGAGTCCGTCCGCCGTCCGGGCTCCCGCCGCGCGGGCGTCGTGCACGAGCGCGGTCTCGCCCACCCGATACACCATGTCGTAGACGACGTGGCCGTCACGCAGCCAGGTCGCAGGCACGGGGCTGGGGTCCTCGGCGCCCATGCCCGAGGGCGTCGCATTGATGACGAGGTCCGCTTCTCGCACCGCTTCCGCGCTGTCACGGTTCGCGCTGTCGAGCGGATGGACCTCGGCGGTCAGGCCACGCAGATGGTCGCCAACGCGATCGAGAAGCGCCTCGGCACGGGAGACGTCGCGGTTGACGACGGCCAGCGACGCGGCCTTGCCGAGAAGGCACGCCACCACAGCCGCTCCGGCAGCGCCGCCCGCGCCGATGAGCGCGACCGCGCGGCCCTCCATATCGAAGCCGAGAACGTTGACGAGCGCTTCGAGCAATCCGCGGGCGTCCGTGTTGTAACCGATCAGACGGCCATCGACGCAGTGCACCGTGTTGACCGCTCCGGCGATGCCAGCAAGCGCGGCCACCTCGTCGCAGAGCTCCATCACGGCCTGCTTGTGAGGCATCGTGACGTTGAAGCCCACGAAGCCGAGCGTGCGGGCCGCCCCGCTGAACGCGCGAAGCGCTGCGTCATCGGGCACGGCGAAGGGCAGGCACGCCCAGTTGAGGCCCATCGCCTCGTAGGCAGCGTTATGCATGACGGGAGAGAGGGAGTGGGTGATGGGCCATCCTATCACCGCAGTCGCGCGGGTGTATCCGTTGATCTGCACGTGCGCCCCCGTCCCGTGATCACGCTTCAGGTCGTTGCCCGTTCAGTATGACGCGCTCGAGCTTCCGAAGCACGAGCGTGTGCCGCAGGTCCGTCTGCGCGAGCGGCTCCACGAGTATCGTCGACGCCCCGGCCAGTCTGCCCCCGAGAACGTCCGTCAGGAGTTGATCGCCCACGACGACGCACTCCCGAGGCTTCACGCCGAGGCGGCGCATCGCCTTGCGAAACGCCAGTGGGAACGGCTTCATCGCCTTGGCCACGATGTCGAAGCCGAGTCTCTCGGCGTGATCGAAGATCACGTCGTGCCAGTTGTTGGAGACGAGCATGACCGAGAAGCCGCGCCCGGGCAGTGCGCGCGCCCACGCGAGGAGGTCGTCGGGGACCTCGGTACGGTCGCGCGGGAGCAACGTGTTGTCCACATCGAGCAGCAGCGCGGTCTTCCCCGCCGCGGCGAGCGCGTCGAGGTCGATGGCGAGCACACTCGTCAGATAGCGGTCAGGGCGCAGCAGGTGCGTCTCCCCTCGTCGTGTGGCTCACGGAGCCCGCGTCAGTGGTCGTGATGGTGATGGTGACTTTCCAGGTCTTCGGGGTCGATCTCGACGGCATCGGCCATGGCGCGCGCCGTCGCCTCCAGGTCCGTCCGTCCCTCGGCAGCGAAGACTGCCGCCACCGTCAGGTAACCGTTGGCTCGCTCGAGCGTGTCGCCCCAGACAATCGCATCGCCGAGCGCGGACTCGGCCATCGCGACCGCATCCTCGCCCTCCTCCGAGTACAGCTGCAACAGTTGGGCGAGATTGACGCGCAGAAGCCCCGCCTGCGGGTTCGCGTCCACCCCACGTCTCGCCATCTCCAGCCCCTCGGCCACGCGCTCGTTGTTGACGAGTATCCATGAGCCGACGTAGTAGGCCTGCACGGCCGTGGGGTCGAGCGACTGGACGACCGCGATGCTCGTGAGCATGTAGCGCTGCTCGGAGATGGGCATACCCGAGTAGTAGCCGTGGAGCAGCGGGTCGATCCGGTTCCACAGCACCGCCGCACCGAATGTGCGCAGTCCCGTGAGATACGAGGAAGCGGCGCTCGCGACGGCCTTGTTCGTGTCGGCCGCCGAGGCCGTCGGCATGATCCGATCCGTGGCAGCCTGTCCGCCGAGCGCGAGGGCCAGGCAGAGCACGATGCCCGCGATGGCGAGACCCGGGCGCGGCACGTCAGAGGTCCCGTCTGCCGAGGAGGAGTCCGCCGACGATGAGGCAGAGCGCGGCGAGGCCCACGAACACGGCGATCATGCTCGCGATGTAGACCGTTGGCACGCCAGCGCCGTGAGCCACCGGGACCATCACGTTGAAGGCGTCGAGCGAGGGGACGAACGGGGCGAGCGCCAGGGCGCCCTCGCCGCCGAGGAGCGTGCTCCTCGCGTGGCCGATGAAGAGCACGACGACCGTCGCCGCAACGACGACGACCGGCCCCGTGACCGTGGAGACCGCCACCGCGAACGCCGCGATCACACCCATCTCGAGCCACAGGCCGAGCGCACCCTGCCATAGGAGCCACATCACCTCACCGTACGTGAGGAACCCGATCACCTGCTCGATGACCGTGAAGGCCGCGATCGCGCCACCGGCGACGATGAACACGCCGAGCCACGTACCGACGAGGTACTCCCAGCGGCTCACGCTCTTGGCGATGACGTTGTAGACCGTCCTGCGCTCGATCTCGCCTGGAATGCGGTTGGCGGCGAGTGAGAGCGTGATCACGATCGCCGTGACGTACGAGAGGGCGAGGGCGACCTCCCGGAAGACCGCGCTCTCCACGCCGAGACCGTAGTCGGGAAGCGACGGGATCGCAAACGCGAGCAGAGCCGCGAAGACGAGCACCACGTACACGATCTTGCGCCGCAGGCTGTCCTTCACCACGCCGAGGGCTATCGCTCCGATCGATGCGTTCATCGGGCGGCCACCCCCCCGGGTCCGGACTGCACCAGCCGGGCGAAGTACTCCTCGAGCGAGTCCCGCTTGGGTGTGACCGAGAGGATCCGACCACCCGCGTCGTCCACCTCGTTGACGACCATCCGCACCGAGCGATCGGGCACCGAGAAGACCCAGAGGCCGCCGGTTTCGGCGACACTGTCGGCGACAGCGAGGACTTTGTCGGGCAGCACCGCCAGCCCCGTCGCCTTCACAGACGCCATTCCCGACACATTGAGGAGGGCGTCGAGCTCCCCCTCGGCAGCAACCCTGCCCGCGTTCATGATCGTCACGTCGTCGCACACCGTCTCCACCTCGGAGAGCTGGTGCGATGAGAGGAGGACCGTCACGCCCTCGTCACGTAGCGAGAGCATGAGGTCGCGCACGTCCCGCTGCCCGAGCGGGTCGAGGCCGGACGCGGGCTCGTCGAGCACGACGACCTGCGGCCGGTTGATGAGCGCCTGCGCGATGCCGAGGCGCTGCAGCATGCCCCGCGAGAACGTGCCGAGTGTGGACCGCTCGCGTCCGGCGAGTCCGACGCGCTCGAGGAGGGTGGCCGTCCGAGAGCCGATCTCATCGCACGACACGCCCGACAGGCGGCCGTAGAGCCTGAGCGCCTGTGCGGCCGTCAGATGCTGCGGGAAGTACGGCTGCTCGGGCATGAAGCCCACGCCGCGCCGTCCGGCCGGACGCGTCGAGTCGTGGCCGAGTATCCTGAACGTGCCGCCGCTCGGCCTGACGATGCCGAGGAGCATCTTGAGCGTCGTGGTCTTGCCCGCACCGTTGGGCCCAAGCAGGCCGTGGATGCCGCCGGCCGCGACCCGGATCGACACGCCCGCGACGGCATCGCGCGCCGGTGCGCCGACGAGCGCCCCATAGCGCTTGCGGGCATCACTGATCTCGATCGCAGTAACGCGCTCCGAATCCACCACTCACTCCCCCGCCTGCTGCTTCGCCCTCAGGAAATCGTCGTAGTTGTCCGTGAACGTGTGGGACCCGTCTTCGCCGGTGCGCACGAAGTAGAGGTACTTCGTGTCGGCAGGGGCAGCCGCCGCCTGCAGCGACACGAGCCCGGGGCTCGCGATCGGACCGGGAGGCAGCCCCGCGTTCAGGTAGGTGTTGTAGGGGCTCTCGATGGCGATGTCGGCGTTCGTGAGCCGCGCCTTCGGTTCGCCGAGGATGAACTGCACGGTCGAGCACATCTCGAGCTTCTGGCCGATCGCGAGGCGGTTGTAGATGACCGAGCTCACGAGCGGACGCTCGGCATCGAGCTGCGCCTCACGTTCGATGATCGAGGCGATGATGACGAGTTCGTTCACGGAGGTTCCCCGATCGGCGGCGGCAGCCACGTCGACCGCCTGCATCTCCGTGTCGAACTGGTCGAGCATCAGCTCGACCACGTCGGCCGCCGTGGACCCCTCGACGATGGTGTAGGTCTTGGGGAAGAGGAAGCCCTCGAGCGAGCCCTCATATGCGTCAGCGAGATACGGGTGCTCGGCAGCGAAGGCGCTGGCCTTGCCATGGGCGAGGTCGAGGAACTCGGCGGCAGGTATGCCGGCCTGCTCCTCGAGACGGGCGGCGATCTGCTTGACGTTGTAGCCTTCGGGAATCGTGACCGTGACGTAGTCGATGGGCGGGCCGGTGGTGAGCGCGGCCACCACCTCGTCGTACGTCATCCCCGTCGTGAGGTCGTACGTCCCCGACCGGAGATCGTCGTCGACGCCGTCGATCCGCGCCCGGAGCCGGAACTGTGCTGCATTGGGAATGACCCCGGCCTCGGCCAGCCGTTCGGCGATGACCGCCGTGCCCGAGCCATCCGGGATGACCACCTGTACGGCCTGACCACCGGTGACGTCGGCCGCCGGGGTGCCGAGCACGCGCCAGGCTGTGTACGCCGGGATTCCTACGAGCAGCACGACGACGATGAGCGCGACGACCCCGATGAGCGCGCGTCGCCGGCTGCTGGCGCTCGGTCGGGTCACACCGCGGCGCCCGTTACCGGGATACTGTCCCGCGCTGTTCGTCCGCGACACGCGGTTCCGGCCGCCGGATACCGGCTGCGTCGTGCGAGATGCTCTGGCCCGCCTCGGACGAGGGCTCGGCCGCTCGTTCATCGTCTGCTCTCCGATTCCGCGCGTCGCGCATCAAGCCATCCCTGCAACACGATCGCAGCGGCTATCTTGTCGACTCCACCACGCTGCTCGCGCTCGCTCATACCCGAGGCGTGCATCACGCGCCGTGCCTCGGCACTCGACAGGCGCTCGTCGCGATAGACGACCGGAAGCCCGACCGCCGCGCCGATGCGGTCCGCCGTCTTCCGCGTGGCATCGGCCTGCGGGCCCTCGTCGCCCGAGAGCGTGAGCGGCAGCCCGACGACGAGCACCTCGGACTCGTAGTCCTCGATGAGCATCCTGAGTGCGCCTATCGCCCGCCCCAGATCGCGGGCCTCAAGAACTTTGAGCGGCGAGGCGACGACCCCGTCGGGGTCAGAGACCGCGACGCCGATCCTCGCAGAGCCGATATCGAGACCGAGTGCCCGCATGCCGTCAGTCGACCCCGAGGGCCGCACGCGCCTCGGCGAACGCGCTGTTGATACCCGCCGGGTTCTTGCCGCCGGCCTGCGCCATCGAGGGCTTGCCGCCACCGCCACCGCCGACGTGCGGCGCCATGATGCGCACGAGAGCGCCCGCGTCGAAGCCGGCGGCCACGGCCGCCTCGCTACCGGAAGCGAGCAGCAGCACCGCGCCGTCGTTCACGCCGGCGAGCACGACGGCACCGTCGGCACCCCGCACACGATCGGCGGTCTGCCGCAACGCGGCCACGTCGAGACCGTCGGCCCGGGCGACACGCACCGGGTAGCCGGCCGGTGTGCTCCACGTCTCGAACTCGGCGGCAGGCGCCGCTCCCGCCCGTGCGGCTTTGAGCGCCTGCTCGGTCTCCTTGAGCCGCCGCTGCAGCGCCTCGATGCGGCCGACTACCTCGGGCGTGCGAACCTTCAGGAGCGCCCCCGCCGATGCCAGGACGTCCTCCTCCTCGTAGATGTGGTCGAGCGCATCGAAACTCGTCACGGCCTCGATGCGGCGGAGGTTCGCGCCGACACTTCCCTCGGAGACGATCTTCACGAACCCGATCTCGCTCGAACGCCCGACGTGGGTCCCGCCGCAGAGCTCCTTGCTGAAGTTGCCCACCTCGAGCACGCGCACGATCTCGCCGTACTTCTCGCCGAAGAGCGCCGTCACGCCCATCTCCCGCGCGGCGACGAGCGTCGTCTCGTAGTTGCGCACCGGGTGGTTCTCCATGATCTTGCGGTTCGACATCTCCTCGATGCGTCTGAGCTGCTCGGGCGTGAGCGCCTCGAAGTGCGTGAAGTCGAAGCGCATCCGATCGGGGCCGACGTGCGACCCGGACTGGCGGACGTGCTCGCCGAGTATCCGGCGCAGCGCCCAGTGGAGGATGTGCGTCGCGGTGTGGTTGCGGCGTATGCGCTCACGGCGCAGCGAATCGATCGACGCCTGCACGGTGTCTCCCACGCGCAGCTCACCGGATGTGACGGAGCCCACATGTGCGATGAGCCCCGGAACCGCGAAACGCGTGTCGGCCACCTCGAACCGGGCCTCGCCCGCCTCGATGACGCCCGTGTCGCCCACCTGGCCGCCCTGCTCGGCGTAGAACGGCGTGCTCGCGAGGACGATCTCGCCCTCGGCACCTGCGGCGATCGCGTCCACGCTCTGGCCGTCGACGACGATGCCCACGATCGTGCCAGGAGCCGAGTCGGCGGCGTAGCCTGCGAACTCGGTCGCGCCCGCTGCACGCAGGATTCCGTCGAAGGCGCTCGCGAACGACGACCACGACTCGTCCTTCACGGCCGCCCGGCCACGCTCGCGCTGGGCTTCCATAGCCGCCGAGAAGGCGTCCTCGTCCACCGAGAGCCCGGCCTCGGCCGCGATCTCGGACGTCAGCTCGAACGGGAACCCGTAGGTGTCATGCAGCGTGAACGCCTCCATGCCGTCGAGCATGGCTCCGCCTTCGGCGCGAGTGCGCTCCATGGCGCTCTCCAGGAAGGCGATACCCTGACGCAGCGTGGCGCCAAAGCGCTCCTCCTCGGCATGCACGATGCCGCGGATGAGTCCTGCCTGCTCCACGACCTCCGGATACGTCTCGCCCATGCGCGCGATGACATCGTCGACGAGACGCTGCATGAACAGTCCCTCGATGCCGAGCAGACGGCCATGCCTGATGGCCCGCCGCAGCAGACGGCGCAGGACGTAGCCGCGGCCCTCGTTGGAGGGCAGCACCCCGTCGGCGATGAGGAACGTGACAGCACGCGAATGGTCGGCGAGGATGCGCAGTGACACATCGGTCTTGGCGCGCGTACCGAGCGTCGTCCCCGAGAGTGCCTCGGCCACACCTACGAGCGCCCGCAGTTCGTCCGTCTCGAAGTTCGTGTGGACGCCCTGCATGATTGCGGCGACGCGCTCGAGACCCATGCCGGTGTCGATGTTCTTGCTGGGAAGCGGCAGCAAGGTGCCGTCCTCCTGGCGGTCGTACTGCATGAACACGAGGTTCCAGTACTCCACGTACCGATCGCAGTCGCAACCGGGCGCGCATCCGGGCAGGCCGCAACCCACCTCGGGACCCTGGTCGTAGTAGAGCTCCGAGCATGGTCCGCAGGGGCCGGTGGGGCCCGCCGACCAGAAGTTGTCCTTGGCACCCATGCGCACGATGCGCTCCGCAGGCACGCCGACCTCGTCCCGCCAGATGGCGAGCGCCTCATCGTCGTCCTCATAGATCGAGAACCACAGCCGGTCCGGATCCATGCCGAGCACCTCGGTGGAGAACTCGTATGCCCAGGCGCACGCCTCGCTCTTGAAGTAGTCGCCGAAGCTGAAGTTGCCGAGCATCTCGAAGAAGCTCAGATGCCGGCCGGTCGTGCCGATGATGTCGATGTCCGTCGTGCGCGCGCACTTCTGACAGGTCGTCGCACGCGTCGTCCCGATGTCGCGCAGGCCGAGGAAGACCGGCTTGAACTGCACCATGCCCGCAGAGGTGAGCAGGAGCGACGGGTCGTCCGGTACCAGTGACGAACTGGGTAGACGTTTGCAGCCCTTGCTCTCGAAGAAGGACAGGAACTGCTCTCGTATCTCTGCGGACTTCACGAATCGCCCTCCTCGGGTCTTCTCTCGGTATCGGCCGGTACGTCCGCTGTGCATCCGGGATCCCCGGACGGGGCCTGCTCCCGGCGCGCCGAGTGCCCCTCGGACGTACGGCGCGTACGAAACAGCGCACCGTCAGCCGTGCTCAGCACTGAGTCGGTGTACTTCTCGAAGTAGTAGACGAACAGCGCCTTGCCGATGGCCGCGACCGGGATCGCGAGAACGATGCCCGGGAAGCCGAACAGCGTGCCACCGGCGAGGATTGAGAATATCACCAGCAGCGGGTGGAGGTCGACCTGCCCCGACATGACGCGCGGCTGCACGAACCACTCGGTCAACTGCTGCGCCCCGATGACCACGAGCACCGACCACAGGATGAACCAGGGCTCGACGGTCGCTCCTGCCACACCCGCCACGACCGCCGTGATGGCCGGACCGATCCACGGGATGATGTTGAGGACGGCGCCGATGAGACCGATGACCATCGAGTAGGGCACGCCGAGCACCCACAGCGCGACGCCGATGATCAGGCCGGTGGCGACCGCCAGCAGAAGCTGCCCCCGCAGATAGCCGCCGAGCGTGTCGGAGATCTTGGCGAGGATGACGCGCATCTCGGCGCGGCGGTGTGGCACCACGAGCCTCTCGCCTTCACGCGCGATGATCGGCAGGTCCTTGAGCACCCAGAAGGCGACGACGAGCGCCAGAACGGTGTAGCCGAGCAGGGTGACCGCCGAGCCCCCGACGCTGAATACGCGCGTGGCGAGGGCCTGGGACCATGTTGCGGACTGCTCGGTGAGCGTCGCCTGGATGTTCACCACGGCCTCTTCGAGCCACGGCGGAGCGACGAGCGCGTCGTAGCGTGCCTGCAGGTCGACGAAGAGCGAGTTCAGCTCGTCGTAGTAGTCGGGGAAGGCGATGACGAACTGCTGCACCTGTGTGACGAGGGACGGCATCACGAAGCCGATGATGAGCCCTATGACGCCGAGGAAGACCACGAGGCAGATGCTGACGGCAGCCGTGCGACTGAGACCACGGCCCTCGAGGGCGGCGACCGGTCGGCGGAAGAGATAGATCACGACGAGCGCGAGGAGAAACGGGACGAACGCAGAGAACACCTTGCCGAAGGCCCATCCCGCGGCGGCTATGAGCAACAACGCTCCGACGAGCGTCCAGACGAGGTAGTACCGCCGACGCCAGCGCTCATGCGTGGGCTCGGCCGGCTCGGCCACCTAGACCTCCTCCAGAACGATATGCTCCCGTAACACCCTCAGGGTCCTGCGGAGAAGCCGCGAGACCTGCATCTGTGATATCCCGAGCATCGTGGCGATCTCGGTCTGCGAGAGTCCCTCGAAGAACCGCAGGTAGAGGACGTGCTGCTCCTGCGTGTCCAGCGACTTGAGCGCCACCGAGAGCGTCGCCCGATCATCGACGAGCGCCATCAGCGGATCGTCCTCGCCGATGTACTCGAGGATACTGAAGCCCTCCGTGCCGTCGCTGTTGCGGTCGGTCTCGAGCGAGACGAAGTTGTACGCCTCCGACGTCTCGAACGCCTCGAGGACCTCCTCGGGCGTGACGTCGAGGTATGCGGCGATCTCAGACACCGTCGGTGAGTGCTGGAGCTGCTGGGTGAGCGCGTCCATCGCCTGGTTCACCTTGAAAGAGAGCTCCTGCATCCGCCGTGGAACCTTGACGGCCCACCCCTTGTCACGGAAGTGCCGCTTGAGCTCGCCGACGATCGTGGGTGTCGCGTAGGTGGTGAACTCGACCTCACGGTCGGTATCGAAACGGTCGATGGCCTTGATGAGGCCGATCGTCCCCACCTGGATGAGGTCATCGATGGGTTCACCGCGATTGCGGAAACGGCTCGCGAGGTACTTCACGAGGTTGAGGTACATCGTGATGAGCTCGTCGCGCGCAGCCTCGTCCCCGGTCTCGCGGTAGCGCGCGAACAGGGCGCGCGTGTGGCCCTTGTCCCACACAAGCCGCCGCTCTGTGCGCCTCGGCCGTCTAGGCACCGAGACCCTCGCGATCAGCGGCCACGAAGTGCACGAGGCGCAACGATCCGCCGGTTTCCGTCTGCTCGATGGAGAACTCATCGCACACGGAGCGGAGGATGAACTCGGCATACCCTTCCGAGGCGGCCCGATGGGCCTTCGCGTCGTCACATTCGCGCAGCGGCCCGACGTCGATGACGAGCGCGCCGTCCGTCAGACTGAACGTGAAGTCGATGCTCTCATCCGGCGCGATGCAGTCACTGGCGAAGACGAACGCCTCTTCTGCAGCCATCCGCACGTCGTCCACCTCGTCGTAGGTCATGCCAGCGAGAATGGCGAGTTGGGCCGCCGTCATGCGGACGGTCTTGGCGTAGGCGCCGGTGCCCGGCACGGTCAGCACGACACGATCTGGTTCCATGCATCCTCCTGCGAACTGACTCACCGGCATCTATCGTTTCCGCACACTACGTGCGACCTTCGCGATGCTCTGCGCCGCCGAGTTGACCGGCGAGCGTACGAACTCACCCACTGACGAGACGGTCTCGCCCACGTCCTCGAATCGCGAGACGATCCCGTCGATGCGCAGGATCTCAGCATTCACCGCATCGACCGTCACGTCTACCTTCTCGAGCAGCGGCACTGCGCGTTCGCGAACGACTTCGATGGCCTGCCGCGCCTCGACGAGCGTCTTCTGGGCCTCGGAGAGCATCCCGTCAACGCGGCGAAGCGTGAGAACCGCGGTCCTCACGAGGTAGACGCCTGCGATGACCAGCACGATCGCCACCACAAGCAGCACGATGCCGAGGATCTCCGCGCTGTCCACTATCGCTCCCCTCTTCGGCGGCCGCACTCAGTGTAGCAAAGGGCGCGGAGTCCGACGGTGTCAATCCGCGGATTCTCGCCGCTTACGGACTTCTGACGACAGCTCGTCCGGCGTGACCCGCGGGGCGGCGTCGTGCACGCCTTCCAGGCGCACATAGCGCGTACCGACGAGCCCATCGGGGAGGTACTGCTGCTCGACCCGGGCACCCGGATAGTCATGCGGGTAGCGATAGGGCGGATAGGCGTCCGAGCCGGGGCGATGCCGGTCACGCAGATGGTCCGGGACGACGCGTGCGGCACCGTCACGGACGTCGGCGAGTGCGCGGTCGATCGCCCTGTAGGCGGCGTTGCACTTGGGTGCCATGGCGAGATGGATCGCAACGTGCGCGAGGATGATGCGGGCCTCGGGCCACCCCACGGACTCGGCGGCCTTGAATGCGGCGTGAGCCATGAGGAGCGACTGCGGGTCGGCCGGGCCGATGTCCTCCGATGCGAAGATCATCATGCGCCGGGCGATGAACTTGGGGTCCTCACCCCCGTGCACCATGCGGGCGAGCCAGTACACGGTCGCATCCGGATCGCTGCCCCGCATGGACTTGATGAACGCCGAGATCACATCGAAGTGCGTATCGCCGCCCTTGTCGTACGGAAGCGCGCGGGTAGCGCTCGCCCGATCGACGTCGGTCACGGTGACACGGGGCCGAACAGCGGACCCGGCCGCACCGGGGGTCCCGTCCTCCCCCGCCATCGGGGCCGCGAGCTGCGCGGCGAGCTCGAGTGTCGTGAGCGCGATGCGCGCGTCGCCGCCGGCGAGCGTGATGATGCGCTCGATGGCGGCATCATCCGCCTCGACGCGTCCGCCCAACCCGCGCGCGGCGTCGACAAGCGCCCGAGCGAGGATCACTCGGATGGCGTCATCGGCCAGTGCGCGGAACTCGACGATACGCGAGCGGCTGATGAGCGGGGCATTCACCTCGAAGAAGGGGTTCTCGGTGGTCGCACCTATGAGCACGATGAGCCGGTCTTCCACGGCATGCAGGAGCGCGTCCTGCTGGGACTTGCTGAACCGGTGGATCTCGTCGATGAAGAGCACCGTGCGCTGGCCGCTCAGCTTCAGGCGCTCGCGCGCCTGATCGATCACGGCCCGGACGTCCTTCACGCCGGCCGAGACCGCCGAGAGCTCGACGACGTACGCGCGCGTCATGCGCGCGATGATCCGGGCGAGCGTGGTCTTGCCCGTCCCGGCGGGCCCGTACAGGATGAGTGATGAGAGCGCATCGAGCTCGATCGCGGTGCGCAGAAGTGTTCCGGGACCGACCGCGTCCTCCTGGCCGACGAACTCATCGAGGGTCGTGGGACGCATCCGCGCAGCAAGCGGCGCCTGCCGGTCCAGCCGGTCCTCGGCCTCCTCGTCGAAAAGGTCACGCATGTCAGTTCGACACGCGCTCGACCTCACGCCCGAGGATGCCGCGCTCGACGTACCCCTTCCAGCGCCAGGTCATGAAGCCGCCCCGATCGACGACGACGACGTACGGCGTGCTCGAGATACCCAGCTCGCTCGCGTACATGACCGAGGCGGTCCTGGTGGCACGATCGGTCGCGCCCACATCGTAGGTGATGAGGTCGACCAGACCGCGATAGTCGTCCGCGACGGCATCGACCTCGACGCGCGTGTCACGCGTGACGTCCTGGCCGGAGTCGTAGAAGAAGATCACCATCGGGCGGCCCTGATCGAGCCGGTCCTGAATGGTGGCGGGTGTCACAGTCTCTTCGAACGCGGGAAAGAGCACCGGCGCGAGATCGTCATCGTTGGCCGAGCGATCGACGATCGGCTCCTCGGCAGGCGCAGCCGAAGCGGCAGGCGGCGTGACGACGGGATCCGTATCGGCGGTCTTATCGGCACCCGAGCAACCGGCCAGGCCAAGCGCGAGTGCCACAACCACGAGCAGTGCGACTGCGTTACGCATCTGGTTCCTCCACTGGCGTCAAAAGACGACCCTCGCCCTGCGTGGCCGGCCGGGTGAACCTGCCGCAGCAGGTGGGTGCCCGCACTACGGGTTCACGCTTCCCCCGGAGGGGATACCACTCGCCCGTACGATCTAGGGCTCCCGATCAAGAAGTGTTGGCTCAACCACTGACACCGGCAACACGCAAGGCAAGGCACGTTCATCCTACCACCCGGCACACCGGGCGTCATCACATGCTCAGTATCGGCTCGTGCGTGCCGTCACTGGAGAGTTTCGCTTCATGCGGTAGGTCACCCGCGCCGCAGGTGCACGTCACGGAGCTGACGGGCGCTCACTTCGTCCGGTGCGCCGGTGAGCGGGCACGACCCCGATGACGTCTTGGGGAATGCGATGACGTCCCGGATCGAGGCCTTCTTCGCCAGCACCATGACCAGCCGGTCGAGGCCGAGCGCGATGCCGCCGTGCGGCGGTGCGCCGAAGGTGAGCGCGTCGAGCAGGAAGCCGAAGCGCTCCTGTGCCTCCGCGGCGTCATGGCCGAGCAACGCGAGCACTCGCTGCTGGAGCGCCGCATCGTGGATGCGCAGCGTGCCACCGCCGATCTCGAGACCGTTCATGACGAGGTCGTACGAGTACGACAGCACCGCGCCGGGATCCGTCTCGATGAGATCGACGTGCTCGTCGAAGGGGCGCGTGAACGGATGGTGGTTGGCCGTCCAGCGGCCTTCCTCGGCATCGTACTTGAACATCGGGAAGTCCACGATCCACAGAGCGGCATAGCCCGGGCGTTCGATACCGAGCTCGTCGGCGAGGTGGAGACGCAGCGTGCCGAGCACCTCACAGGCGAGGTCGTGCGCGTCGGCGACCATGAGCACCAGGTCGCCCGGCTCGACACCGAGCGCGTCCTGGAGTGCGGCCATCTCGGCATCGGTGAGGAACTTCGCGATCGGCGAGCGCACGCCGCCCTCCGCGGGGAACGCGATCCATGCGAGGCCCTTCGCTCCGGAGTCGATGGCGAGCTGGTTGAGCGCGTCGATGCGGCTCCGGCTCCAGTCGCCCGCGCCCTTGGCGTTGATCGCCTTTATGACGCCGCCACCGGCGAGCGCGCCGGCGAACACCTTGAACTCGGAGGCCGAGAACACCGCCGAGGCGTCCGAGAGCTCGAGGCCGAAACGCAGGTCGGGACGGTCCGAGCCGAAGCGGTCCATCGCCTCGGCGTACGTCATGCGCCGGAGGGGCACGGGGAGGTCGACGTCGGCCTCCTTCATGACAGCGTGCATGACCTCTTCGAGCATGCCGAGGACGTCGTCCATCGTCACGAACGACATCTCGATATCGACCTGCGTGAACTCAGGCTGACGATCGGCGCGCAGATCCTCGTCGCGGAAGCAGCGCGCGATCTGGTAGTAACGCTCGAGGCCGGCCACCATCAGCAGCTGCTTGAAGAGCTGCGGCGACTGCGGCAGCGCGTAGAAGTCGCCCGGCGAGAGCCGGCTCGGCACGATGAAGTCGCGCGCGCCCTCCGGCGTGGACTTCGTGAGGATCGGCGTCTCGACCTCCACGAAACTCGCGCGCTCGAGCTCCTTGCGGAAGCGCTGCGTGACCCGGTCGCGCAGGAGCAGCGCGCTCAGGATCTCGGGGCGGCGCAGGTCGATGTAGCGGTACTTGAGACGCAGCGTCTCGTCGGTGTCCATTGCCGAGTCGAGCTCGAACGGCGGCGTCTCGGCGGTGTTGAGCACCCGCGCCTCGGCCACGACGACCTCCACCTGGCCCGAGGCCACGTTCGGGTTCTCGGCGCCCTCAGGCCGCATACGAACCGTGCCCGAGAGCTCCACGACCCACTCGGGACGCACGCGCTCGGCGAGCGCGAAGGCGGCACCGGAGACGTCGGGATCGAAGACGCACTGCACGAGACCCTCGCGGTCACGCAGGTCGATGAAGATCAGTCCGCCGTGGTCGCGGCGCCGATGGACCCAGCCAGCCAGGCGGACCGTCGCCCCGGCGTCAGCGGCGCGCAACGCGCCACCCACGTGTGAGCGCATGGAGTATCGTGCGTCGAGCATCTGTCTCCTCCTAGCCGGTGTCGGATGCCCGCCGTCGGGCGTCCGTACGAACATCGTCCTCAGCCGAGCGCCACCCGAACCGCGTGAGCGGCGGTGACGAGCGGCACGCGCGTCTCCTGCTTCGTGCTCATGTCCCGGAGCGTGATGTCGCCGGATGCGAGCTCGTCGGGCCCGACGACCGCGACAAGCCGGGCGCCGAGCCGGTCCGCCTGCTTGAACTGCGACTTCAGGCTGCGCGCCTGGTGGTCGAGCTCGGTCGCCACACCCGCGTCCCGGAGCGCCTGCGCGAGCGCGAACGCCGCGCCGGTCACGCTATCGTCGACCCGGGCCACGTAGACCTCGGCTCTCGGCAGCGCGGGAACCGTGACGCCCGCGGCCTCAAGCGCAAGCAGCGTGCGCTCGAAGCCGAGCGCGAAGCCGAGCCCGGGCGTGGACGGACCGCCGTACTCCTGCATGAGCCGGTCGTAGCGCCCGCCGCCGCCGATGGCGTTCTGCGAACCGAGGCCGGCATCCACCTGGATCTCGAAGACCGTACGCGTGTAGTAGTCGAGACCGCGCACGAGTGAGGAGTCCTCAACGTACGGGATGCCGAGCTCATCAAGATGCGCCTTGACCGCGGCGTAGTGCGCGGCGCACGCCTCGCAGAGACGGTCGCGCAGGATGGGCGCCTCGGCCATGATCTTCCGGCACCCGGGATTCTTGCAGTCGAACGCACGCAGCGGGTTCGTGTCGGCGCGACGTCGGCACTCCTCGCAGAGGCCGTCCGCATGGTCGCCGATGAACGCCGCGACCTCGTCACGATAGGCGGGGCGGCAGTGCTCATCGCCCATCGTGTTCAACAGTATGCGCATGCTCTCGCGCGGCAGACCCAGCGTCTCGTAATAGCGCACGAGCAGTGCGATGACCTCGGCATCGGCTGTGGGTTCCGCTGCGCCCAGAAGCTCCACGCCGATCTGCCAGAACTGACGCATGCGGCCCTTCTGTGGCCGCTCGTAGCGGAACATGGGCCCCGCGTAGTAGAGCTTCGCCTGCGCGCCGTTGGCCGTGAGCGTGTGCTCGAGCGTCGATCGCACGACGCTCGCGGTCCCCTCGGGGCGCAGCGTGATCGAGCGGCCGCCCTTGTCCTCGAACGTGTACATCTCCTTGGAGACGATGTCGGTGGCCTCACCGATGCCCCGGGTGAAGACCTCGGTGTGCTCGAAGATCGGTGTGTAGATGGGTTCGTAGCCGTAGCGGGCAAAGAGCTCCTGGGCGGTGCGCTGCAGGTGCTCCCAGGCGCGAGCCACGTCGGGCAGCATGTCTGCGGTGCCTTTGGGTGCGCGTGCGTTCACGCTTCATGACCTTCCGGTAGCGGTTCTCGGAGGGTCTAGTGTACCGGATGCGGGCAACCGGGTGAGCGGGTTCGTCTCAGCGCGTCTTGAGACGTCAGCCTCTATTCCATCGACTCTGCGATCGCAACCAGAGCGTCTACCGGCTGAGTGTCGGAACTCAAGAAGTACGTGATGCCGTCTGCATACCACATCACGACCGAGGGAAGCTCATAGGTCGTACCCTTCAGTGAACCGCCTTCGAAATACTGCACTCCCGCCGGGCACACACACGTCTCATGACCGTTGATCTCCACCACTTCACCCGGATGAGCTCTTCCGTCCGTGAAGACGACCCCGTCGGCCTCCTCGGCAGCCAGAAGCGCCTTGTAGTCCGGCACCGCCGCGTTCTCATCCAACGGACCGGCGAGCATGACGATGCCGGACTCGAACTGCATGCCCACACCGGCTGTCGCCTCCGAGCCCTTGATGATGACCACCTCTGAGACGCTGCCGGTCACCGAGTCTGCGGGGAACACGATGCGCGCGTCCGCCAGCTCCTGTGCCTCGGCGAGCGAGACCCGCTCACCTTGTGGAAGTATCGAGTCGCTGCTGCGTATGAAGGCGGCCGTGGATGAGCTTTCCGTTG
>CAYMSA010000025.1:0-1907 GCA_964392965.1 uncultured Coriobacteriaceae bacterium
GGGGATGGTGCGAATAGCCCCTTTGAGCGCGAGCGCAACGTCCTCGGCGGTGTCGGGGTCCTCGGCCCACGCGACGAACTGGTAGCGCGGCCAAGACATCGTGCAACCCGTCTGCGTCTCGGCGTGAGGGTGGTCGACGCGGAAGTAGGTCACGCAAGGGAAGCCCGACTTGGGCGGTCGATTCGCTGGGTAGACGCGTTCCTCGACGTAGGCGGCGAGGGAGGCGTGGTCGGTGAGGGCGGTGAAGATGTCGTCGAGGACGGTCACGTCGCGCTCCCCTTCATACTGTCGAGTCGCCGCTGCAACGATGCGCCCACGACGGCGCGAGCTTTGTCGATATTCTCGTCAAACGCTGGCCTGAGCCATGGGCGCGCTCCCATGTAGACGGTTCCAAACTCGTGGTAGGTGCCGTACTCGATTGGCGTGCCGATGTCGACGCTGACGTTCTTGCCCTCGTACAACGGACGCCACGACTGCACCGAGTTCATCAGGGTGCCCGTGTCGATGATGTCTTTGTCTCGAATGTTCTGGATGGCCGCGCCGACGATGACCTGAGCGCCAAGCTCCAAGCCCTCGCCCATCGCCTTGAGCGAGTCGCCCCCTGCGCGGTCAAGTTTGCGACGCAATTCCTTCTCGCCCACGACCTCGACGCGGACGGCGGTGCCTGCGGCAACCATCAGGCTTCCACCTTGTTGAGCGGCACGACGATGCCCGAGGGACCGCGCGCAGGTTCACCCGCCACATCCCACTCCTCTTCGGGGCTGAGTGCGACGCCGAAGCGGTGGGTCAGTTTCACGCGGTCGGTGGCGGTCACGGCGGTGCCGAGCGGGAGGCGCAGGGCGGCGTCGCTGAAGACGGGCGAGCCGTCAGGACGCTCGGCGACCTTGCTGCCCTTGGCCGAGAACCCGCAGGCGAGCGAACCGCTGTAGGTGAAGGTCGCGCTGACATGGCCCGAGGTCGACTGAGATTCTGTCTTAGTGCCAAGCTGACAGGTGTCCATCATGTGGTCGGACTGCGCGGCCTGCATCCTTGCCAACTCGTCCGAGGTGAACGCTTTGCTCATCCGCGCGCCTCCTCGTCAAATCGCGCCACCGCGCGGTGGAACGACGGTGGCGCGCTGGGCGTGCGTCAACGTGTGTCCATATTGCGCGTGTCGTGGCCGTCGACCACCGTCGAAACCGTGCGCCGCCTTCCGAGACAACGGACGCGAACACGGGTTCGCTTTCATGGAACCGATACAGCGTGCATAGGTCATCTCAGGACCCCGAGCCGATGTCCTCGGTCGACGTGCCCTCGTCGTCTTCCTCGTCGACGCGCAGCACGTAGGGACGACTCGACTGGAGCGCGACGCTCGTGATGGCGCGACGCGAGCGGTAGCGGCTCGACAGCCGAGACCAGTGCTCGAACTCCTGCGAGCGGGTGTAGCTCCCCCCGTCCGCGCTGAAGTCGAAGTTGCCCGAGAGGGCAGCGGCTTTCTCCTCGCAGATGTCCGACGCGGCGAGGTACGTGTCGTAGGTCGGCGTCCAGAGGTTGTCGTCAGGCTCGTAGCCGTCCTCGTCCATGAGCGGGTGCCGTTCGATGTACTCGGCCACCACCTCGTCGGTGTAGGTCGTGTCTCCCGCCTCGATGGAGCAGAGCCGCTTGACGCGGGCGACCTGTTCATCCGATGCGCTCATGCCTCACCTCCTCGCTCGACGCGCCGACCAGAGGCGACCGTCGACGCGCGCCTCTTCCCACAGCCCGCTCGGCAGAATCACCTCGTCGATGAGTCGCTTCACGCCGTACTTCGGGCTGTAGTCGTGCATCGCCAGCCAACCGCCGACAGGGACGAACCCGTGCCACGCGTCGTAGTCGCGCTTCGCGTACTTGTACCTGTGGTCGGCGTCGATGAACAGGAGGCCGATGGG
>CAYMSA010000025.1:2007-3665 GCA_964392965.1 uncultured Coriobacteriaceae bacterium
CGCATCGGTCGCCGCGCGTCGCCTGTCCTTGTACTCGGGCGGGTCTTCCCACGCCTCCCACACGGCGTCGACCAACTGCGACGGCTCCTCGACTTGAGGGCCGATGTCGCTGTACAGCCAAAACCGCAGGCCGTAGTCGACCGTGCGCCTGAACCACGGCGCGTTGAGGACGACAACGGGGCGGTCGAGGGAAGCGAACTCGTAGAGAGTGCTGGAGGCGTCGTTCACGTAGACGTCGGCACGCTTCAGCACGTCGTCGAACTCGGGCACCCACTCGATGCCTGCGCGCTCGTAGACCTTGACGAGTTCGTGGGCAATCTTTGGGTGACCGTGGCCGAGGACGGTGAACTCCTCGGTGAGCAGGTTGAGGTCGTCCTTGTAGTGGTCGAGGGCGGTGCCCGCCTCGGGGCAGACGCGTTCGCCGCGCCAATGGAAGCTGATGGCGACGACGGGTTTCTTGCGTCGCGTCTTCCTCTTGGGCTTCGCCCACCACTCGTCGAGCTTCGGGGTCGAGATGACGAGCTGCGGCGCTGTCGGGTACGTCGCGCGCGTCTTCACCGCCGTGAGTTCGTTCGGCGCGAGGAACAGGCCGACGCGCCCGCGCCAGCCCCTCCCGCCCGCGTAACCCGGTACGTGTTCGGGAAACGACAGGCCGCAGCCGTGTTCCATGAGGATGAGCGGGCGGCGGCGGCGACTCCCGACCACGAGGTCGCTGTAGGCGGAACAGGCGAGCGGCCCCGAGCCGAGTGGAACGCGAGCGCACGGCGAGGGGTCGATGCCCCACCGAAGTGCGCGCTCACACATCTCGTCGAGCGACGGGGCCGACTTCACCTTCGGGTCGGTGCGTACCCAGAACCTGCCTCGCCAGTCGTCGGGCAGGGCGAGGTAAATGGGCGCGAGGTGGTCGAGGAAATGAGTGCGCCACGCCGTGAAGTCAATGGGGAAACCCCACTGGTAGCCCTGACCCGCAGGGCGATACATCGACTGACGGTCAACGACCGTCGTCGTCCTCACGGCGCGGCGCACCGTTATGCCTCGACTCAGGAACCGCTGCCAGCGGCAGGCGTGAGGACGCCCAGCGGGTAGCGATTCGCAGCGGTCGGCTGCATCCGGTTGATGGGGTTCGGGCACTGCCAGCCGAGACGCATCACGCACCGCAGGGCGACCATGTCCTGCTGCGCGAGGTTGTAGACGATGGCCCCGGTGTCGGGGTCCTGAATGACGGCCTCGGTGAGGATGGTGTACGTCATCTCCTGACGCATCGAGTACACCAGCTTGTCCCACTGACCCGCGACCATGAGGGCGGCGGTGTCGTCGAGCGCACCCGTGCGGATGAAGTCGAGCGGCACGCCGTCGACCGTGTAGACCGTCTGGCCCTGCACGCCCTCGCGCTTGAAGATGGGCTGCCCGTTTTCGTCGCGCAGGCCGCGAAGCTCGGCCTGCATCGAGGGCACCGCCACCGCGCCGTCGACCACGTACCCGTCATCCTCGACGGTCGACCACACGCCACCGGGGGCGAGCAGGTCGTCGTAGATGTCGTCGCCCGTGCCGAGCGCGACGACGTTCCCGGCAGCGGTCGCGGCGGTGAGGATGTCGTCCGGCCACGCGGCGGGCGCGTTCGTGCCGTGGAAGATGGCGGCGTCGAGGGTGACGCCGAA
>CAYMSA010000025.1:3765-20760 GCA_964392965.1 uncultured Coriobacteriaceae bacterium
CGCTTCATGCGCGTCAGCGCCTTCGAGCCGCCCTCGTCGAGCGACTTCTGGATTTCGCGCACGTAGTCCTCGGGGACGAGGGCTGCGGCCCCTGATGCTGTGATGAAAGCCATGGCGTTGCTGCTCCTTCCTCGGCAGGCTAGGCTTTGACGCCCGCCGCCTCACGGATGAGGTCGTTCATCGTCTTGGTCGACGGGGCTTTCTGACCCGCCCCGCGACCGGCGTTCGTCGTTCCCGGCGTCAGCTTCTGGCCGAACAGTTCAGGCACCTTCGCCTTCACGGCTTCGATGTTCGGCCTGCCTGACGCGTCGAACGCGCCTTCCCCCACAGCGATGTGGTACGCGGCGTCGACGTTCGAGCACCCAGCCGCCACCGCCAGTGAGTAGAAGTCCGCACGCCTGACCGCAGCGTCACGCTCGTCGGCGATTGCTTCCAACTGTTTCTTGAGGTCGTCGCTCGGCATGTTCTTCGCCGCTTCACGCAACTGGGCACCGAGCGTCTTGTTGTTCTCGCGCTCGCGCTGGAGCGCGGTCATCAACTTCTGGACCTTCGCCTCGACCAGAGACGCGACGACGCCATCGGTGTCGTGCTCCTCGAGCCACGCCTCGATGCTCTCGGGTGCGCCCTGCGCGTCGTTCGCGCCATCGTCGCCCTGCGCGCCGTCGCCGCCCTCGGGCGGCGTCCCCTGCGCGTTGTTCGCATCGTCGTTGGCGCTCTTTGCCATCACGGCCTCCTGAGTCACGCCACCTTCGCGGCGGCTTGGGCGATTGCGCGAAGGTCTGACACGCTCGCTGGGCCTATCGCCCCGCCCCATGTGTCGTTCCACGTCCTCGCGCTGAGGTCAGACCAACCGACCTGTCCCGTCGAATAGAGTTCATACCTTCCCGGCCCCATCATGGCAAGCTGCTGCGTGTCACTCAGGCTCCCGAACCAGTCTTCGCTGCTCTGCCACGCGGGCGTCTCGACTCCGGGGACGATGGGCACCGCCGTACAGCGGCAGTTCGGGTGCGCGTCGAACCCGTCAGGCGACGAGTACACTTCGCCGTCCTCGACGAGGCAACCGATGCAAGTGAGGTCGTCGTGAGTAGCGATGCGCTTGTACTCAAGGATGCCGAGTTGCGTGAAACGCTGAAGCTGCGGCTCGCGGTACGCGCGCAACGTCTCGGTGCGAGCGATAGTCAGGGCGCGGTCGAGGTTGATGCCCAACGCGTTCGCGGCGTTCTCGGCAACGGCGCGCGGCGATTGCCCGAGGGCGATGCCCTGCAAGAGGCGATTGGCGACTTCATCGGCGGTATCACCGTATGCCCTGAGGAGTAACTTCCCGAGGGGAGCGTCGGCGGTCAACTGCGCCACCATCTGTTCGATGTTCGCCTTCGGGAGCTTGTCGAACGACGCGCGCAGGCCCGACGCCTTCGCGAGCGCGTCGGCGTGCTTGACGCCCATGCCCGCCATGTCCTGTCGCGTCGCCTCGACCTTCGCCTTGGCCCACGCGTTGTACGCCTTCATCTCCTGCGCCATCTGGGCCTGCAACTCGGCGTAGCGGTTCATGCGGTAGAGCGCGCCCTTGGTGGGGATGATGCCGAGTTCCTTCTCGTGGGCGAGGCGCGCGGCGAGGGCTTCGATGTTCCCCTCAAGCGCCTTGACGACCGACCTGTAGCGCGTCGCCATCGCCGCGACGTTCGTTGACTCGCGACGCGCGAGGTCGGCCTTGAACTCGCGGGCCATGGCGATGACGCGGGCGACTTCAGCCACGGTCACACCTCGAGGTCGGGCTTCTTGCCCTCAGACTTCTGTGAACGGGAGATGGCGACGGCCTGTGCCATCGCGCGTTTCTTGGCGATTGCCTCTGACGATGCGACGCCGGGGGTGTAGACGTAACACGTCCCCGCCTCACCCCACCGCCAGCCCGGCTTACCCTCCTGCTGGCACCGTTGGAGCGGCAACGCCTTCCTCCTCGGGCATCGTGCCGTTCCCGCCGCCGTTGAAGTCGCGCATCGCGCGCACCATCGCCTCGCCCATGCTCAGCGATTGCTTCGCCTGCGCCTCGGCGGCAGCCTCGTTCATGTCCTTCACTTCGTCGGGCGTCCAGCCCTCACGATGCTCAAGCCAGAACTCCAGCGGGATACCTGCGGCGATGGCGAGTTGCCGCGCCTGACCCTCGGCAATCGGTTGCACGGTGCGCGCGTCGTCCCACGTCACCTTGACCGAGGCGCGGTCGGTCGTGTAGCCGCCGCGCGCGAGCAGGAACGTCGCGACCTCGACCCACACGGGGTCGAGTCGTCGCTGATAGCTCGTCGCCTTCTTGACCAACCCCGACTCGGCAACGAGCAACGCTTCGCCCGAAGGGTCGCCGCCCGTCGCGAGCAGATAGTGCTTCGGGGTCCGTGTGACGACAGCCACCTTGTTCGCCACGAAGTCCATCGCCGCGGTGAAGTTCGCGAGTTCCGTGGCGTCGAACTGGCCCACCGTAGTCGGCTGTTCTCCCGGTTCACCAGCAGGAATCTCCCATATCTCGTTGGGCGCGTTCTTGAGTGTCGCGGTGTCGGCGTTGCTGATGACGTATCGTTGTTTGAAGGCCCCGAACTCGCTCGCCATCATCATGTCGGCAAAGAGCTTGTTGAACGCGTCCTGAAGGTCGATGACGTTCTGCAGTTCGCCCTTGCCGCTGCGCCTGTCCCGCCTGAAATGGAAGACGGGGATGACGGGCGCGAAGGGGTTGGTGCGTTCGCCGTCCTCGGTCAACTCGAAGGCATTGGCCGACTGCACGTTGTCGGCCTTCCGCTTGCTCACGTAGTCCTCGATGCGGTCGGGGTAGTACAGCGTGAGGTAGCGGCGTTCGTCGTACTCGTCGACCCACCACTTTGCGGCGAAGAGCTTACGCTTGGGGTTGGACGAGTCGTAGAAGACGTGGCATATCTCGGGCGGGTTCGAGAACAGGACCGTCGTCCCGTCGTCGTCAACGTCAGCGACGAGGAATCCCTCGCCTGTGACGCCGACCGCCTTGTGTACCTCTTCGGCCTCCACGTCCATCTCGGCTGCGTCCCACGCCGACGCGAGCGCGTTCGCCAGCCCCTCGTCCTCGTGGGACAGACCCGACAGGTCGAGGCGGTCGGTGAGGGAGTCGACGACGACAGAGCACCAGTTCGCGGTGAAATGCTCGACGAGCTTGCGGAACTTCGTCTTGAGGTTGGGGTTGGCGTACCGGAGGGGTTGTTCGCCGTCGTAGTACGCCCACAGCGTCTGATACGGCGTCGCCTTCTTGTTGAGGGCGTTGTACGCGCGCTGAAGGTCGGTCAGGGTCGCCATCGCGCACAGTCTGCTACTGCGACGCGTCGCGCGTCAAGTGGACGCGCGTTAGAACGCACGGTGGCGAACGGCCATACGTGAACGAATGTAGTACGTCGCGCTGAAGGGTCTAGCGCGTGGAACGCGATGGTGGGCGTGTTTCCGCGTGCCTACGCACGGTCGCGCATCAGGGCAAACGAAAGCGGGCGCGTGGTGCGCCCGCGTTTCGTCGTTCGGGTGTCGTCGCGCGTCACGTCACGCGGGACGCCCATCGTTCTCGAACTCGAGGTCGCCGTCGTCGTAGACGGTGAACAACCCATGCTCGGGGCACTCGTTCGCCCACAGCGCGCCGAAGATGCCCACGGACGGGTCGTCGGGTTCGAAGTCGGGTTCGCCGCAATCGACGTTGCACTTGGGGCAGAAGTGCGCGTACAACGTGACCTCGCGGTGATGCGCGGCCTCCTCCTCGCGGATGCGTCGTTCGTCGCACGTATCGCACAGCCCGCCCTTCGTGAACCACTGGGCGCGCGTCGCGCCGCACTTCACGCACAGCCCTTCCATCAGCGCGTCGTCGTACATCGTTCCTCCCTTCACGCCGTGAGGTCGGCGAGTTCGCGTTCGAGTTCGTCGGCGGCGAGGTGCTCGAAGCGCGTCACCGCGAGTTGCGCCCAGACGAGGACGCGAGGGTTGTCGTCGACGCGTGCGAGGTGGACGGCGGCGTGCGCGAGTTCGAGCGCGGCCCAAAGGTCGCCCTCCACGTTCACGTCGAGTTGAAGTTCGCCGTCCCGGTCGGTCACCCAGCCGTTGTCGTTCGTCGCGAGAGGCCCGCGCGTGACGAGCCGCGCGGCAGCGAAAGCTTCGTGGAGCGTGCGTCCTGCCCGTGTCATGTCGTTCCTCCCGTAGTTCGCCTGTGTCATGGACGATTATCGACACCACCGATGGGGAGTCAACGCCTGTAAACGTTCACGCACCAGCCCGTGTGTCGTCACGTCGGACAACGCCGTGCGTAGGCGTCACCACCGCGCGATGGATGCACGGTGACGCGTTGGCCCTACGCCTGCGACGTGGTACATGCGTGAGCGTGTCGCGTCGCGCCACCGTGCGTTAGAACGCGTCCTTTGTCACGCCCCGTCAGGCATGAACAGCAACCGCGTCGAGTACGGGATGTCGCGCACGATGGAGTTGGTGTCGTCGTCGACGACGTGCGCGCGTTCGCATCGCTCGACGAACTCGGGGAACTGCGCCCCGGCCTGCGCGAGCGCGGTCCTCACGGCCTCGTCGACGTTCGCGGCCCAGACCTCGCTCACGGCGATGGCGTTGGACAGGTCGCGGTCGTCGGTGAGCAAGGTGACGACGTAGTGCGGCATGATGCCTCCCCTCAGGATTCGGCGTCGACGACGCCGAGGACGGTGATGAGTTGCCGGGCGGCGTGACGGACGATGAGGTCGTAGGTGTCGGGCCACTCGACCTTGAGCGCGGCGATGTGGCGACGTATCGCGACGTGCGGCGGGATGCCCGCGTCGACGCTGCGTTGTGCGGCGAGGAACACGCGCGCGAGGGCTTCGGCGGCGAGGTCGTCGTTCGTTCGTGTCGTCATGTCGGTCACTTCCATTCGTGTGTCACGGTGCGCGGGTGACGCCCGCCGTAGCAGTACGCGCCGGGTTGAATGACGATGCCGTAGTCCTTGCAGGTGCGGCGAAGTTCGCGTTTCGAGAGTCCCATGTAGGTGTGGCACAGGTCGACGTAGACGGCCATGAACTCGGGGCCATGGGAGTAGGTGTGCCAACAGCGGTCGGAGATGACGTGGGCGATTTCGTGAAGGGCGACAGAGCGGCGGCGCGCCCAGCGTGGGAACGACATATGGTAGGCGTTCGCGTGAGCGGAGCGTCCCGAGGTCGCGTCGACGTAGAGCGCGGTGCCGACGTGCCAACGTTTCATGCAGCGGGCGGCGAGGGCGGCGATTTCGTCGAGCGTCATGTACCCGAGGTCGGGCGAGTATTCGTTGCGGTCGTAGGAGCGGACGGCGCGGACGAAGCGTTTGCGTTCGTCCTTCGTGAGGTCGTCGAAGTGGACGGACGACCATTCGCGCAGTTCGACGCACGCGCGCAGGGCGGGGCAAGTGATGAAGTCCTTGGCGCGGGGCGCGGGTCCCCGGTCGGCGATTTCGTCGTGCGGCATGACGTGAGCGCGTTCCCACGCGTATACGTCGTGCTGTTGCGGGTCGGTGCGTCGTGCCATGGTCGTTCCTCCTTCGCGCGTTGCCTGTGTGCGCGTTGCCTGTTGGAACGATTATCGACAGAAGTCGCGGCGAGTCAAAGCCTGTTGAACGTTAGCTTGGCGCGAGGCGTTGTCACGCGAGGCAACGAGGCTCACCCGGTGCGCGAACTCGCCTCCCTGCGCCCGCGCTTGCCGATGAGCAGGAACGTGAAGCCCCAGACGAGGGCGTCAACGCGGTCGGGCGAGCCGAACGCCTTGCGGTCCATGTCGGGGGTGAAGTTGCACATCTGGTCTTCCAGAGGCCCGAAGAGGCCGACGTGATGCACGCGGCTCTGCTCGTACAGGGCGGCGACGGGTTCGGCGCGCACCCACTTGCCGCGCGACGCCGTGACCTTGCGGTACGAGATGTTCGGGTCGACGGTGCGGATGGTGTGTTCAACGAGGTCGCCGCCGTTGTTCACCTCAGCCACCACCCTGTCAGCGCCCCAGCGATGGAACGCCTCGACGGCGATGCGCGCCCACTTGTCGGGCGTGTAGCGCCCGCTCAGGTCCTCGAGGACGTAGCCGTGCGGCGGCGTCGAATCGTTGCACCCGACCACGACGATGCCCGTCTCGTCACTCGCCTCACCGCTCGTCACGGCGGGGTCGACGGCGACCGCGATGCGCGACAACGAGGCGCGCACGTTCTCGGCCTCGTTGGCTTCGAGGCGCGTCGTGTCGAGGGCGGCACGGGTCCACAACGCGCCGATGATGTCCTCGATGATTTCGCCGTAGATTTCCTGTCGCCCGAGATGCGTGCCTGCGTAGGTGCCCACCACGTCGTCGATGAACTGATGGGCGAGGAAAGCGAGGTTGGCGTAGGTCGACGCGACCGTGGTCACTGTCGTCGGGTCCTCGGCGATGCGACGGACGAGGCGTGTCGGGCGGGGCGTCGTCGTGACGATGGCGCGAGGGTCGCGCCCGAGGCGCAGGCCGAGACGCATCATGTCCCACGTCTCGGGATGCCGCCACGAAGCAAGCTCGTCACACCACGCCGCGTCGTGCTGCGGCCCGCGCAGGCGGTCGGGTTCCTCACCCGAGTACAGGAACGCACGCGCGCCGTTGGGCCACTCGACTCGACGTTTCGACGAGATGTAGGACGGCCTGAAGTCGTGTCGCGCGGTCGCGAGCAACCCGCTCTCGCCCTCGACGATGACATCCCGGCAATCGGCGGCGGTCGGCGCGATGAGCGCGATACGCCCGTAGACGTTGCGCTCGACCTTGCCCCGCACCCACTCGGCACCCGTGCGCGTCTTGCCCGCGCCTCGGCCTGAACGCAGGAGCCACGTCCTCCAGTCGCCTTCAGGTTCGCGCTGGTCGGGCCGCGCCCACGTCCCCTCCCAGTCGTACAACACGGCCAACGCTTGCTCGTAGGAGAGGCGACCGATGACCCGTCGCCGCTCCTCGGGCGGGAGGTCAGCTAGGCGAAGTGCGAGAGGCTTGGTCGGCGGCATGGGCGAGGCGGTCGGCGGCTGAGTCGATGAGCGTGGCGAAGTGCGAACGCACCGACTCGGCGTCACCGAACAGCGGCGTCTCGTCGGGGCCGCTCACCTCTTGGCGGGTCGGCGCGTCGAGGCCGAGCAAGCGCGCGCGACGTTCCTTGATTCGCAGGCGAGTGTCGGTGAGGCGCGCACGTTCCCGCAGGGCGATGGTGCTGCCCTTGTGCGGGACGAGGGCCATGGCGATGTCCCGTTCCATCGCGTCGAGGTCAGCAAGCTCGCGCGCCTTCACGTCATCGAGCTTCTTCACCGATTCCTTGCGCCACTGTTCGAGGAGCCAAGCGATGTCGCGACTGATGGTCGGTTCGCTCACGTTGAGCGTCCGCGCCATGTCGCGTTGCGTGATACGACGCGACCACATCTCGGCCACCGATGCACGCCTCGCGGCGATGTCCTGCTTGTGCCGAATCTTCTCTGGGTCCATCAGCGTTCACCCTTCACGGATGCCCACCATGCAGGCGCGCGCTCCATCACGTCGCGCCTCGCCTGTTCATGCGCTTCCCAACGTTCTAACGACGTTCCCACGCGACCGTCAACGAGGTCGTGACACTCGTTCAGCCCTCCGCACAGGGGCACCCATTCGTCGTCCCCCCAGCCCGCGTGGCCCGCACCCATGCCGCGATGCCGAGGGAAGTGCGCGGGCACGCAGCGCCCGACCGACTTGGGCGACCGACAGAGGAGGCAACGCGCGCCCGCCGCGATGCGCGTGGCGCGCTTGTGGGCCTCCTGCATCTGCCGCGTCCGTGAGTTCATCGGGCTTTCACGTCACGACTTCCTGCCGCCCCAACGCAAGACGACCTTGTTCTGCACGAAGGCGAGCGACGCGCCCCTGTCCACGAGTTCGCGCACGACGCGGCGGTTGGGCATTGCTTGCGACTGCAACCCGATGAGGGCGCGGAACTTGCCCGCAAGCTCGGCCACGGCGTGGTCGCCGAGACTGAGCGAGTCGATTGCCTTCTCAATCTTGACGCGGTTCTTCTCCTTCGCCTGTGCCTTGCGCGGTACCAAGGCTTCGCGCTGGAGGAGTTCGCTGTACGCGGCGCAGTACGAGTCGAGGGCGCAAACCTCGCGCGCGTAGGCCCGCAGGCGAGGCGACCACTCCTCATACTCCTTCGGCCACGTCGACAAGATGTGGTCGAGCATGGCGACCTGTTCCTTCTCATCGTTGAACAGGAACGGGTAACCGTCAGGCACCAACTCAGGGAACGTCACGGCGTTGGGCGCGACCATCAGTTGCCCGAGGGCGATGCTGTCCTGCATCGAGATGCAGAACGTCTCGTGCAGCGAGTTGATGACGTTGAGGCCGGGGACGGCGATGTTCTGGATGTACTTGCGCTGGTCGGGGTCGCCCACCACCTTGTCGACGGGGAAGGACTTGATTTCCTGTCCCACGTACTGCGTCACCCACACTTCGAACTTGTGCCCGCGTCGCTTCATCTCGGTCAACGCGTCGGCGGTGAGTTGCGGTTGCTTGTAGTTCTCAAAGCGGTGGTTGTAGACGACCACGGGCACGTCGTGCGGTCGGATGTCGACGTCGAACAGCTTTGGGTCGACGAGGCCGAAGGGCAACACCTGCGACTTGTCGGCGATGCGTTGCAGCGTCTTGCCGTTCATGAACTTGCCGAACGACTCCTCGGCCATGCGGTAACAGTGCTTGGAGTTGAAGACGACGCGGTCGGCGGCGAGCGTCCCGCCCATCTGCGCCCAGAGGCGAGGCAGCTGGGATTCGAACGGGTACGGCAACGACTCGTGGATGATGTAGTGCTGCTGCGCGACACAGGCGGGGTGGGCGTTGGTGTTGAACGACCCCGCGTAGCCGTACTTGACCTGAAGGGCCGACTCGACTTGGTGCATCCAGTACACCGTGACGCCCTGCGCGTCGAGGAGCTTGAACCTGTCGCTGTCCCATCCCAGCACGCTCGACCTCATGGCGGTGTCGTAGGGCCACGGGAAGGGCACGATGCGGTCGGACCACAGGCCGTCGTCGGCGTAGCGCCACTTGTCCGCGCCCTTGCTGCGCTGGGGCCACATCACTAGCCACAGCCAATCGGGCATCTGCTCGGACATCACCGGGAGGATGCGGCGCAGGTAGGCGTAGTTCGAGTCCCAGTTCATGGCGTCGCTTTGCGACCAGAACGGGAACACGCAGCAGAGTTCTGCGGTCACAGCACTTCGCCCGTGTCGGGGTCGACCTCGGGAGCGTCGTCGTCGGTCGTCTCGTCGAACTGCGCCTCAAGGGCGTCGGTCACGGCGAACACCTCGGCGCGCATCCCGAGGCCCCGGCAACCGTCGTCGAACAGGTTGAGCAGGGCAGCCGCCTTGGCGAGCTTCGCCGCCGCGCCGTCGAGGGTCTTCTGATGCCGCTCGACCTCGGCGACCAGCTTCTGGCGCACCTCAAGCAGACGTTCCTCGGGCGTGCGGTCGAACATTTCTTCCTGCGCCACGGTTGCCTCCTGTCGTCAGGTGACGGAACGCGCCACCGCGCCCACCACACGATTCCCGACGCTGGTACACGCCCAGCGTGTGTCCATATTGCGTTCGTTGTGGCCGTCGACCACGGGCGAAACCGTGTGCCGTCTGGACAGGCAACGGACGCGAACGGTTGTTCGTCCACATAGAACTGATGCAGCGTGCATAGTCACGTCTGGAGCGTCGCGGCGAAGTACCCGATGAGCGCGTCCGCGTCGTCGACGGCGCGCTCAGCCTCAGCCACTCGGGCGTGCCAGTAGTCGGCGTTCTCGGGATGGCGGCTCACCATCCGCTCGCGCTGCTCTCGCTCGGTCGAGGCGAAGGCCTGCAGGCGGTAGGCCCGCTCCATCGGCCCCGGCTCGAACAGGCTCGGCTCGTCGCTCATGGCCGCACCGTCCGCACCGTCGCCTCCCAGCCGTTGTCCTTGAGCAAGTCGACCACCGCATCCCGGTCGCCGGGGCTGGGGGCGGGCACGACCACCTCCCACGTCACCTCAGTGCCCGCGAAGTCGTCGCCGCCTCCCACCAAGTCCTCGAAGATGTCGGTCGCCTCGATGCCCGCGTTCTTCGCGAGTTCCCTCAGCATCTCTTGGACTGCGGGGTTGTCGGTGGTGATGGTGTGCAGGAGTTCTTCGAGCTTGTCGGCGTCGGCCACGGCGAGGTCGGCGATGGGGTCGAGCGCGGCGAGGACAAGCTGTTCCTCGTCCTCGGACAAGTCGACGTAGACGACCGGGACCTTGGGTTGTCCCTCGCGAATGGCGAGTGTGATGCGCAGGTGACCGTCGATGACGTGCCCGGTGCGCTCGTTGACGATGACGTTCTGCACCCAACCCACGTCGTCGAGGACGCCTTCAAGCGCGTCCTGCTGGTGCTTGGGGTGGATTCGCCAGTTGAGGGGGTTGGCGAGAAGTTGCTCGGGGTCTTCCTCAGCCGTCTTCACGATGCGGCTGCGCCACCGCTCGGCCTGCGCCATATGTCCTCCTTCTCAGAGTGGCGGCGGGTCACCCGCTCGCCTTCAGCGTGACCGCGACCCATGCTACTGCCGCAGCCGTCGCGTTGTCACGTCAACGGGTGACGAGGAACAGGAAGATGGAGCCGACGACGATGAGAACGGTCACGAACACGCCGTCGCCACGCCACCGCTCCCAGCGGTCTGCCCACGAACGCATACTCTTCAGTTCGGCGTCGGCGCGGTAGAGGTCGGCCTTGTAGGTGTCGCGCATCACCTCGGCCTCGTTCGCGCGTTCGCGCTCCTGCAGGGCGAGGTTGCGCCACTCGTCGCGTTGCTGGGTGAGTGTCATCTTCTTCTCGGTCACGTCGTCCCTCCATCGGGTTGCCAGTCGCAGTCGAAGCACAGTACCGGGGTCGAGTCGAGGACGGCCACCTTGTCCGAGCCGCACGACGGACAACGCCACGCCTGTTGCACGTCGTCGCGTCGATGACCCGCGACCGCCTCAAGGATGGTCGCCACGCTGGGCAACTGTTCTTCGGTGCGAATCAGCGTCCGCACCGCCGCGTTGACCTCCTCGGGCGTCGCCCCCGAGTCGATGAGCGCCATGCTGTAGGCGGCGTCACTCTCCGGCCTCCACGCCGCCCGAGGGAAGGCCGCGGCGAGGAGCTTGACCGCCTTCAGGATTCGCTGCGGGTCCGAGTCTAGGAGTTCGTTCATGGTCGCCTCCGAAGATGTCGATGCCTGCCTCAATCACGTCGCTCAGCCGCCGCGTGCCGCGCACGTCCATGCCGCCGTGTTCCTCGCCCTCGGCCCATTCCTTCCAGCGGTTCGGGTCTTTGGCGAGGAAGGTGCGCGCGTGCTTCATCTTGCAATCGGTCGCCTCACAGTGCGACCTGTAGCCGTGAGCGGCGAGGAACAGGTCGTCGCGCGTCGCCCCGTGTTCACGCCACCACCCGTAGAGTTTGCGCGCATCGGCCTTGCTGCCGACCTTGCCGTACTCGACCCACCAGAACTCGAAGTCGTTGTCGATGTCGCTCGCCTTAAGGGGTTTCTGTTCTTTCGTTGAACGTTCTTCGTTAACCGTTAGCGCGCCCACGCGAGAGTCGCCTTCGTGTCGCCCTGTTGTCGTCGAATCACGTTCAATCTGTCGCCTCGTTGTCGCCCTGTTGTCGCCTTCGTTGTCGCCTGTCGCGTGGGCGCGCTCGATGCGTTTCTGTTGACGCTTCAACAGTCGTCGTTCCCACAGGATGCCGTTGTACTGCGCCCAATCGTGGACCTCGAGGAACGACCACTCGTCGTCGCTTCGCCCCGCGTCGAGGAACCCAGTTGCAACGAGGGCGGCGACGACACTGTTGCCGTCCCGTCCCGTGCGTTTCCCGAGCAACCTCGTGAACGCGCGCAAGGCGCGCCCCTCGACCCGTCCTGACGGTTCGACCTCGGCGAACCAGAGCCACGTCTGCAACAGGGCGAGCGCAGCCGCGCCTTCATCGTCGTCGAGGTCTTCCGCGAGGACTTGGAACTTAGGGTGGTCGAGGAGGTCGCAATCGACCCGGACCCATTGTGCCATCGCCGCTCCCTCGTCTTCGCCTGTGTCGACCCTATCAGGCCGCGTCGTCGACGTGCCTCAACTACTCGATGAGGCTGCGACCTCGCGCAACGCCTCGCTCACCGCGACGTTGACCCGGCCCATGAACGCACTCGCTTCCTCAACGTCGTCGAAGTCCTTGCTGATGCACAGGCCGGGCGGCACCCGCCCCATGAGGGCGTCGGGGACTGCGGGCATGGTGAGTCGGTCGAAACGCACCGTGACGATGACCTTCATTCGTTCCTCCTTCGGAAATCGACGGTGACGGCGGGGGTGACGCCTGCGACGTAGTACATGCGTCGACACGTCCCGTCGCGCCACCGCGCGTTCTAACGCGTTGTTCGCGCGTCGACGCGCCTCACCTCGTCGCGTATCCGCATCGAGGGCACTTGTAGGCGCGCGTCAGTTGCTTCTCGTAGTACAGCAGGGCGTCGTCGAGCGACGACACGACCGGGATGAAGTAGCCATGCGCCATCGCCCCGGCGTGGAACTTCACCTGTCGCGGGTTCAGCTTCTCGCCCGGGCGCTTCAACTCCCAGAGGTTCACTCGGCCATGCCCGATGAGAACGAGGTCGGGGAAGCCCGGCGTCGTGCGCGATGCGGCGGGGTCGCCACGGTAGGCGCGCGTCGACTGCACCTCGGCGACCATGAAGCCGAGTTTGCCGAGGGCCTTGACGACCTCGTGTTGGATGTCCCGTTCAAGCATCGGGTGCCCGCACGATGCGCCACACGCGAAGGTCGCTCCCGTGATTCGTGACGCGTTCGCTCTTGGTCCAGCCGACCTTGACGGTGATGCCGCGACGCGCGAGGCCAGCGATGTAGCCTCCCACGCCGTTGTTCGTCGGCCTGCCGTCCTCGTCGGTCGGTTGCCCGATGTCCTTCTGGATGTCTTCGCTGGTGAAGTCACAGCCGACACGTTCGCGCACCCACTCGTCCGCGCGGTCGCGCCACGACAGCAGGTGAGACTCCGCGAGCGTTTCGCCGCGCACCTTCTCGGCTTCGCTCAACGGGCGGTCGAACAGTTCGTGGAACAGGTTGCCTTGCGCGTTCATCGGTTCCTCCAGTACAGCGCGAGCGCCAGCCCGATGAGGCAGACGACTGAGAATCCTATGCAGACCCACATGATGGCCGAGGTGGTCATGGCTCCCCTTCGAGGTGAAGGGGGCGGGACGTGCGCGACGCCCCGCCCCCCGGTCGTCAGACCTTGCCTTTGACGACGCCCTCACCCGCAACGATGGTGGCGGTGAAGTCGCCGACGGTCGTCTGCGGGTCGACGCCCGCGAGGAAGTAGTGGAAGCGCATCCCGACACGGACGCGGGCGACCTTCTTCTTCTCGATGAGGTACGCGAGCGCGTCGCTCACCGAGGCGCGTGACGCCTTGACAGGCGCGGCGGTGGTGAGGTCGACGACATCACGCGCGTCAGCCTCGGTCGCGGGCAAGGTGGCGAGCAACCAGTCCTGCAACGCCTTCTGCAGGCGGCTGTCAGGGTTGCGCGACGTGTCGCGCGTTCTACGCGCCTTCCGCGCGACGGGCGCAGGTGCTTCGATGCCTTGTTCGAGGCACGTCAGCGAGGCGCGCAGAATCACGCTCACGGTCGCCGCGTCGCCTTCGGCGGCGACGTGCCCGTGGGGCAAGTCGAGTTCGATGCGGTACGTGTCGTTCACGTCGTTCCTCCTTGGTCGTCAGGTTCGCCTGTGGTGAAGGGGATGTCATCGTCGCCCCCAAAGGGGACGTTCTCATCGGCAAGGCCGCTCACCCAGCCGATGAGCGCGGCGTACTCGTCGAGCGTGAGTTCGTCGAGGTGTTGGACGCCGAACGCTTCGGCGGCGTGGGCCATCACGTCGGTCGGCACGATGCCGCTCGCCTGCACTTCGCTGCCGAGCTTGCGTTGCGCGTCACCCGACTTCCGTGCCCATTCGGTCGCGACCTTCAGTTGGTCGACGCTCGCGGCCTTGGTCGAGTCGAGCGACAGGTTGCGCTTGAACCAGCGGTGAATCGTGTCCTCGCCGAGCTTGTTGCTGCGCGCGACGGCCCAGAACTGTCGCAGGAAGGTCGCCGTAGCGGAGGGCGGTTCGCCGTTGCCCGCGGGCGCGGGCGCGGGCGAGTTGCGGCGCGGCGCGTTGCGTGCGCCCCGTTCGGCCCCGGCGTGTTCGTTGTCGGCCTCGTCCCCCGATTCGATGAGGAACGTCTTGAGCAAGGCGTTCTTCGTCATGTAGCTGAGCGCCTTGCCCGTCGCCTTGTCGCCCGTGTCGATGCCTTCCCCGACGAAGCGGGCGGTGATGCTGTCCTCGGGCTTGTCGACGTTGTAGAACGTCACGTCAGCCCACAGGGTCCACATCGTTTGCTCGGCCCCGGATTTCGTCTTGCCCGCCGATTCGGAAGCGGACAGTTCGGGGTTGACGGTGATGGACCACCCGACGCCGTACCTGATGAGCGCGGGTCGGACGGCAGCCATCACGTCGTCATGCTTCGCGTAGTTGTAGGTCCCGCCTGCGGTCGCGCGGCCCTTCTTCTGGACGTAACTCGCCTCGGTCGCCACCAACAGCAATCGCTGGTGGATGTTCAGCGAGGGGTCGTGCCCGAGAGTCGCGATGGGTGCCGCTTCGGGGGTGGGTTCGGTCGTCTTCGCCAAGGTGCCTCCTTTGACTATCGTTTACTGCCGCAGGTTCATCGTGTCAGCGCGAGCGTCAGTGAGTCAACAGGCTCACCACGACGTGCGCGCTCAGGTACAGGACGGTGAAGGTGGCGAGGCAGAACACCGCGATGCCGCCGACGCGTCGCCGCCTCCGCTCGCGGCGGGCGCGAGACAGCCGCTCGCGCTCCCTGCGCGCCCGCCACCGAGCTTCCCACTGTTCAGGCGTCATCTGCGCCTCCAACGGTTGCCACTTCAAACTCATTCGCCTCCCTTGCTCCTGATGCCGTAGCGGGTCACCCATGGGGCGAGCCAGTTCGTGGCGAAGACGCCGAGGCCGCTGATGATGGCGACCACGACCGTCTGCCAGTTCTCGCCCGTCATGTTGAACACGTCGTACTTGAAGGTCGCCAGCGCGGAGACGAAGCCCCACGCAGCGACCACGCCGAGTGTCCAAAGGACGCCTTTCCAGCCGTTCACGCGTCACCTCCCTTCACGATGATGGGGACCACAACGTGCAGGAGCCTACCACCGTGAAGGGACTCAAGGGCGATGAGTTCGTGCGGCTCGGGAAGCCGCAGGCCGCGCTCGATTTCGCTCAGGTGACTCGCGCTGATGCCCGTCTGCGCCGCGAGGGCGGCGACGCTCATCTCGCCCCGAGCTTCGGTCAACGTGCGCACGTCTTCACCGAGGTGCCGTTTGCACAGCGCGGCGGCGAAGGCGGGAGCGGGGTACTCGGTCGGGGCCTTGCGCTTCATGCTCGACCCCCGAGAAGAGCGGGGACGGTCAACCTGCGGCGGGTCGACCGTCCCCAGAGGCAACCATCGTCGGCGAAGACGACGACGACACTGTACCGCACTCGCGTCCGTCGAGTCACGTTTCGTCCTCCTCCTCGGGATGGCCCCACGCATCGGCGACCGACGCGCGCACCTTCCAGTGTGAGTTCGGCCCGCGACGCTTGGCCTTGAGGTCGCCGCGTTGCACGGCCCGCCACACGGTCATGTAGCAACAGCCCTCGCGGGCGGCGACCTCGCGCAACGTCAGCCACGGGTCCTTGACGCCTGTCTGTTCCGTCATCGTCACCTCCTATGCTTGGACGTTCATGGAACGCGCGGTGGCGCGTTAGTCGATGCGAACGAATGTAGTACGTCGAAGACGCACCTCCCGCGCGCCACCGTCGCGTCCATGCGCGTCACCGTTCGTCTGTGCGTGGGCGACCCACGACTGTCGTCATTTCCTGCCACACGCGCACGCCGGGAAGGTCGTTCGCGAACATGTCGAGCGCACGGTCCCACCCGAACTGTTTGACGGCGAAATCGACGTAGCGCCGAATCGCCTTCTCGTCGGGCACGCAGTACGCGCGAGGCACGAGGTTGGCGTCCTCGACCTCGACGCGCGTGATGGGCCGCGCCGACACCGACCCAGCCGCCGTGTCGACCTGTCGCACGTTCTCGGGCACGACGACGGCGAACGAGTCGGGGTCAGGCCCCGCGAGGGTGGACGGGTCGACGCCGATAGCCTTCGCGAGACGTTCGTTCTCGGCCTCGCGCGCCTTCGCGCGTTCGCGCAACGCCTCGCGAGCCTCGGCCTCACGACGTTGCCGCTCGAGTTCCTTCTCGGTGTGGTACGCGCCGATGGCCTTGCGCAGTTTGCCCTCCATCACGACGACGGGGGCGAGCTTCTCCTTGAACAGCGAGTCAATGAACTTCTTGTGGTCGAGGAGCGGCTTGGTCAGTTGCTTCCGAAGTTCCTCGGCGTCCTTCAGGTGCGCGTTGCACCGCGCGAGCAGTTCGCTCGCCTCGGGCAAGGTGCGGTCGTCGACGTAGGGCACGGCCTCGGCCTCGGCGGCGAGCATCACCGCCTTCGAGGCCATCGCGTCGACCTGTTCCGCTTCCCAGACGCTGTTGTACGGCGTCGAGGTCATCGAGCCGCTTCCCAACGGTCCTGCAGGGCGCGCATCTCGTCCTTGCGGCCTTGCGCACACTTCGCGCAGAGGAGGCCGTCGACCGAGGTGTAGCCGAGCGATTGACCCGAGGCGTAGCCGTGCGGGTTGAGCCGAGGAACGTCGTGCATGTTGAACGTCACCGAGACGCGACGGCCCTCGGGGTACTCGCCGTCCTCGGTGGGGGTGATGACTGCGCCGCAATCGCAGCACTTCGCCGGGTCTGCCATGGTGCCTCCTGTGTCGTGCGTCGACTTCACGTCAACGCCTGTCAAACGATGATAACAGATGAGCCTGACGTAAGGGATGCCTCCTTCCTGTCGTTCCGCTGCCGCCAGCCCCTGCCGGGGCGAGGCGGCGGTATGTCGCGTGGGT
>CAYMSA010000025.1:20860-22332 GCA_964392965.1 uncultured Coriobacteriaceae bacterium
CGGTCGTCGGGCGGCGTCGTCTTCCAATGGTCGAGAGATGCTTCCCATTCGCCCATCACAACCACTCTCCGTTTGGTCCTCGTTTACGTCCCCGTTTGGCTGCGGCGATGTTCTCGCGTTCCTCCAGCGATTTGACTCGGCCCCTGTGGTGCAGGCTGGTGTGTTCGGACATCGGCATCGCTTCCAAGTTGGACAAGTCGTTGTTCTCCACGTCGCCGTCGATGTGGTGGATAACCCACCCATCGGGTACAGGGCCGTTCGCCTCTTCCCAGACTTTCCTGTGCCATTGACGACGATAGAGGTCTCGTTCATCCCTCGGTTTCCACGGCTTGGGTGGTGTCATTCGTCACCTCCTCCGCTCACCATGTCCTCGTACTGTTCCTCGAGATGCGCGTCGGGCGCGGGGTCGCCCGTGTTCCAGCAACCGGGGCAGTCATGCCCGCAGACGACCAGATGCACCGTCATGGGGCAGTACGTCACGTCGCTCACGGGTCGTCCCAATACTTGCGCCCCGCGTAGGGCGGGACGAGGCTCGCGTCCTCAAGCGCCTCGACCACGCCGCAGTGCGAGCAGATGTAGGTCGTGTTGTCGCGACGCGACAGGGCGGGGAAAGGCGGGTCGGTCGCCGGGTCGAAGGTCGGGGTCCGATACGGCGTGTAGCGCGCGCCGCAGCGGGGGCAACGTGCCCCCGCGCTCATCGGTACACCTTCCACGGGTTCGCCGCGAGGTGCGCGGCGAGTTCGGCGTCGGGCACGCGCGAGCCGTACTGCGTGATGTCACGGACGTAGGTGTCGCCCATGTCGTAGCCGTCGAACGTGCCCGACCCCTTCACGGCGCAGAACCAGCGCGCGTACGGGTTCGCGCGTTCGCCCTCGGGGGACTGGTACTTCTTCAGCACGCGCCATTCCCAGCCGGGCGCGACGTAGACCTCGTAGGGGTCATTGACGCCTCGGGTCTTCGCGCAGGGATTCTTCGGGGTTGCCATGTCGTTCCTCCTCGGGTCGATGGTGCGTTCCGCTGCGCCAAGCCCCGGGCCGGGGCGAGGCGCGTGTATGCGGGTGAGGTCAGGCGATGGTCAACCCAGCGGTGATGGCGCATTGAGCGTGGGCGAGGACGTGCTTCCCGTCGACGACGTATTCGCCGAGTTCGTCGTCGGAGTGGAGCGTTTCGCCGCAGATGCCGCACGGCCCGAAGGAATCCTGTTCGATTGAGGTGAGGTGCCAGTCCATGTCGTTCCTCCTGTGACGCGTTGCCTGTGTCGGTTCGATTATCGACAACCCGCGCGGCGAGTCAACCCTTGTCAACGTTCGAGCGTGTCGACCGTTCAGACGACGTCGCACGATGGAGGGCGTCGACAAGCGGCTGGACGAGCGACGCGCCCATGTCGAGCGTGTCGCGCATGGCCTGAAGCGCGACGAGGCGCGCGAGTTCGAGGCGCACGACGGGGTGGTAGATGGGGTTGATTTCGAGCT
>CAYMSA010000026.1:0-22296 GCA_964392965.1 uncultured Coriobacteriaceae bacterium
AGACCGCGCTTCCGTCGCTCGTCCGCAAGCGTCCTACCGACCGGCATCGCGAAGACCCCCTTCGGCCGTAGCCACGATCCTAGTCACCGTTGTCGCGCTCCTCCCGCTCGTAGAGCTTGAGGGCCTCGAGGTCACCCACGTCGGCCAGCACTTCGCGCGGCTTGCTGCCATCAGGCTGGCCGACGATACCCTTGGTCTCGAGCATGTCCATGATGCGACCAGCGCGCGCGTACCCGACCTTCAGCCGACGCTGGAGCAGGGACGTGGACCCGATGCCGCTCGTGACGACTATGTCCGCGGCATCCCACAGCAGCGGGTCATCATCGTCGTCCGAGCCACCGCCGGCCGCCGAGGTGACCTTCATGTGCAGGATCTCCTCGTGGTAGTCGGGCTCGGCCTGGGCCTTGACGTGCTCCACGACAGCGTTGATCTCGTCTTCGCCCACGAAGGCTCCCTGGATGCGCCGCGGCTTCGGCCAGGCGGGCATCGAGAAGAGCATGTCTCCGAGGCCGATGAGCTTCTCGGCGCCGGGCTGATCGAGGATGACGCGGCTGTCGATGCTCGACGAAACCGCGAACGCGATGCGGTTGGTGATGTTCGTCTTGATGAGGCCCGTGATGATGTCAGTCGACGGCCGCTGCGTCGCCACGATCAGATGGAGTCCGGCAGCTCGCGCGAGCTGCGCGAGCCGGACGATCGACTCCTCGACCTCCTTGGAGGCGACCATCATGAGGTCGGCGAGCTCGTCGATGACGATCACGAGGTACGGGAGTTCCGTCGCGCCCTCGGGACCCTTGCCGTCACGGACGATCGTGTTGTACTGGGCGATATTGCGCGCGCCTGCCACTTGGAGCTTCTTGAGCCGCGACTCCATCTCACCGACCGCCCAGTGGAGCGCGGAAGCGGCCTCCTTAGCCTCGGTCACCACGGGGACGTAGAGGTGCGGCACGCCGTTGTAGAGGTTGAGCTCGATCCGTTTGGGGTCGATGAGGATGAGGCGAACCTCGGCGGGCGTGGCGCGCATGAGTATCGACATGATGAGTGCGTTGATGCAGACCGACTTGCCGGTACCCGTGGAGCCCGCGATAAGAAGGTGCGGCATCGTGGCGAGATCCGCGACGACCTTCTCCCCTCCCACGTCTTTGCCGATGCCCAGCAGCAACGGGCGGGCGTCGGCCAGCAGGCCCTTGTCGAGCACATCGCCGAGGGTGACCGTGGCCCGCCCGGCATTCGGCACCTCGATGCCGATGTAGCTCTTACCGGGAATCGGCGCGAGTATACGGATCGTGGGAGCCGCGAGGGCGAGTGCGAGATCGTCTGAGAGCGCGGTCACGCGGTTCACCTTGATGCCCTTGGCGATCTCGACCTCGAACATCGTGACCGTGGGACCGGGCACCCACCCGACGACCCGGGCCGGGATGTCGAACGTCCCGAACGTCTGCTCGATGAGTGTGGCCGTGGACCGCAGTTCACGGTCGGACGCGCGGTGCGCCGCCGCCGAGTCCGGCGTGTGCTTGAGCATCGCAAGCGCTGGAAGCTCGAACCCTTCGAGGGCCCGGGGTGCGAGGGAGCCGGGAGCGGCGAGTGTGGGGCGCTCGGCGCGGGCATTCTCGGCGCGGGCAGGACGAGCGCGCGGCGAACGCTGCGCCAGCGGTATCGTCACGGCCGACTCGATCTCTCGCTCGAAATCATCGAGCGGCAGGGTCTTGGCGGCGCGGCGACGCACAGCGCCGGGACGGCTGGAATCGACGTCCGGCTCGGTGCGATCCCGGCGAACGAGATCCCTCAACCACGTCATCACATCGGCGATGGAAAGCCCAGCGATGAGGAGTCCCACGATCGCGAGCACCACTGCGACGATGTACGCGATGACGGTACCCAGCGCGCTGCGCAGCGCCCACGCGATCCCGCCGCCCACATAGCCGCCGGTGGCTGCGAGGACCGCCTCGGACCACTCCTCGGCAGGTGGATTCGCCACAGCCAGGATGGCGATGAACGCGAGAAGCACGAGCACGAGGCCCAGTCCCACGCGAGTCTCGTCGATGCGAACGTTGCGGATGAAGAACGTCGCCGCCCAGAGGAGTATGAACACCGGGATGGCGTACGCACCCAAGCCGAAGCCAAGCCGAAGCACGCGGGCCACCAGTGCCGGGACGACGGCTGCCGTGCCCGACAGGAGCATCACGAGCAGCACAACCGCGAGAGCGCCGAGCAGCACACCGACGATCTCGTGGCGCGTACCCGCATCGAGCATCGAGGTGGGCTCGGGCTCACGCGTCGCCGAACGCCTGGGGCCAGACGCGCGGGACTGCGATGACTTCTTCGGTTCGTTGCGTGCCATCAGACCGGCTCCAGACACTCACGGTCACGGACGGCATCGACCGGCCCGGAGAGCGCGGAGCCACCGCACCTCCGATGACCGGGCGTGCCGCGCCCATTTCGTCGCGCCTCCATCATAGGACCGCGCTGAGCAGGATGGCGATTCCGACGATACCCGCGTACACACCGAACGCATTGAGAGAGTGCTTGCGGACGAACGGCAGCAGCACCGCTATCGCCCCGTAGCCGACGATCACCGTGGTGATCAGCCCGATGACAAGCGGTCCCGCCGACGGTAGGGTCTCTCCGCCTATCATGACGTCCAGGAGGATCTTCTTGGAGGTCGCCGCAAACACGATCGGCAGCGACAGAAGGAACGAGAACCGCGCCGCCTCCTCACGCTTCATGCCGAGTGCCACACCCGTGGCGATGGTCGTCCCCGAGCGCGAGAGACCGGGCGCCACGGCGAATCCCTGCGCGAACCCGATCAGGAGGGCCTTCTTGAGTGGGATCTCCTCCGCTTCGTTCACAGATGCCTTCGAGCGCTTGCCGAAGATCTCGCCACCGATGAGCAGCAGCGCGGTCAGGATCAGGAACGCGCCGGTGATCGTGATCTGCGTCGACATGGGGAGAAACTCCACCTGGTTCACAAGCGGCTCGAATGCCAGCGCAACGATCACGCTCGGCACGGTGGCGGCCAGAAGCACCCAGGCAAGCCGCCGGTCGCGCGACCGCTCGGGACTCTTCGAGAAGAGCGCCCGCGCCAACCGCAGCACGTCATGGCGGAAGTACGCGACCGTCGCCACCAGCGTGCCAGCGTGGAGGACGACGTCGAAACCGAGGCCGAACCGCTCCCAGCCGAACAGGCCCGGGATAAGGATCAGGTGACCGTCACTTGAGATCGGCAGGAACTCCGTGATGCCCTGGGTGATGCCGAGGACGATCGCTTCCAGTATCGTCACGCTATACCTCCAGCACCACGGGCACGATCATCGGGCGGCACCGGGCGGCCTCCCAGATGTACTGTGAGAGAGAGTCCCTAAGCGACTTGCGGACGACGGCCGCGTCCGTGACACCCTCGCGGGCCAGTCGCTTGAGCACCTTCTCCAGACGCGTCTTCGCCTCCTCGATTGACTCGGCATCCGAGGCGCCCAGCACGAGTCCGCGTGTGATCAGCTGCGGCGCACCGGCGATGGCGCCCGACTGGCCGTCGATCGCAACCACGACGATGGCGAGACCATCGCTCGAGAGGGCCAGCCGGTCGCGCAGGACCATATGTCCCAAGTCGCCCACCGCCATCCCGTCGACATAGGTGACGCCGGCATCGATGGAGCGGCCGCGCCGCACACCGTTCTCATCCATGACGAGGCAGCCGCCGTTCTCCATGATGAAGACGTTCTCCTCTGGAACGCCAGTGGAGCGTGCCAGACGCGCATGCGCGTGTAGGTGACGTGTCTCCCCGTGGACAGGCATGAAGTACTCCGGTTTGGTCAAGTTCAACATGAGCTTGAGTTCCTCGGCGGCAGCATGTCCCGATACATGTACCGGAGCTACACCCTTATGGATGACGTTGGCACCGCGCTTCATCAGCCGGTTGATGACCTTGCTGACCGCCTTCTCGTTGCCCGGCACAGGAGTAGCCGAGATGACCACGGTGTCCCCCGCCTCGATCTTGATCGTCGGGTGGTCACCATTTGCGATGCGCGCCAGCGCGGAGAGGGGCTCGCCCTGACTCCCCGTGCACAAGACGACGACCTGACCCGAGGGGATGTCGCCCATCGCGTAGGCATCGAGGATGTCGGCGTCGTTCACCTGCAAGTAGCCAAGCTCACGCGCTATGCGGGTCGTGTTGACCATCGAACGCCCTGTGACAACGATCTTGCGGCCACACGCGACGGCAGCGTCACAGATCTGCTGTACACGATGCACGTGCGACGCGAAGGAGGCTACGATGATCCGCCGATCGGTCTGGGCGAAGATCTCTCGCAGCGCCGTGCCCACAGCCGACTCGGAAGTCGTCATCCCCCGGTTCTCCGCGTTCGTGGAGTCCGAGAGCAGAAGCTTAACGCCCTGTACCCCCGCCTTGCTGAAGGCGGCGTAGTCGGTAAGGCGACCGTCGATAGGCGTCTGGTCGAGCTTGAAGTCGCCCGTATGGAGCACGTTGCCGACGGGCGTGCGGATCAGCACGGCCACACCGTCCGGAATCGAGTGGTTGACCGCAAAGAAGTCGAGACCGAAGACTCCCATGCTGACATGTCCACCGGGTCGCACCTCACGGAGCTTCGTCTTGGACAGATGATGCTCTTCGAGCTTCCCGCCGATCAGGCCAAGCGTCAGTCGTGTGCCGAGAACGGGCACACGACGTCCGAGGTCTTTGAGTAGATACGGGAGCGCGCCTGTGTGGTCTTCGTGACCGTGGGTGATCACGATGCCCTTGAGCTTGTCGGCGCGTTCAAGGACATAGGAGTAGTCCGGCAGTATGAGATCGATCCCGGGATGATCGTCATCGGGGAACATCAGGCCGGCATCGATCAGCAGCATGTCGTCCCCATATTCGAGGACTGTCATGTTCTTCCCGATCTCCTCGAGGCCACCGAGTGGAATGATCTTCAGTTGGTCATGTGTCTTCGTCATAGAATGCGGATTCGTGCCCCTCTCTTGTGTCGTGGAAACTACAGACGGCCCAGAGGCCGTGCAATCGTCTATGCGATGAGTCCGACGTGCCTCATGACCTCGGCAAGGCGCTCGGTTTGCTCGGCGGTGGCCGGGATGAGTGGCAGCCTCGTCTCCCCTACCGGGAAACCGACGAGCTCAAGCGCCTTCTTGACCATGATGGGATTGGCCGTCATGAACAGCGCCTTGAAGAGCGGCATGAGCTCGAGATGGATCTTGAGGGCCGTGGTATGGTCGCCCGATGCCTGCGCCCGGAGCATCTGCGCGAGTTGTGGTCCGGCCACGTGTGAGGCGACGGATATCACGCCCGTCGCGCCGAGGCCCATCATCGGCAGCGTGTCTTCATCGTTACCGGAGAGGACCTCGAATCCCGGAGGCGCTCCGTCGATGATCGCGGCGATCTGCGTAAGATTCGAGCTCGCCTCCTTCACGGCAACGATGTTCTCGAAGTCCGCTGCGAGACGAAGCGTCGTAGTCGCTTCGAGGTTCACGACCGTCCGGGAAGGCACATTGTAGAGCACCAGCGGTACGTCGATGGCATCCGCGATCGCGCCGAAATGCCGGTAGAGTCCCTCCTGGGGCGGCTTGTTGTAGTACGGCACGACGGCCATCACGCCATCCACACCGAGCTGTACGACCTTGCGAGCGAAAGCCACGGAGTCGTCGGTGCAGTTGTCGCCGGCATTGGCGATGACGGGCACCCGGCCGTCGACGGCCTCGAGCACCGCTGAGAACAGCCGCAGCTTATCGTCATAGAATACCGTCGGGGACTCACCGGTCGTCCCGCAGACGACGAGCGCGTCACTCCCCTCGTCCATCAGTCGCAGAGCCAGCTCCCCCGCACGGTCCAGGTCGAGTTCTCCGTCGTGTGCGAACGGGCTGACCATCGCCGTGATCAGACGGCCGAATCTCGGTTCTGCCATGGCTGCTCCTCACCTGCTACTGCGGCTGCTAATCGCAACACGCAGGGTCGACTGCTCATGCCTGCATGATTCCATTGTGCCACACACCGCGCCCGGCACCGCACGTGACGACACCTCAGCGTATACCCGCCCGCGCTCAGACTGCGTCGCCGTGACCTTCGAGCGGCTCCGGCACTGCCAGGCCAAACTCCTCGTGGAGCGCTCCCACGGCCGGACCAACCATCGCTGCAGGAATCAGCACCGAGATCGTCGTGTGGCTGTCGGCGGCTTGCAGCACGTGCACGCCGGCAACCGTCAGGGACATCGCCATCCGCGCCATGACGCCGGGGACACCATGCATCCCCGCGCCCACGAGCGTCACCTTGGCCAGGCCTGGCATGACGTCGAACCGGTGACCGAGGCCCTCAAGTACCATCTCCGCAAGCGAGCGTTGCGACTCCGCGATCGTGAACACGAGCGTCGAACAACATGGCGTGAACATGTCCAGCGAGATGCCCGCGTCGGCCATGGCGCAGTAGACGCGCGTCTGCGCCTCCATGTGATCGGCACTGCCCTCGACGGATTCAAGGCGCACCACCACGCGTGCCACTCCGGCAGCATGAGAGACCGCCGTCGCCACGCCGACGGGCGCATAACGGCTCAGATCAGCCACGAGCGTCCCGGGGTGCGCCGAGAACGTGTTCTTCACGCGTACGGCAAGCCCGCTCCCAAGCGCAAGCTCTGCAGCGGGCGTGTGCACGACCTTGCTGCCGTGCAGTGCCATCTGGAAGAGCTCTTCGGCGCCGATGACCCTGAGCACGGTGGCCTCTCCGCAAACACGGGGATCCGCGGTCATGACACCATCGACGTCCGTGTAGATCTCCACTGCCTCGGCGCCGAGGGCCGCACCGAGTGCGCACGCGGTCGTGTCGCTCCCCCCTCGGCCAAGCGTGGTCACGGAGCCGTCGGGCGCAAGACCCTGGAAGCCCGCCACGACGGGAACCCGTCCCATCGAGACGAGCGCGTGGAGCGCGCCCGTGTGTACCGAGAGAATCGTCGCTCTGCCGTGCGTGGCGTCGGTCATGACACCCGCTTCAGGGCCCGAGAGCGCCTGTGCGTCAACCCCTGCACCGCGAAGCTCATGCGCGACGACGACGGCAGTGATCGTCTCCCCCGCCGAAGCCAGTAGGTCGCGCTCGCGCTCGTCCGTCGGCAGCTCGCGCACGAGCCCGAGGAGGGTGTCGGTCGCATACGGAGCCCCCGCCCGGCCCATCGCCGAGACGACGAGCACCGGTGCGCGGCCCGCTTCGATCGTGGCGAGCACGCGGCGGGCGAGTGCCGACCTGCCGGTGGCGTCGGCCACCGACGTGCCGCCGAACTTCATGACGACGATCGGGCGATCGTTCATCTCAGAGTCCCAGATACCGCTCGAGGCCGATGACCAGGCCCGAGTGTCTCGGCGTCTCACGTACCGCCAGCACGACCCCCGGCATGAAGCAACTGCGGTCGAGGCTGTCATGGCGGATGGAGAGCGTCTGTCCGGGCGCACCGAAGAGGACCTCCTGGTGTGCCACGAGACCGGGCAACCGCACGGAGTGCACCGGCACCTCGTTCGCCAACGCTCCACGCGCCCCGGCATGCGTCTCCGTCTCGCGGCCCGGTATGACCGGAACCGACTCGCGCGCTGCTGCGATCAGTGACGCTGTCCTCAGGGCCGTTCCGGACGGAGCGTCGGCCTTCCGGTCGTGATGCAGCTCGATGATCTCTACGTGCGGCAGATAGCGGGCGGCCTGCTCGGCGAAACGCATCATCAGCACGGCCCCTATCGCGAAGTTCGGCGCCGCGAAGAGGCACGCGCCACCTGTCGCTGAGACTGCGAGCTCCTCGAGATCACCATCGGAGAGGCCCGTCGTCCCCACTACGCAGTGGACGCCCTTCCCGAGAGCGAGACGCACGTTCGCGGCAACGGACACAGGATGCGTGAAGTCGACCATGACGTCGGGCGTTGTCGCCTCGATCGCCGAGGCGAGATCGGCGGCGTACTCCACGCCGTCGACACCCGGAACGGGGGTGCCGGCCATCGCCGGATCGACGGCCGCAACGACCCGCATGTCGTCCTCCGCGGTGATCGCTCTGACCGTCTCGGACCCCATCTTGCCGGCGGCGCCGGCCACCAGTACCGCGATCATGGCGCTCCTTCTACAGTAGATCGGCTACGGCTTCCTGTGAGAACGGGGCTATGACGGCGAGCGCACGCGGGCCGTCGAACAGGCGCCCCGCGAGCGTCCGGACGTCCCCTGCGGTCACTGCCGAGACCCGCTCGATGATCTCGTCCAGTGTGAGCAGCTCCCCGTCAGTGACAAGCGTCTTACCGAGGCGTGTCATGCGGCTCCTCGTGCTCTCCAGCCCTAGGATCATCTGCCCCTTCAGGAGCTCCTTCACGCGCTGCAGTTCATCCGGCCTGACGTCCTCCTCGCGCATGCGTGCGATCTCGGTCTCGATGAGCCTGATGACTTCGGCGGCGTTGTCCGGCCGGGTGCCCGCATAGACGACGACCTCGCCTGTGTCCTGGTAGTGCGAGTGATAGGAATAGACAGCATATGCGAGTCCGCGCTTCTCGCGAATCTCCTGGAACAGGCGCGACGCCATGCCTCCGCCGAGCACGGTGTTGAGAACCGCCAGTTGGAAGCGCTCCTCGGCACGCGCCGGAAGTCCGTTCACGCCCCAACAGATGTGCGCCTGCTCGGTCTCCTTTGTGAGGACGTTCAGCTCCGAGCTCCGGACCGGAGCGACGTGCGTTCGCACGCCCCGCGGACCCTCGGGCATAGCGAGCTTCTCCTGCACGAGCATCACGAGCGCATCATGGTCGATAGCTCCTGCAGCGGCGACGACGGTGTTGCCGGCACGGTAGTGCATGCGGTGGTAGTCGAGTGAACGCGCCTGGTCGAAAGCGCTGACGGTCTCTCGACTGCCGAGTACCGGCAGGCCGAGCGGATGCCCAGGCATGAGCGTCGAGGCGAGGAGTTCGTGCACCTGCTCGTCGGGAGCGTCCTCGTAGCGGGCGATCTCCTCCAAGACGACCTCCCGCTCGGAGGCGATGGCACTCTCCTCGCACAGCGGGCGCATGACCATGTCCGAGAGGATATCGAACGCCGTGGGAAGATGCTCATCGAGGAACCGGGCGTAGTAACACGTGTATTCCTTGCTCGTGAACGCATTGAGCTCGGCACCGATGCGGTCGAACGCCTCCGAGATCTCCATCGCGCTTCTCGTGGGCGTACCCTTGAACATCATGTGCTCCATGAAGTGCGACATCCCCGCCTGTTCGGGCGTCTCATCGCGGCTACCCACCGCGAACCAGACCCCCAGCGCTATCGAGCGCACCGAGTCCATCGCTTCGGTGATGACGGTCACGCCATTGTCGAGCACCGTGGTGCGGTATGCCATGAGTCTCCTTCGTGTGTGTCGACCGTCCCCGGCATCAACGCTCAGGCGCGATCGCGTCGCGGACGGCGCTTCGTCGAATGGTTCATTCTACCGCACGTGATGGTAGCCACACCGGATATGACGAGACGGCCGACCCCTCGGGGCCGGCCGTCGTCGACTCTCCTCACACAGGTCACGAACGCCTGCGTGGCTTCCGGTCTCCGTAGCCCTGACGGTCTTCGCGAGGCCTCCCTGCGGGAGCAGGAGCCGCCTCGGATCCGGCGGGCACCTCGAACTTGTTCACGGCGTCGAGTGAGACCTTCCCGCGGTCGTCGATCTCAAGGACCACCACCTCGACTTCATCGCCGATGTTGAGGACGTCCTCCACACGCGCGATGCGGCCCTTGGCCATGCGCGAGATGTGCAGTAGGCCGTCCTTGCCCGGCAGGAGCTCGATGAACGCGCCGAACGGCTGGATGGACACGACACGTCCGGAGTACCGTTCGCCCGGCTCGACCTCACGCACGATCGCCTTGATGCGATCGACCGCCTCGGCGCCGCGGGCGTCACGCGCGGCGACATACACGGTACCGTCGTCGTTCACATCGATGGAGGCACCGGTCTCCTCGACGAGAGCCTTGATGATCTTCCCGCCGGGGCCGATGATGTCACGGATCTTGTCGACCGGGATCTTGATGGTGACGATACGCGGCGCGTGCTCCTTCATCTCGGTGCGAGGAGTGTCGATCGCCTCCATCATCTTGCCAAGGATGTGCGCCCGTCCGGCCTTCGCCTGACGGAGCGCCGCGGCGAGGATGTCCACCGAGAGGCCCTTGGCCTTGTTGTCCATCTGCAGTGCCGTGATGCCACTCGGCGTGCCCGCCACCTTGAAGTCCATGTCGCCGAGGAAGTCCTCGAGACCCTGGATGTCGGAGAGGATCGCGACTCGATCGCCTTCCTTGATGAGACCCATCGCGATGCCCGAGACCGGCGCCTTGATCGGGACACCGGCGTCCATCAGGGCAAGCGTGGAGCCACACACCGAGGCCATCGACGAGGAGCCGTTGCTCTCCAGAACCTCTGACACGATGCGGACGGTGTACGGGAACTCCTCCTCCGGGGGAACCACTGGCAGGAGCGCACGCTCGGCGAGCGCACCATGACCGATGTCACGACGCTTGGGGCCGATCATCCGGCCCGTTTCACCCGTGCAGTAGGGCGGGAAGTTGTAGTGATGGAGATACCTCTTACCCACGGCGACATCGATCGTGTCGATACGCTGCCACTCGTTGAGCATGCCCAGAGTAAGCACCGAGAGCACCTGGGTCTGACCACGGGTGAACAGGCCACTACCGTGGGCACAGGGAACGTAGTCGACACCGCAGCTGATGGGACGAATCTCGTTCACGGCGCGGCCATCGGCCCGTTCGCCCTCGTCGAGCACCATCGAGCGCATGGTCTTCTTCTCGAGTGCCTTCAGGAGCGCCTTGATGTGCTTGCCGTGCGCCGCGCGCTCCTCGTCGCTGAATTCGGCCATCAGATCAGCCTTCACAGCGGCAACGGCGTCCATTCGAGCATGCTTGTCGGGGTTATGGAGGGCCTCGCGCATTGCGGCGGTGCCAGCGCTGAAGATCCGCTCGCGCAGCTCCTCGGAGGGCTCGTCGAGCTTGACCTGCATCGGCACGATCTCGCACTTGGCCAGGAAGCGCTCCTGCACCGCGCAGAACTCACCGATGGCCTCCTGCGCGAACACGAGCGCCGCGAGCATATCGTCCTCGGAGACCTCCTTGGCGCCTGCCTCCACCATGTAGATCGCGTCACGACTGCCGGCGACGATGAGATCGAGGTCGGACGCCTCGGCCTCCTCGAACGTCGGGTTGACGATGAAGTCACCGAAATCGTCGCGGGATATGCGGACGCCGGCGAGCGGTCCCTCGAACGGGATGCCGGCGAGCATCAGGGCTGCCGATGCACCCATGATCGACACGATGTCGAACTGGTGGACCTGATCGGCCGAGAGCACCGTAGGTATGATCTGCACCTCGTTGCGGAACCCGTCGGCGAATGCCGAGCGGATCGGCCTATCGATCATGCGCGCAGTGAGAATCGCCTTCTCGCCGGGACGCGACTCCCTCTTGAGGAAGCCACCGGGCAGTTTGCCCGCAGCGTACATGCGCTCTTCGAAGTCGACGGTGAGCGGGAAGAAGTCGAGGTCTTTCGCTTCCCTGCTCGCCGTGGCGGCCACGAGGACCATGCTGTCTCCGTGCCGGACCACGACAGCGCCGCCCGCCTGTCGCGCCAACTCACCCGTCTCGAGTGAGTAGCTCTTGCCATACAGTTCGAATGTTTCGGTTACCTTCCCCATGCCTCTTCCTCTTCTCTGGCCCGCGTTCTTCCGTGGGGCCACCTCGTCGGCGCAGTGCGCCATATGACAGCGGAAGCGCGATAGTCGCGCTTCCGCAAGTACCCTCGTGTCTAGTTGCGTAGCCCGAGTTTCGCGACGATCGCCCTGTACCGCTCGATGTCGTTCTTCTTGAGGTAGTTCAGGAACCTTCTGCGCTGACCGACGAGCTTCAGGAGCCCCCGGCGGCAATGGTGATCGTGCGAGTGGGTCCGCAGATGCTCGGTGAGGTCCCGGATGCGCTGCGTGAGGAGCGCTACCTGCACCTCGGCCGAGCCGGTGTCGCCCTCGGAGCGGGCGTGGTCCGCGATGATCGCGGTCTTGACGTCTTTCTGAAGTGCCATTGGTGGTTCACCTTTCCGTGGGAGTCGCCCCTGGCCGAGAGTGGCGTCGGTGATTCGCGCACTCCAAACCGGGGTCACAGTACACAGCCGATGAAGTATAGCACAGCCCCCCGGCACACACTACGACGACGCCGGGCGGAGGGCCGCCGAGGTGCGCGCCTCAGGCTCCTCGTCTTCTGACCTCGCCAGACGCTGCCGAGGCAGCGCTCAGGTCAGCCGCAACTCCTCCACGGCCTGGATGTCCGCCGCGATGGCCAGGCGCAGCTCGTCGAGGTCCGTGAAGCGGGTCAGACCGCGCAACCGCCGATGGAACTCCACCGTCAGTGGAGCACCGTAGAGATCGCCGCTGTAGCCGATCAGGTGCGCCTCGACGAGGTACTCGGCGTCGGGAAAGGACGGTGGACGGCCGATCGTCAAGGCCGCGGGATACCGGGCACTCCCCACCTGCGCTACTCCCGCGTACACTCCATCGCCGGGAATGGCCATAGAGCGATCGATCGCAAGGTTCGCGGTCGGCGCGCCGAGTGTCACGCCAACGCCCCGCCCCTTCTCCACGATGCCACGCAGGAAGTGCGGTCGGCCGAGAAGCCCCGCTGCCTCCGCGACCGCGCCCTCGGCGATAAGAGCGCGAATGCGTGTGGCGGTCACAGGGAGGTCGCCACGTGTAAGCAGTTCGTGAGGGGTGACATCAACGCCAGCGAGGTGGGACGACTCCCGTAGTGTCGCGACGGTGCCGGCCGCGCGGGACCCGAAACGGAAGTCGCAGCCAACGGTGACCGACACCGGCTGCAGGGCACGGAGCAGCACGTCGGAGATGAAGCGGTCGGCAGGCAGCGCGGCGAGCGCGCGGTCGAACGGCACGACGAGGACGACGTCGGGGCCGACGGCCGAGAGGAATCCGATGCGATCGTTGAACGTCATGAGGTGCCGCGCCGCCCTATCGGGAGAGACGACACCGTCGGGGTCGCGATCGAAGGTGACGACGCACGAGACCGCGCCGTGCTCCTGTGCCTTGCCGATGGCGTGGCCGACCAGCATCTGGTGCCCCAGGTGAACACCGTCGAACATGCCCATGGCCACCGCAGCCCGTCCGAGGAACGGACCGGCTGGATCGAATGTCACCACGTGACTCATCGCTGCAACCCCGGTTCGAATACGGTCTCAGCGCGCAGAACGGCACCGAGACGCCGGTAGATACCCCGCAGACACCCTCCTGCCAGTACCGACACGAGAGCACCGTCAGTGATGTCACCGTCTGAGCGAGTCGTCGCGACGAGCGGCACCGGACGCCCGTCGGCCACCACCGCGAGGTCTGCGCTCACTACGGGAAGGCCGAGTAAGGCGACCGGGTCGAGGAAGAGTGACCGCAGGAGTCCATCCCGTCCAGCAGCTACGGCCGCATCAAGCGAGGCTGCCCTCGACACATCCGTCGCACCGATCGCGGTGCGACGCAACGCGCCGAGATGGGCGACCGTCCCCGCCGCTCGGCCGATCTCGTCGCCGAGCGCACGGATGTAAGTGCCTTTGGAGACGGTGAACCGGACGTCCCATGCCTGAGCAGCGACGTCGATTCCCAGCAGCAATGCGCTGTGCACGTTGATGCGGCGAGCGGCGAGCTCGATCTCCTCGCCCCGGCGGGCCGCACGGTAGGCCGGCTCACCGGCGATCTTCACCGCCGAGTACCGCGGCGGGACCTGTTCGCGTTCGCCCTCGAACGTCGCCAGGAGGTTCGAGGCAAACGCCGCATCCAGGAGTCTCGTCGGCACCGGACGCTCCTCCACGACCATACCCTCGGCATCCATCGTGTCGGTCGCCTTGCCGAAGAGGATGCGTGCCTCATATGTCTTGTCATGACCCGCGAGATAGGGCTCCAGACGCGTCGCCCGTCCCACCATCACGAACAAGAGGCCGGTGGCGAGCGGGTCGAGCGTACCCGCATGTCCCACGCGGCCCTCGCCCGTCGCCCTGCGCACGGCGGCCACGACGTCGTGGCTCGTCATGCCCGTCGGCTTGTCGACCGGGAGTACGCCGGCCAACTCCGTCGAACCGCGACGCGCAGTCATGCGCCGCTCCCGGGCAACATGGGCAGCAAACGGCCGAGCAGGGCGTCTCGCGAGCCCTCGAACGTGAAGCCCGCCGCCGCGCGATGGCCCCCGCCCCCGAAGCGTGCGGCGACAGCGCGAACATCCAGGTTGGTCTTGGAGCGCAGACTCACCCTGAGCGAGCCGGCGTTCTCCTTCACCAGCATCGCGACCTCGATGCCGGCGAGCGGGCGAACGACGTCGATGAGGTTCTCCGCCTCGGCCCGGGTGGCACCCGTGACTTCGAAGTCCCCGGCGTCGACCCATGAGTACGCCACGAGCCCGCTGTTCACGACAGTGAGACGCTCGAGAACGCGCGTGATGAGCTGGTGCGCCGCCATCGAGCGGGACTCGTAAACGGCCATGTAGACGGCGTTCGGGTCAGCGCCCGCCGACACCATCTCGGCCGCGACCCGGAAGGCCCGTGACGTGGCGTTCGAGAAGCTGAAGCGCCCGGTGTCGGTTAGGAGCGCCGTGTAGAGCGCCGTGGCGATCGCCGCATCGGGCTCAACGCCAAGATGAGGCAGAAGCTCCCATATGAGCAGTCCCGTGGCCGGTGCGCTCGCATCGATCAGCGCCACCGAGGCCCCGAGGGCATCACCCACCCCGTCAGGCCCACGCAGATGATGGTCGATGACGATGCGGCGTCCAGCCGCAAGGGCTGGTCCGGCTGCACGGCCGAGACGATCCGAATCGTTGGCGTCAAGCACCACGGCGAGGTCCGCGGGCTGCGTCACCGCATCGAGCGAGATGCAGCGATCAGCTCCTCCCAGGAACCGATAGGTCTCCGGACAGGACTCGCCGGAGCCCAGCAGGACCTGCGTCCTGACGCCGATCGATTCCAGGGCGAGCGCCAGGCCCACAGAGGACCCGATCGCATCTCCGTCCGGATCCCGATGCGAGACGATGAGCACCTCGCCAGCCGACCGGAGCTCCCGGACCAGCCCGCTCCAGTCCCCCGTCTCTACATCGTTCACCGGTCTTGATCCTCCAAGTCCAGGGCGTCGTCGACCACCGGCTCCGCAGACTCATCAGCGTCGCTTCTGGATGCCAGGCTCTCTGGGACGTTCTTCAAGGCCTCGAAGATGCGCATGCTCTCGTCAACGGACGGATCGATGTGATAGCGCAGCTCAGGCACAAATCGGATGGACACACGTCGCGCCAGCCCCGCCCTGATGCGGCGGTCGGCTGAGCGCAACCCTTCGATGAGCACCTGATAGTCCTCAGGCCCACCGTGGGTGATGACGTACACGTCAGCCACCCGCAGGTCGATACTCACCTGTACGCCGGTTATCGTCACGAAGTCCAGACGGGGATCCTGTATGTCCTGGGCGAGCACTTCGGTGAGCGCTTCGCGCACCGTCTCCCCCAGTCTCCTGGTTCGGGGCGTGCTCTTCATGAGTTATTCCTCGCGGGCGACTTCGATGGTCCGATACGCCTCTATCGTGTCGCCGACCTTGATGTCCTGGAAGTTCTCGATGCCGATACCGCACTCGTAACCGGCCTTCACCGACTTCACGTCGTCTTTGAAGCGACGAAGTGAATGGAGCTTGCCGTCGTGGACGATGGTCGCATTCCGCACGAGTCGCACTCTGTCGTCCCGTGATATCTCGCCTTCCTGCACGAGGCAACCGGCGATCGTGCCGATCTTCGGGACCTTGAACAGCTCACGAACCTCGACGTGGGCCGTTGTCAGCTCTTCGATCGTGGGTGACAGCATGCCGACGCGAGCTGCGTTGATCTCCTCGATAGCCTGGTAGATGACCCGGTACATCCGCATATCGACCTTCTCGCGGTCGCCCAGATCGCGCGCCTCGGGTAGCGGCCGAACGTTGAAGCCGATGATGATCGCATCGGAGGCCGAGGCGAGCATGACGTCAGTCTCCGTGATGCCACCCACACCCGAGTGGATGACGTTGATGCGCACCTCGTCCTGCTTCATCTTGTCGAGTGCGTCCTGGAGTGCTTCGATCGAACCCTGCACGTCTGCCTTCACGACCAGGTTGAGGTCCTTGAGGGCACCTTCCTGGATCCGCGAGAAGAGATCGTCGAGACTCACGTGGCGTTGACGCTCGTGCGCGAGCAGTCGCTGACGCAGCGCGCGGTCCTCAGCAAGGTCACGCGCGTCGCGTTCGTCCGCGAAGACGCGGAACTCATCACCGGCCGACGGCACGCTCGACAAGCCGAGCACCTCAACCGGATCAGCCGGTGCCGCCGACGTGACAGTATTGCCCTTCGGGTCGACAAGAGCGCGAACGCGACCGTACGTGGTACCCGCCACGATGGTGTCGCCCACGCGCAACGTACCACGCGCCACGAGAACGGTCGCCACCGGACCTCTGCCCTTGTCGAGCTTCGCCTCCACGACCGAGCCACTCGCCAGAGCGTCCGAGTTGGCCTTGAGCTCGAGCACGTCGGCCTGCAGCAGGATCATCTCGAGAAGGTCCTCGATGCCGATGCGCTTCTTGGCTGATACGTTCACGAAGATCGTCGAGCCGCCCCATTCCTCAGGCACGATCTCGTGCTCGGTGAGCATCTGACGCACCTGGTCGGGGTTCGCCCCGTCTTTGTCTATCTTGTTGACCGCGACGATGATCGGTACGCCGGCGGCCTTGGCGTGGTGGATCGCCTCGACGGTCTGCGGCTTGACACCGTCGTCTGCCGCGACTACCAGGATGGCGATGTCGGTGACCTTGGCGCCACGCGCACGCATCGCAGTGAAGGCCTCGTGACCCGGTGTGTCGATGAACGTGATCTGGCGACCGCCCTTGTGGACGACCGATGCGCCGATGTGCTGCGTGATGCCGCCGGCCTCGGTCTCGGCCACGCCGGTCTCCCGGATGGCATCGAGAAGCGAGGTTTTGCCGTGGTCGACGTGTCCCATGACCGTGACGACCGGTGGCCGAGGCTTCAGGTCTTCCTCACGATCGACGAAGGAGTAGCCCTGCTCCTCCTCCGGCGAGATGATCTTGACCTCCACGCCGATGTCCTCGGCGACGATCTCCACGGCGTCTGGGCTCATCGGCTGGTTGACGGTATGGGGGTCCCCGAGCAGCATCAAGCGGCGCACGACGTCACCGGGAGTGACGCCGACCGCCTCGGCGAACTGCGCGACCGTGTAGCCCCGCGGTATCGAGATGGCGCCCGACGGAGCCTCCACAGCCTTCGTTTCGGCAGAGCGGACCGCAGGACCGGTGCTCTCCCTGCGCCCCGAGGGCTTCTTCGTCTTCTTCTTCTTCTTGTCCGAGGCACTCTGAACCATCTTCGCTGCCTCGCTTATGATGTTCACTCCCTGCGGCTGCACGGCCTCCGCCTCACGCGCCATGCGGCGATAGCGATCGGCCTCCTCGGCTTCCAGTGCTGCGGCCTGGCGGGCCAACCGCTCCCGCTCCTCCGCGGCCTTGCGTTCGGCTTCTGAAGCGCGCTCGTTCTCGCTCGCCTCCTGGCGCTTGCGCTCTGCGGCAGCCTCGCGTGCCGCAACACGTTCAGCGGCCTCAGCTGATGCCGCTGCCTGACGCTCGGCCTCCTCGCGGGCGAGCCGCTCAGTCTCGGACTTCAGCGCGGCCTCGAGCTCTGCGCGACGGCGCTTCTCCGGATCCTCGGGGAGCTTCGGCTCCTCGCGAAGCGTCTCTTCGGGTGTCACCACGGGAGCGGCGGCCGGCGCTGCCTCCTGCGTCTCGGGAGCCGCAGCCTCGACCTCCGCCTCGGCCTCTTCTTCGGCCAGGGCAGCGCGCGACGCAGCGCGAGCTGTCGCCTCCTGCGCGGCCTTCAGCGCGGCCTCCTCGGCCACCTTGCGGGCGCCGTCCAATGCAGCCAGCTCCGCCTGTGCAGCCTCGCGCCCGGCCCGTTCCTCGGCGAGACGCGCCTCTTCCTCGGCCTGCGCGCGCAGACGCTCATCCTCCAGGTCGACCTGCCGTTCGGAGATGATCTCGGCCAGATCCTTCCGGATCTTGTCGACATACGCCTCGACAAGCGTCGAAGCATGGTTCTTCGCTGGAATCTTCAGCCGCGCCAGATGTTCGAGGAGCTCCTTGGAGCTCATGCCGAACTCCTTGGCGAGTTCATGTACACGCATTGCAGGCATCCGCGTCACCGTCCATATCGCGAGGGGCTCTCAGCGCGTGTGCGCAACGCCTCCTCGAATTCCTTCCGTAGCCGATCGATGTCGTCCTCGCCGAGTGTCACCCGGAGAGCGGCACCGAGCCGCTTCCTCTCAACCGCCGCTTCGAAGCACGCGCTCTCGGGGCAGACCGAGGCACCGCGCCCGGGCGCCTTGCCCGAGACGTCCACGTGCGTCTCCCCGTCCGAGTCGCGCACGAAGCGGACGAGGTCCCGCTTGTCGCCTTCGCGACGACACGCCACGCACGTCCGGACCGGGGTCTTGCGCGCCGCCATCACGTCAGTCCTGCGCCTCCGCCTCATGGACACCGCAGTAGCGACTGCCGGGGCGCGCCTGGTTCCTACAGCGCACACCCGTGCTCGTCACGGCGATACACCGCCCGTCGAACTCCTCGTCGAGCATCGAGCCACTCTCGGCCAGACCCGCGCCGCCGGCGTGTGAGGCCTGCTGGCCCTGGCTCTTTATATCGATGCGCCAGCCCGTGAGCTTGGCGGCGAGACGGGCGTTCTGGCCCTCTTTCCCGATCGCAAGGGAGAGCTGATCGTCCGGCACGATCACGGTCGCCGTGTGGCGTTCTTCGTCGACGACGACGCGGGCGACCTTGGCGGGCGAAAGCGCATTGCCCACGAAGGTGGCCGGATCCTCGGACCACGGCACCACGTCGATGCGCTCGCCACGCAGCTCGGCAACGACCATCCGAACGCGACTCCCCTTCGGCCCGACGCATGCGCCGACCGGGTCCAGGCCCGGCTCACGTGAGGAGACCGCGACCTTCGAACGCATGCCCGGCTCACGCGCGACGCTCTTGATCTCGACGATGCCGTCGTAGATCTCGGGCACCTCCAGCTCGAAGAGTCGCTTGATGAGGTTCGGGTGGGTCCGCGAGATCACGATGGAGGGCTCGGTCGACGTCCTGCGGACGTCGATGATGAGCGCCTTGAGTCTCTGGTTGTGTTCGTAGCGCTCGTTGCCCGGCTGTTCGGCGGCGGGCAACAATGCTTCCACACCCTCACGGATCTTCACGAGCGTGTAGCGCGAGTCCGACTGCTGCACGGTACCGGTGATGCTGTCACCGATGCGGTCAACGTACTCCTCGAAGATCTGCTGGCGCTCGGCTTCGCGGATCGACTGGGTGATGACCTGCTTGGCGGCGGTGGCGGCGTAGCGCGATATGTCCGACGGCGTCACGTCGTGCGCCTCGAAGACCGGCTGCTCCTCGGTGCCGCCCGTCGGAACGAGCTCGTACACGAAGATTCTGCCGGACTCACGATCGATAGTGACCGAGCAGTCGTTCTCCGTGTCCAGAATGCGCTTGTACGTGACGGCCAGCTGCTCCTCAAGGCGGCGCAGCATGTCCGATTCGTCGATGTTCTTCTCGCGCGCAAGTTCTCGCAATGCATCCATCAGTTCAGAACTCACGGCGCACTCACACCCTTTCCGAAAGGCCGTCGAAGTCGTACTTCAGCCGTGCACGCTCGATCTTCTCGAACGGCAGGCGGTACACCACCCCGTCGGCGTCGATGACGATCATCTCTTCCTCGATGCCCTTGAGCACCCCCGTGAACGTCGCCCGGCCCATGATCTTCTCGGCTGTCTTGATCACCGCGGTCCTGCCCGCGAAGCGCTCGAAATCCGGCCGCTTCCTGAGAATGCGTTCGATGCCGGGCGATGACACCTCGAGCGTGTACACCTCGCGTAGGCGCGTGACCGACTCGAGCGCCTCCGATATCCATTCATTGGCGGCCGCGATGGTGTCGATATCGATGCCGCCGTCACGATCGAGGTACACCCTCACGACCTGTCCGCGACCTCCTCCCGACACCTCGACGGTCACCAGCTCGAGGCCATGCTCATCGACGAGAGGATCGAGAAGACCGATGAGCTCATCGGCGAGCGTGTTGGCCATCACTACCTCCTGCCAGAACAAAAGAAGCGGGGATAAGCCCACTTCCTGAAGGGACGTTTGTCGTTCTCGCGGATTGTAGCACAGGACCAGGCGAGCTTGAAACGCTCCGGCCTCGCCTCGCGGCCGGACTGCTAACCTCACCCTGGTGTTAAGTGACAGTGGGGGTGGTGCGGCCTAACCCGCGACGCGAAGACGCGCTCGTGCCTCCTCCACCATGGCCACGATCTGGTCGACTGCGTCTCCCGCGGACACCGACGTGCGTTCACCGGTGGCGCGCTCCTTCACCTCCACCTGTCCGGCGGCCAGGCTCTTCCTGCCAACCACGACCTGGAACGGCCAACCGATGAGATCGGCATCGGCGAACTTGACGCCCGCCCGCTCGTCACGATCGTCGATCACGACCTCGATCCCCCGGCCTGCGAGGGCGTTCCACAGCTCCTCGGCGTACGGATAGACGGCATCGTCACCGACGGACAGCGGGACGACGGCCACCTCGGCAGGAGCAACGGAGACGGGCCAGAGGATGCCCTGCTCATCGTGGTGCTGCTCGACGACCGCCGCAAGCGAACGCGTGACGCCCACGCCGTAGCAACCCATGATGAACGGTCGGTCCACGCCCGACTCGTCCGTGTACGTCGCGCCCATGGCCGAGGAGTACTTCGTCCCAAGCTGGAAGACCTGCGAGACCTCGATGCCGCGCGCCGCGTGCAGCACACCGCCACACGCCGGACAGCCATCACCGGGCTCGGCGACGACGAGGTCCTCCCATGCGTCCACAGTGAAGTCACGGCTCGGGCTTGCACCCTGCAGGTGGTAGCCGTCTTCGTTGCCGCCGACGATCCAGAACTCGACAGCCTGAAGCGAGCGATCGGCGATCACACGGGCACCTTCGGGAACTCCAACCGGCCCGAGAGAGCCCCGGGGGATGGCGAGGCGCTTGAAGTCCTCGTCTTCCAACAGCGTGAAACCGTCGATGAGCTTCATGGCCTTGAGCTCGTTCAACTCCCGGTCCCCCGGCACACACAGGTACACCAGCCGACCATCCGCGTCGAGCGCCGCCATCGTCTTGACGACGTCGCCGAGCGATACGCCGAAGAAGTCCGCGACCTCGGCGATCGTATGCGCCCCGGGAGTGCTGACCCGCTGGAGCGCCGCAGCCGGTGCTCCTGTGCGTATGGGGATGACCGACTCGGCAGCCTCGACGTTGGCCGCCCAGCCACACTCGCAGTAGACGAGCGCGGCTTCACCGCTCGCGGCGAGCGCCATGAACTCCGTGGTGGTCGAGCCGCCGATCTGTCCCGAGTCGGCGACGACCCCCCGCCATGCGAGTCCGAGACGATCGCAGATGCGGCCGTAGGCGCCCGCCATGTCGTCGTAGTGCTCCTGCAGCGACTCCTGTGACGAATGGAACGAGTAGGCGTCCTTCATGATGAATTCGCGGCCCCGCAACAGCCCGAATCGCGGCCGTATCTCATCGCGGAACTTCAGGTTGATCTGGTAGAGGGACACCGGCAGGTCACGGTAGGAACGCAGCTCGTCCCGGACCGTCGCGGTGATGATCTCCTCGTGTGTGGGACCGAGGCAGAACTCGCGGCCCTGCCGATCCTCCAGGCGTGCGAGCTCCGGACCGTAAACATCCCACCGTCCCGACTGCTGCCAGAGTTCGGCAGGCTGGACAAACGGCATGAGCATCTCCTGGCTGCCGATCGCGTCCATCTCCTCACGGATGATCTGCTCCACCTTGCGGACGGAGCGATAGCCGAGCGGCAGGAACGTGTAGATGCCCGCGGCAGCCTTACGCATCAGACCCGCGCGCAGCAGTAGTCTGTGCGACGCGACCTCGGCCTCGACCGGATCTTCCTTGAGCGTGGGCGCGTATACCTCGGACAGTCTCAGGGCCACGGTCATGATGCTCCTCAGGTAACGACGGCAGGACCCGTGCGGCCGGGCTCGCATGACGTAATGCGGAAGAGAACTCAGGGAGCCTGCGCACACCCGGCCAGCATACCCCAACGAACCGGCGGCGCGACAGTGCCGGACCGGGCCACACTCGCCTCACGCGGCGCAGACCCACTCAGCGGAGCCGGTCGATCTCTTCGAACAGAGCGTCGACGATCTCGCTCT
>CAYMSA010000027.1:0-6635 GCA_964392965.1 uncultured Coriobacteriaceae bacterium
AGCTTGAACAGGACGACTTGTCTTAGCTCCCCGCCACACTCCGAAGTGGTACGCTGGACTCACTCGGCATCACGATTGGAGGCATGTCTTAGCTCCCCGCCACACTCCGAAGTGGTACGCTAGTGGCTGAACAAGACGGTCTCGCTCGACAGTCTTAGCTCCCCGCCACACTCCGAAGTGGTACGCTTGCGTACCATGTCCTCGCGCATCTCTGGTTGTCTTAGCTCCCCGCCACACTCCGAAGTGGTACGCTCCGTGCTCGCGGGGAACACCGGCGCGGCGTGTCTTAGCTCCCCGCCACACTCCGAAGTGGTACGCTAGAGACGCAGAAACACCGCTGTTGACCAGCGGTGTTTCTGTTTGTGGCCGCGAGAATTCTGATCATCACAGCCATATCTGCATTTGCGCTCCCACGGTTTTCTCCTGAACCGTTGGCTTTCCAACCAGGAAGAGCATCGACTCGTACTGCTTCTCGGTGACTATCATAGCGCGAACGCTTCCCTTCGGTGGAAGATTCGCTCTCAGTCGCTTCAAGTGCTTCTCGACCCCATCAAGGCCGTTTGTGACACGGGAGTACACGGAGAACTGCATCATGTGATAACCGTCGTTCACCAGGAATCTGCGGAAGTCCTGGTAGTGCCGACGATCTGTCTTCCTCGCCACCGGCAAGTCGAACATGACCATGAGGCGCATGGGCTTCATCAGCTCACTCCGTCAACGATTCACCTGCTCTCCATGCATCGGCAAGAAGTGGCACTTTGATTAGCCTGAAGTCTGCGGCTTCCAGTGCGCGCCGCAGGCTCATCGTGAGGGCATCGATCGCCGTCAGTACAGAGTGGACGCTTCCTGCGATCACTGTCTGTGTGTTCAGCACCCCGAGCATTGTCCGCCGACCGGCTTGGGTGTCGATGTCGACGTCGTTGGCCACTGCGAGAACGTCGGCCACGGGCCTGAAGGGTTCGATGAAGTCGTCCGCCAGGTTGAACGCGTTCAACTGACTATCATGGTGGATGCCGACCGCAGGGAAGAACCCGTGCGCGACCAGGGAGCGTGCGACGGCGGCCCGGAGAACGGCATAGCCATAGTCGAGCGCTCCATCGTGTCCCTGTCCGCTATGACGACGCCCCGGGAGCAGGCGGGCGAAGTAGTATCGCGCCGCCGCGGCCTCCATACCCCCGGTGTCGCCGGATACCGTCTGCCGAGCGTACTCTCGCAGCTTGTTCGCGCCGTCGAGACCGAGCGAGTCAAGGCATCGTGCCTGGTTCTCGATCTTGGCTACGACGAGCTGCTGCCATATTCGCTTCTTCAGCGGCAGTGATGCCGCAAACTGCTGTCGCGTGACTGACAACATCCGGCTGTGCTGACAGTGTGGTAGCAGGATGCCGTTTGGCATGTGTTTGTCGTCGCAGACGAGAACCGCAACTCCCGCTCCACTCAGAAGCGAGAGGGCGGCTGATGAGACCGTGATACGCGGGTTCTCTAGAACGAGTACGGCAATGTCTTCGGTGGGAATCCAGGCTGTCTGTTCCTGTATTACTACCAGCTGACCCGAGCGGACGTGGAGTTCCGCGTCATTCGCTATTGCGACGCTGCGAAAAGCCAAGGCGCTTCTCCCGTCTGACGATGCTCACTGTCTGGCCGAGGACGTCGATGTGGAGCTTCTCGAAGGCGATCACGTTCTGGGCAACTCCGATGCTCGGCTGGGTCCAGGAGGAATCATGGGCTTGGATTGTGATTGAGCAAGTGGCTCGATTGGGGCCTTTGAAGTACCCGAAGAATGTCTCGGTGGCATCGCCCTTCTTCTTCACGAGCCGCACGGGGTCGTTCATGTACAGGCTGAAAGCGAACCGATAGGATTCGTCCATCTCCCGCCAGTCAGCCTCGCCTTTTCCGCCTACGATCGCCTTGTTCGGCAACTCCCCGGCGACTGCGTCCTTCACGTACACGGGAACCAGGTAGTACTTGCTGTCGCGCTCGAACACGTCGGTCCGGATCATCTCGCCGTTGGCGGCCAGGCCGCCGCGAACGAGTGTGCCGCCGCTGGATGCTTCGTCGTACACGCGAATTCCCCGGACGATCGGGGCGGTCTTTCCGGGAGCCGTTGGCTTGTAGAAGGGTTCAGCAAACGCCTTGGCACTGTTGCCATCGAATGCTTCAAGTCGAGCCCTGAGTGCCTCATAGAGGGCCACGTCGTGCTCCTTGCCCACCATGTTCTCGAGTTGCTTGAGGGTGAGGTTCGTCAACGCGACACGACTGCTCGTGATCGTCCGCCCCTTAGGGTCAGCGCCCTCAACGCGGCGTATGGTCTCTTCGTGCGCCTGCCCCCGGACGCCGTGGTCGGGCATTCGACTCACCAGAATCGGCAGGACCTCTCGCTGACCGTTTCTGGTCGCGACCGGATCAAGCGGCAGCGGTTCGGTAAGGAGCGCCTTGAGCTCGTCGATGAAGCCCTCCCATGGCTCAGGAACGTGCTTCGCATCCACGTTCTCGCCTGTGCGCTTGTCGAAGTAGACGCCGTCCCGGTTTCTCAGCTGCCTTGCAGAGTGGAAGCGGCTGACGCCGTGAACCATGCTCCAGGTCGTGCCCGCTGCGACGGCGGCGTCAAGAGCGTGATGCAGGTCACCGTCGGCTCTGACCTTCTGGAGTTGCCACGACCTACGGAGATAGGCGGTTGCGGCACCGTTCAATGTGAGCACGGGCCGCTTCCTGTCATCCGCAAACAGCAGGTTCTCTTCCACGAAGTTCTTGAAGTAGCGCGCGATATAGCGGGTGTCGTTGAGGTTTCGTTCGCGGAAGTCATCTTCCGCGTGCTCGTCGAACTCCAGGCGCAGCAAGCGCTCTCGCTTGGGGCGGGGCAGGTACATGGCCAGGACGCGTTCCTCAAACAGATGCCAGGCGTTCGGATCTCCGCCGAGATACTCGTACGGCGTTCGTTCGCTCTTGTTGCGGTTCTCTGCGGTGGTAACGAGCACTTTGTTCATGTAGCTGTCATCAAAGGAGCGTGAGTGGGGGAGGATGTGATCGACCTCAGCCACGCCCGGCTCACCCGAGAGCATGCGGTGGGCGTCGATGGGTTTGCCGCTGTACATACACCTGCCGTCTTGTTCCTTCCAGAGCTTGAACTTGACGATGTCGAGCGGCCGGGGGTTCGCCATGCCATATTCCTCGGCCAGTTGTTTCAGAACCGCCTCGTTCTTCGCCCGATTCTTCTCCTGCCGTTTCTCGAGGTCCCGACGGTCTTGGTATGACCGTCCAATGTCTCGGGCGAGTTCGATGTGCACCTCTTCCGGGGAGCCGTAGCGGTCGATGATGGCGTTCAGCACCTTGCGTGACTGGCTCAGTGCTCTGGCGACGACCGGGTTGGCGAGTTCGTCTCCCGGTATTGCGGGGAGCTTGCGTGATCGCTCCGCGCCCAGACGCTGCGAGTGATGGAACCCGGCTGCTGCGCACGCCTGAGAGTACGGTAGACCGCCCTCCATGTGCGGCAGGATTGCCAGAAGCGTCTCGCGTGAGAGATGCGCGTTCTTCGAGAAGCGCAGCTCGGTGAGGCCCTGCGCAGCAGCCTCGCTCAGACCGAGTGCTCGCAGTTCGCGAACGATGCTCTCGTCGTACTTGTAGTACGTCAGAACATGGGCGACGGCGTCGGACAGAGTCACGCTGTTCGCCACCTGTTCCCATGCCTCAGGATCGGCCTTCTGAAGCACTCGGCGGATTTCGTTCCAGGAGCGCGGGTGGGGGAGTTTCGTCTTCTTCTCGGCGGCAGAGACGTTGCCATCATCCTCGCGCCCGTACTTCACGCCCACGAAGCGCGCGCTGTCGGGTAGGCCCGCGATCGAGCGCACGTGACCGTAGTGCAGCTCTGAGGGATGCTCGAAGGCCCGTTCCACTATGGCGGCCATCTGTCGCGGTGTCAGGCCGATGCGTTCCCGCTGCGTGTCCGTGGTGTATCGGACGTTATGAAGCTTGTCTACGACTCGGAAGCGCTCGAACGTGCGGCAGGCGACGGGGATGCGACGGTTCTTCCGGTCGATCGTGCATAGGCCGACCGTCGCGAGCAGCTCCTCGCCTTCCTTGATGTGCGCTTGTCGCGTGAGGATCTCCATGTATTGCGTCTGCAGTTTCGCTGTTGCGAACGGGTTACCGAGTCGCCTCTGCGCCTCGAAGAGGGCGTCGATCTCCTCCAGCAGGAGATCTCGTGACAGCACGCCCTTGTAGCCGCCCTTGTTCCGTTTGGTCTCGTTGAAACGCTCATCTTTGAGCAGCATCTCGCCCGCCGTGCGGTAGCCGTTCGACTCCATGGCCGCGCGGTTCTCGGCGATAGCCTTCTTCACGACACCCTCGTCGTCATCAGACTTGCCGGTGTCGAGTTTGTTCGACTGGTAGCCACGTCGCTTGCAGAGCTGCGAAAGAACTCGCACCCACTCGTCGGCGGCGAGCTTGCGGTCCAGTCCTTCCACGCGCAGCTCGTACGGGGTCTTGATGGGCCCGGTTGGCTTGAACGTTGCATCGAGGTCTTCAGGTGTGAGCATGCGGCTCTCAAGAACAAGTGCACGGAAGTCGCGCATCCGGTTCCGGCGTCGCCTCAGGCGGCGGCGTGATGAGCGGGCCAGGCGTCTCGGGAGTGCGAGTGATGCACCCGTCTTCGGGTTCTCCGCTCTCGGAAACGTCCGGACGCCGATGCCGACAATGTGCTTCTCTTCCGTATCGATCACGCACCAGCCCACAGACGCGATACCGATATCGAGGCCCACGTGCATGCCCATGCGATTCCCCCTTCGAACCAACAGCATGTCCATTCGAGGATGCACCAACGCACTGACATGAACAACCAGGGCAAATGAGGAAGGGGGTCCCAGGTGGAGTCTCTGAGAGTCCGCTGACGGCTGTGGATGGCCAGTTCGCCCTAAGAAAGGACGATCTCGATGACATCAGCCATCGAGATCGTTGCCTTGCGCTTTCGCTTATCCTAGCAAACCCGCCACACTCCGAAATGGTACGAGGACGCTGGAAGTTCAAGCGCACTTGGAAGTGTACACCTACGTGATGACATGAGGTCAAGCGGCGGCACCCTCGCGCTATTCCTGCTTGGCTGTCAAAGTCAGTGCAACTCCTACTCGCACTCGGCGATGCGGAGTCACGTACTTGCCACCAGCGCCCTCCCGGCGGCGCCACGCGCACCTGCGGTATAATCCGGGCGCGGCCTCGGCCGCTCTCCGCTATTCGACCCCACACGGAAGGGCGCCCTTCATGCGCACCATACGCGTCGGCCTCATAGGACTCGGAACCGTCGGCGGCGGTGTCGTACGCATCATCGACCAGCATGCGGAGCACTTCCGCACGCGTGCCGGCGTCGACATCGCGCTCGTCAAGTGCGCGGACCTGGACCCGGCCCGTGCCGAGGCGCTCGGCCTGGGTGCCGAGCGGTTCACGACGGATGCCGCCGAGATCATCGAGGACCCCTCGATCGACATCGTCGTGGAGCTCATCGGCGGGACGGGCGTGGCCCGCCACGTCGTGCTCGAGTCACTGGCCGTGGGCAAGACGGTCGTGACCGCCAACAAGGCCCTGCTCGCCACGCACGGCCACGAAGTCATGGAGGCCGCTGCGGCGCGCGGCGTGGACATCTTCTTCGAGGCGAGTGTGGGCGGCGGCATCCCGATCATCGGGCCGCTCAAGCACGGGCTCGTCTCCAACGAGGTCCAGGCGGTGTACGGCATCGTGAACGGCACCACCAACTACATGCTGACGCGCATGGCCGAGGACGGCCTCGACTACGCGAGCGCGCTCGCCGAGGCGCAGCAGCTCGGGTTCGCCGAGGCGGACCCCACCGCGGACGTCGACGGACTCGATGCGGCCGCCAAGATCGCGATCCTCACCTCCATCGCCTTCAATTCGCGTGTGACGCTCGCCGATGTCCCCACCGAGGGCATCCGGTCGATCACGCCCGACGACATCGACTACGCCCGTGAGAGCGGCAACGTCATCAAGCTCATGGCCATCGGCAAGCGTACCGCCGAGGGTATCGACGTTCGCGTGCATCCGGTCATGATCCGTGACTCGCATCAACTCGCGAAGGTGAACGGCGTCTACAACGCCATCTACGTCGTGGGTGACTCGGTCGGGGAGACCATGTTCTTCGGCGAGGGCGCCGGGTCGCTTCCGGCGGCGTCGGCCGTCGTGGGGGACATCATCGAGGCCGCCCGCGCGATCGGCAGCGACAGTCGCGGAGTCGTGGGTTGCACGTGCACCGAGACGCTACCCATCCGTGACATCGCCGACCTCGTGACGTCGTACTACGTGCGCCTGCTCGCCGCCGACGAACCGGGTGTGCTCGCGGCCATCGCGGGCGTCTTCGGCGATGCGGGTGTCTCGCTCGCCTCGGTCATCCAGAAGCAGACCGCCGATGGTGTGGCCGAGATCGTGTGGATCACCCATCGGGCCGCCGAGCGGGACTTCCGCCAGGCGCTCGTGCGCATCGAAGCGCTCGAGAACGTCCGCTCGATCGGTACGGTGCTGCGCGTCGAGGAGCTGTAGCCGATGCACGCGCGCGTGCGCGTACCGGCATCGTCTGCGAACCTCGGACCCGGCTACGACGCGTTCGGACTCGCCCTCGGCCTCTACAACGAGTTCGAGGC
>CAYMSA010000027.1:6735-20404 GCA_964392965.1 uncultured Coriobacteriaceae bacterium
CAGGGACAGGCGGAGGCGCTGCGGGCCGGGCTGCACGATGTCCTGCACGAGCCGTATCGCGCCGCGGCCATCCCCGACCTCGCCACTATCCGGGAGCTCTTCGACGCCGAGGGAATCGGGCCGGCGGTGCTGTCGGGCTCGGGCCCCACGGTCATCGGTCTCGTGCAGTCCACGGACGATGATGCCGCGCTCGCGCTCGCCGGGGAGCATGCGGGGCGGTTGCGGCCGGCGCTCGCCGCCCTCGGCCGGCACCGGATCATTGCGCTTGCGGTCGATCGCGCGGGGGCGGTGCTTCTGTGAGTCCCGGTGCCGTGGCGCATCGGTCGCCGGACGGCCGGGCGGGCACGATCTCGGCGGTTGCGGCCGCTGTGGCGCTTGTGGTGGCTGTCGTGCCGGCGCTCACAGACGCCGTGTCGGGTCCGTGGGCCTGGGTCTGCTTCGCAGCGGCCTCGGGCGCTGCCGGGCTCGCGATGCTTGCACATCCGCGCGGGCTCGCGGGCGGTGTGTCGGCTCTCTTCGTCACCATCGCCATCAAGGACGCCGTGCTCGTCGTGCCTGGCACATTCGTGAACCTCTTCCACGTGGTCACCGCCGGACTAGTGATCGCCCTCACGGTGTCGCGCCTGACGGGGCGCCGGACGACTCTTGTCCGTGTCCGCGGTCTCGACTGGGGGCTCATCGCGTTGCTGTTCGCCGGGCTGTGGTCACTTCCCGCATCGGTCGATGCAGGCGTGACGCTCGTCTACCTTGCACGTCTCCTGTTGATGATCACGCTCGCTGTACTTGTGTCGCGGCTGCTTCCCGACGAGCGGGACCGTCTTCTCGTGATGCGGTGCTTCGTCGTCGCCGCACTCGTGATGGCGGGCTTCGCGCTCGTTCAGTGGCTCGTGCCCGATCTCGGAGTAGGCAACGTCCACCGTCCGTGGGCACCACCCGGGGTGGAGCGTGAGGTCCGTCCCGCAGCCTTCTATCTCGACCCCAACTTCATGGCTGCGCATCTCGTCGTCGGAGCCCTCGTCGCTCTCGGTCTCGCCGGGACGCAGCGGCGGTGGCTGCCATGGGCGGTGTCTGCCGCCGCACTGCTGGGCGTGGTCGCTATCACACTGTCGCGCTCGGCGTGGGTGGGGGCGGCCGTCGGGCTCATAGTACTCGTGGCTATCGGGGGAACCCGCGTCCGCCGCATCGCGCTTGTGGTCGTCGCAGCGACCCTCGCGCTCGGCGTGCTCCTCGTGGGACCGCAAGCACTCCTCGATCGCGCGGCTTCGACGCTTGAGGTCGGCGACAACTCCTCCAACGACACGCGGCTGTTCATGATGCGCGCCGCACTGGAGATGTTCGCCGATCACCCCGTTTCCGGCACCGGCCTCGGGACGTTCGACCGCGTCTACCCATCGTACCGGCTTCCGGCGGCGAATCCCGCGATCGACCACCCGCACCAGGTGCCGCTCACGCTCATGGCCGAGGCGGGACTCGGCGGTATCGCGGCGATGCTCATCGTCCTCGTGACGGGTGGCGTGGCAGCCATGCGGCTGGCGCGGCGTGGTCCGGTACACGAGCGAGCGATTCTGGCGGCACTCACGGCGCTTGCGGTAGGTGCGTTCTTCCAGTACTACTTCTTCTTCGAGGTGGCGTGGCTCTCCCTGGGACTTCTGGCAGCCGCATCCACGGGCGTCCACGCGCCTGGAGCCGATGCCGCGTCAGCCTCGCTTCCGGTCGGGGGCGCACGGGAGGGCTGCCGTTCCGGAGCCGGTGATGTCCCCGCGGACGTCTCCGCAGGGGAATGAACAAGGCGACCCGCCGGGAGCTGACGTGCATATCCGGCGAGTGTGTGCTCAGAGCTGTTCCCGTTCGGCAAGGGGGTGCCCATGGATAGCGGCCGACCGATCGTCATCGCGCACATCTCAGACCTGCACTGCGGTTCGCCGTATCACATCCCGAGTCTCGCCACGCGCGTCGTCGATGAGGTGAACGAGCTCGCCCCCGATGCGCTCATCGTCACCGGCGACCTGACCGACATGGGCTTCCGGCAGGAGTACAAGGTGGCCCATCGGCTGCTCTCCCGCATCGAGGTGGAGAAGAAGATGGTGCTGCCGGGGAATCACGACGCCCGCAACGTCGGCGAGGTGCACTTCGAGGAGCTCTTCGGTTCGCGATCGAGCGAGCTCGAATTCCGGGGCGTGCGGGTGCTCGGCCTCGATTCGTCCGAGCCGGATCTGGACTCAGGGCGGGTCGGTCGCATGCGTTACGACTGGATCGAGGAGCGCTTCGCGCTTCCCGCCGAGATGCGCGTGGTCGCTCTCCATCACCACCTCGTCTCCGTACCGGGGACGGGTCGCGAGCGCAACATCGTGCACGACGCGGGTGATGTCCTCCGTGTCCTCAACAACAACGCCTGCGATCTCGTGCTGTGCGGGCACAAGCACGTCCCTAACGTGTGGCGGCTCGAGGACATGGTGATCGTCAATGCAGGAACGGCCTGCTCGCACCGGCTCCGCGGGAACACCGACTCGAGTTACAACGTGATCGAGATCCATCGCGATCACATCCGCGTGATCCTCAAGGAGCCGTACGAAGAGCCGCGCGTCGTCGCCGACTTCGACCGGGACCTGACACGGCAGTGCGCCTGGCAGCCGGACCGCACGGACGAGGAGGACAGCTGATGCGGAGGACCATCGCGCTCATCGATGGTGAGCACTATCCGCCGGTGGTCAGGGCCGCGCTTCAATCGTTCGCAGGGCGCTACGACATCGTGGGTGCCGCGTTCATCGGCGGCACCGAGAAGATCGACACCGGCGGTGTCTCCGCCGCGTACGGCATTCCGGTCGTGACGGAGGGTGGTGATCCCGCCGTCGCGCTCGCCATCGCGATCGACCGGTTCGCTCCCGAGGTGGCGCTCGATCTCTCGGACGAGCCGGTCATCACGGCTGCCGACCGGCTGGGGCTCGCGAACGTCGCCCTCGGCCTCGGCGTGGACTACGAGGGAGCGGACTTCTCCTTCAGGGCTCCACGGGTGCTCTATCGGCCTACGACGCCCACGCTTTCCATCATCGGTACCGGTAAGCGTGTAGGGAAGACGTCGGTCTCGGCGCATGTGGCGCGCATTCTGAAGGCGTCCGGACGCGACATCGTGGTACTCGCCATGGGCAGGGGAGGCCCGGCGGAGCCGGAGCTCCTCAGGGGTGACGAGGTGGCGCTCGGCACGGACGACCTGCTCGCGTTCGCCGCGCAGGGCAAGCATGCGGCGTCCGACAACTACGAGGACGCCGTGATGAGCCGCGTCACGACGGTCGGATGCAGACGTTGCGGGGGCGGGCTCGCGGGCGACGTCGCATATTCCAACGTCGCCGAGGGAGCGCGTCTCGCTGACTCGCTCGGCAAGGAGCTGATGATCCTCGAGGGTTCCGGCGCTGCCATCCCGCCTGTCGCCTCGGACGGCACGCTCCTGGTTGTGGGGGCGGGGCGCGGCGTTCCGTACGTCCGCGACTACTTCGGCCCGTACCGGCTCGGCCGGGCCGACGCCGTGCTCCTCGCCGGCGCCGAGGAGCCGCTCGCCACTCCCGCCGAAATCGCCGAGCTCACCGCCGTCATCCGGGACCGGCGGCCGGACGTCCCCGTGCTGCGGGTCACGTTCCGTCCCCGGCCCCTCGAGGACATCACCGGTGCGCGCGTCTTCTACGCGACGACGGCCGGACCCGGGCTCATCGGCGTCCTCTCCCGCCATCTCGAGGTCGAACACCGCTGCGAGGTCGTCGCCGTGAGCGCTCACCTCTCGGACCGAGCACGCCTGCGAGCGGACCTGGCGCGGGCCGAGGGGCGCTACGATGTGCTGCTCACCGAGCTCAAGGCGGCGGCCATCGATGTGGTCGCTGCGATGGGCGCGCGCGACGGCGTACGCACGGTCCTCTGTGACAACGAGCCGAGGCCCGTCGATGGCGGCGACCTCACGGGCCTGGTCCACTCGGTGGTGGAGACCTGTCAGGAGCGCCAGAGGAGGCGGAGCAGCTGATGTCGACCAATCCTCCGATCATCATCCGGGACCAGAAGCACGGGCTTCCGATGAGCAAAGGTCTTCTCGCGAAGTCGTTCACGGCCTCGGGGGTCCCACCGTCACAGGCGTATGCCGCAGCGCAGCAGGTGCAGAGCGTGTTGCGGGCGACGGGACGCTACGAGATCACGCTTGCCGAGCTCCGGGAGTGCGCCGCCGAGGTCCTCGAGGGCATAAGCGGCGCGCAGGCGGCGTCTCGATACCGGCGCATCCAGGAGATTGCCGTCCTCAACCGGCCGCTCATCGTGCTGGTCGGCGGGACGACCGGCGTGGGCAAGTCGACGATCGCCACGGAGATCGCTCATCGTCTGGGTATCACGAGAATCGTCTCAACGGATAGCATCAGGGAAGTGATGCGTGGTATCTTTACCAGGGACCTCATGCCCGCTGTGTACGAGAGTTCCTTCAACGCATGGCGCGGGCTCCGGGTTCCAGTCCCCCATGGTGTGAATCCCGTCATCGTCGGCTTCAGAGAGCAGGCCGCCGTCGTGGCTACCGGGATGAAGTCGCTCATGGACCGGGCGGTTCTCGAGGGTGTGAGTCTGGTGCTCGAGGGGGTGCACGTGGTTCCCGGGTACCTTGAACCCTCCCAGTTCGGCGATGCGTCGGTCGTCCAGGTGATCATCTCCGTGGACGATGAGGACGCGCATCGGAGTCACTTCTATGTTCGTGAGCTTCAAACGGAGGGGACACGTCCGCTCGAGCGGTACCGGGCGAACTTCACGAACATACGCCTTCTGGGTCGCTACATCGAGGACCTGGCGGCAGAGCGAGGGATCCCGGTCGTTAACAGCGTACAGCTGGACCGGGCGGTGGCTGAGGTGCTGGAGCTGACCGTGGATGCGGTCCTCCGGGACAATGGGATGAAAGCGGGGGCCGCTCGGCCCACGGAGCGAGAGGAATCGGTATAGATGAAGTTCTTTCTGGACACCGCGAATCTGCGGGAGATCGAAGAGGCGGCCTCGTGGGGTCTTCTCGCCGGTGTGACGACGAATCCGTCCCTGTATGCGCGCGAGGGTGGTTCACTTGCGGATTTCCCGGCGCACATCGGCCGCATCTGCGCGATCTGCGACGGGCCGGTCTCGGCCGAGGCCGTCGGCCTCACGCGTGATGAGATCGTCCGCGAGGGACGCGAACTCGCGGCCATCGCCCCCAACGTCGTCGTGAAGGTCCCGGTCATGCTCGAAGGACTCGCGGCGACCAAGACGCTTGCCGACGAGGGCATCGCCGTCAATATGACGCTTTGCTTCACCGTTCCGCAGGCGCTCATGGCGGCGCGGGCAGGTGCACGGTACGTGAGTCCGTTCGTGGGACGCTTCGATGACATCTCCGAGGACGGTCTCGAGCACCTTGCCAACATCGTCGCGGCGCTCAACAACTACGACTTCGGACACCCGGTAGAGGTCATCGCCGCGTCGATTCGCCACAACCAGCACGTCGTGGCCGCGGCGCTCATGGGTGCCGATATCGCGACCATACCCTTCGGCGTATTCGGCAAGCTCGTCAAGCATCCGCTGACCGACCGCGGTCTGGACTCCTTCCTCGCCGACTGGGAGAAGGTGAAGAACGCGTGAGCACGAGTTCCCGTCCGCGCAAGCGGGGTCGCCGCGGCGCCCAGCAGGAGAGCGTGCAGCCTTCGGTCACCCGTGAAGAGCTGCAGGCGAAGACCGTCGTCGAGCTCAAGGAGATGGCGGCCGAGCTCGACCTCGACTGCAAGGGGCTGAAGAAGGACGACCTCGTCTCGGCGGTGTATGAAGCCAAGGTGAAGGCCGAGGGTTTTGTCGAGGTGTCAGGCATCCTCGATGTGCTTCCCGAGGGCTACGGCTTCATCCGCACGGGTGGCTACCTGCCCGGTGATGGCGACGTGTACTGCGCGATGTCACTCATCCGGCGCATGGAGCTCAGGCGCGGGGATCTCGTCAAAGGCCAGACGCGGCCGCCCCGTGAGTCGGAGAAGTATCCCGCACTCATGAAGGTCGTCGCGGTCAACGGCCAGGATCCCGAGCTGTCGCGCAAGCGGAAGGTCTTCAAGGACCTCGTGCCGGTCTATCCGGACGAGCGCCTGCGCCTCGAGCATGGCGCGCAGACGATCACCGCCCGGGTCATCGACCTCGTCGCGCCCATCGGCAAGGGGCAGCGCGGCCTCATCGTGTCGCCGCCCAAGGCGGGAAAGACGACGGTCCTCAAGGATATCGCCGCATCCCTCACCGCGAACAACCCTGACGTCTACCTCATGTGCCTCCTCGTGGACGAACGTCCCGAAGAGGTCACCGACATGGAGCGCTCGATCAAGGGCGAGGTGGTCTCCTCTACGTTCGACATGCCGTCGGAGAACCATATCGCGGTGGCCGAGCTCGTGATGGAGCGCGCGAAGCGCCTGGTGGAGAGCGGCTTCGACGTCGTCATCCTGCTGGACTCCATCACACGTCTGGCACGCGCGTACAACCTCGCCACGCCGGCATCCGGCCGAATCCTCTCCGGCGGTGTCGACTCGACGGCGCTCTACCCGCCCAAGAAGTTCTTCGGCGCGGCACGCAACATCGAGGACGGCGGCTCGCTCACCATCCTCGCGACTGCGCTCGTTGACACCGGCTCCAAGATGGACGAGGTCATCTTCGAGGAGTTCAAGGGCACGGGCAACATGGAGCTGCGCCTCGACCGGAAGCTCGCGGACCGGCGCATCTTCCCGGCGATCGATGTCATCACCTCGGGTACGCGCAAGGAGGAGTTGCTGCTCGCGGAGATGGAGGCGCCGTTCGTCTGGGGCCTGCGCCGGGTGCTGCATGGCGTGGATTCGCCCGAGCGGGCCATGGACATGCTCATCAAGGGCCTGAAGCAGACCAAGTCGAACCAGGAGTTCCTCACGAAGACCGCCAAGCAGGCGGGCGAAGGGCGGCGGACGAACGGTCTGGACGTCTGAGTCCGGGCGCGGGCGGCATGATCGCGTGTTTGCCGCCCACGGAGACGCGTGCTATCATTCGACGGCTGTCATCGCGCCTGGTCGGAAACCAGGCGCATTTCCTCGGAGGTGCTGAGAACAGTGCGTAAGGGCATTCACCCCAACTACGGTGAGTCGACCGTCACCTGCTCGTGCGGGGAGACGTTCACCACCCGTTCTACCAAGCCGGAGCTCCGCGTGGAGCTCTGCTCCAAGTGTCACCCGTTCTACACGGGAACCCAGAAGCTAGTCGACTCCGGTGGACGCGTCCAGCGCTTCTCCGACAAGTTCGGGAACGCCGCCGCGGCCGTCCTGGAGAAGGAGAACGCTGCCAAGGCAGCCCGCCAGAAGGCCGCCGAGGAGGCCGCGCTCACCGCTCGCGAGCAGCGCGTGGCCAAGGAGGCCGCCAAGGCCGATCGTTCCGCGAAGGTCGAAGTGGCCGCCGCCGTCGAGAGTGGTGACGTCACCGCCGACCTGACCGGGGAGTCCGCCGAGTAACGGGCGCCCATCGTCGACAGTGCTGGTATCATCGAGAAGGCGGGAGTACCCGCCTTCTCGTTTCGTAGGAGGCCACGTGGATATCCGGCTGCTGAACCATACTCCGGACCCCGAGCGGGCCATCGCAGCGGCTGCCCGGCTCTGTTACGCGCCGACGGGCGCTGCGGACCTGCTTGAGCGCATGTCCGACGCCGACGTGCGGCGGGTCCTGAAGACGATCATCACCTCGGGGCACACTTCGGCGCTGGAGCACGCGAGCTACACGTTCGCGGTCGATGGCGTCTCCCGGGCGATGACCCATCAGTTGGTCAGGCACCGGATCGCGAGTTTCAACCAGCAGTCTCAGCGATACGTGACCTACTCGGCCAGGCCGGCCTTCGTCGTGCCACCCTCGGTGGCGGCGCAGCCGGAGGCGGTCGAGCGCTTCGAGGCTGCCATGCAGGCCGCCTACGCGTGTTATCGCGAGCTCCTGGATGCCGGTGTGTCCGCCGAGGACGCCCGTTACGTGCTCCCTAACGCGATGGAGTCGAAGATCGTCATCACGATGAATGTTCGGGAGCTGCTGCACTTCTTCGAACTCCGCTGCTGCAAACGCGCGCAGTGGGAGATCCGCTCGCTCGCCGAGGGCATGCTCGCCCTGGCGCTTCCTACCGCGCCGTACATCTTCATGGACGCTGGCGCGTCCTGTCGCCGCGGTCCGTGTCGCGAGGGCGCTATGACCTGCGGGGATCCGTACCCGAGAGCGCCGAGGCGGGAGTAGCGATGCCGTGCCCCACAACAGACGCCGACGGTATGCCGGTGAAGCCCACGCACATCGGCGGACAGGCGCTCATGGAAGGCATCATGATGCGCGGCCGGTACAACTGGGCCGTCGCCGTGCGCGAGCCGTCCGGCACCATCTACACTGAGGAGCACGATCTCGTCTCGGCCAAGGACCGCTACGCGTGGCTGCGCTTGCCGGTGATCAGGGGCGTCTGGAGTTTCGGTGAGACCCTCGTCCTGGCACTCAAGGCGTTCTCCATCTCGGCCGAGCACTCCGCGCCCACCGGCGAGGGGGAGGCTCAGCCGCTCAGCAGCAAAGACGTCGGCATCTCGATGATACTCGGGGTCGTGCTCGCGGTCGTCCTCTTCATCGTCGCCCCCGCACTCATCACGAACCTCATCGTCGGTGACTCGCTCGCGCGTCCGTTCGTCTGGAACGTCGTGGACGGCGTGCTGCGTCTGCTCGTGTTCGTCGGCTACATCTGGGCGATCAGCCGTATGCGCGAGATCCAGCGTGTGTTCGCCTACCACGGTGCCGAGCACAAGACGATCCATGCGTACGAACGTGGACTGCCTTTCGACACGGACGTGATCCAGCGGTTTCCCACGCTCCATGTCCGCTGCGGCACGGCCTTCCTCTTGATGGTGATGGTCGTCGCCGTCTTCGTGTTCTCACTCGTGCCAGGCAAGGCCATCCTCGCATCCTGGGGCGTGAGCGGAGGTCTGTGGGTACTGATCTTCAACATCGGCATCCGTATCGTGCTGCTGCCCCTCATCGCGGGACTCGCGTATGAGATCACGGTGAAGTGGGCAGGCTCTCGGCCCGACCACCCGTTCGTGAAGGTGCTCCTATGGCCCGGGCTCCAGATGCAGCGCCTCACGACCGCCGAGCCGGATGATTCCATGATCGAGATCGCGGTCACTGCCATGAATCTCGTACTCGCCCGGGAGGCCGCTGAGGCACAACGAGTGGTACGCTATGAACAACCGTCCGGAGGATCACTGTAACGTGCGAAACAAGCTCACATCCATACTCGCCACCTATGACGAGATAACCCTGAAGCTCTCCGATCCCGACGTGCTCTCGGACCAGAAGGAGTACGCGCGTCTGGCGAAGGAACACTCGGATATGACGCCACTCGCGAAGATGATCCGCGAGTACTTCGGCGTGCTCGACGGCATCGCGGAGTCCAAGGAGATGCTGCGGACCGAGTCCGATCCCGAGATGAAGGAGCTCGCGCGACAGGAGCTCGATGAGCTCGAAGAGCGCATCCCGGCCCTGGAGGACGAGCTCAAGGTCATGATGCTCCCGGCCGACCCCAACGACGACAAGAACGTCATCATCGAGATCCGCGCGGGGGCTGGCGGCGACGAGGCGGGTCTGTTCGCGGCCGATCTCTACCGGATGTACACGCGCTATGCCGAGGTGCAGCGATGGAAGGTCGAGGAGATCGACGCCTCGGAGAACGAGGTCGGGGGCTACAAGGACGTCTCGTTCATGATCAAGGGCAAGGGCGTCTACTCGAAGATGAAGTTCGAGTCAGGCGTGCACCGTGTCCAGCGGGTGCCGGCCACCGAGTCGCAGGGCCGCATCCACACGTCCACCGCGACGGTGGCAGTGCTGCCCGAGGCCGAGGACGTCGAGATCGAGATCAACCAGAGCGACCTGCGCATCGACGTGTATCGCTCGAGCGGCCCCGGCGGACAGTCCGTCAACACGACCGACTCGGCGGTGCGTATCACGCACCTGCCGACCGGACTCGTCGTGCAGTCCCAGAACCAGAAGTCGCAGCTGCAGAACAAGGAGGCCGCGCTGCGCGTTCTGCGCGCACGCCTCTACGAGATGGAACTCGAGCGCCAGCAGGCCGAACTCGGCGCCCAGCGCAAGAGTCAGATCGGCTCGGGCGACCGCTCGGAGAAGATCCGGACGTACAACGTTCCCCAGGACCGCATCACCGACCATCGGATCGGGCTCACGGTGCACAATCTGCCGGCGGTGCTTATGGGGGATATCAACGAGCTCTTGGAGGGGCTCGCGGCCGCGGACCGCGCCGAGCGCCTGGCGGCGGTGATCTAGATGGTCACGCGCGTCTGGACGGTGAGAGACGCGCTGGAGTGGACTGCCGGCTTCCTGGGCCGAAAGGGCGACGAGCATCCCCGGCGTTCGGCCGAGTGGCTCCTGTCCTCGGCCACAGGGCTCTCTCGCGTCGCGCTCTACGCCTACCATGACCGGCCGCTTTCGCCAGAAGAGCGCGCTGTCTACCGCGAACTCGTCGCCCGGCGTGCCGAGGGCATGCCGCTCCAGTACGTGACGGGGGAGATGCCGTTCAGGCACCTCGTCGTCACGGTCGAACCCGGCGTGTTCATCCCGCGACCCGAGACGGAAGTCCTTGTCGACGTGGTTCTCGAGCACGTACGCTCTCTGGATGAGCCGGTCGTCCTGGACCTGTGCACGGGCTCAGGCTGCGTCGCGGTCTCGATCGCAGCGGAGCATCCGGGGGCCACGGTGTGGGCGGTCGACGCGGATGCGAAGGCCGTGGAGACAACCCGGCGGAACGCAGCTCGCGCAGGGATCGCGGAGCGGGTACATGTAGTACATGGAGACCTCTACGACCAACTCCCCGAAGACCTGCTCGGGACATTCGACTTCATCGTGTCGAATCCTCCGTACGTTCCGAGCGCGGACCTGCCGGATCTCCCGGCCGAGGTCCTCGGCTTCGAACCCCTGCGCGCCCTCGATGGCGGACCCGACGGACTCGCCGTGTTCCGGAGGATCGTGTCCGCTGCCGGGCCGTGGCTCAGCGCCGGTGGAAGTGTGGCGCTTGAACTTGACGCGGGACGGTTGGCGTCTGCCGGGCACGAGATGGAGCGCTCCTATGAGGCGGTACAGGTTCGCAAGGACCTTGTGGGAAGGGATCGTATCGTATACGGACGGAAAGGTAGGGCGATGCAGCGATGAACAAGGTGATTCACATCGACCCGGAAAACCCCTCGGCGGAAGTGCTGAATTACGCCGCCACGGTCCTCCGTGACGGGGGCATCATCGTGTTCCCGACCGAGACGGTGTACGGCATCGGCGCTTCCGCTACTTCGTGTATCGGCAGTCAGGAGATCATCGATATCAAACGAAGGCCGAAGAACAAGCCCCTTCCCTGGCTCGTGGAGAACGATGACGCGCTCGACCGGTACGGCGTCGACGTCCCCGGGTATGCACATGTGCTCGCCCGGGCGTTCTGGCCCGGACCGCTGACGATCGTCGTGAAGGCGGGGCCGATGGTCGCCGTCGAGTTCCAGGACGACCGCGGGACCGTGGCGCTGCGCTCGCCGGACAACTCACTCGTACAGGAGCTCATCCGGGCGACCGGTGCGGCCATCGTGACGACGTCGGCGAACACCGCCGGGCTCCCGCCCGCGACCTCGTTCGACTCGCTCGAGGAGCGGATCCTCGCCGCCTCCGACCTCGCGCTCGACGGTGGGCTGACGGCGCATCAACTCGCTTCCACCGTCGTGGACTGCACCGGTGCCGAGCCGGTGGTCACGCGCGTGGGACCGATTACGGCCGAGGAGATCGAGGCGGCCCTGGCGGCACACGCCAGCTGAGTGCCGCGGAGGCACCGGGGCCGGATACCGCCTTCCGGACGGTTCCGGCTCCGGTGCTATGCGCTACAATGTCCGGAAGACGGCCCCGCTGGCCGTCTTCCGCGGTGAAAGGGAGTGTATGCGCGTCTATCTCGGTTCAGACCACGCCGGATTCCCCCTGAAGCAAGAGGTCGGCAGCTGGCTGCGCGACGCCGGGTACGAGGTGGTCGACGTCGGTGTGTACTCCGAGGAGTCTCAGGACTACCCCGACTACGCAGCCCTCGTTGCGCGCGGCGTGGCCGCCGGCGATGCTCCCTTCGGCGTTCTCGTGTGCGGCACGGGGCTCGGCATGGCCATCGCGGCGAACAAGGTCGACGGCGCACGTGCCGTTCAGGTCTCCGACCCGGAGATGGCCCGCATGGCACGCCTCCACAACGATGCCAACATCGTCACGCTTCCGGGTCGCCATATCGGCATCGACCGGGCGAGCGAGATACTCGAGGTGTTCTTCGGTACCCGCTTCGAGGGAGGTCGGCACCAACGTCGTGTCGACAAGATCACCGCACTCGAGAACGGGAGCTCCGCCGAGCCCACCGATTGAGGCACTCCGGGACCGAAGAGCCTACACGGCCTTCGGCACCACGACATACCCGTTGTATGAGAGAGGATCACCCATGGCACTGCGGTACCTGCCCACGTCCGACCCCGAACTCGCTGCGGCGGTCGACGCCGAGCTCGCGCGTCAGCGGGGGACGATAGAGCTCATCGCCTCCGAGAACTTCGTCTCCATGGCGGTGCTCGAGGCGGCGGGTAGTGTGCTCACGAACAAGTACGCCGAAGGACTTCCGGGCAAGCGGTACTACGGCGGGTGCGAGCGCGTCGACGTCGTGGAGAACCTCGCGCGTGAGCGCGCCAAGACCCTCTTCGGCGCGGACCACGCGAACGTCCAGCCGCACGCGGGCGCGCCCGCGAACCTGGCGGCGTTCTTCGCGTTCCTCGAGCCTGGTGACACCTATCTGGGCATGAATCTCGCCATGGGCGGCCATCTCACGCACGGGTCGCCCGTGAACTTCTCGGGTAAGTGGTTCAACGTCGTGCCGTATGGCCTGGGGGAGGATGAGCGCATCGACTACGACGCGCTCGAGCAGCTCGCGCAGGAGCACCGGCCCAAAATGATCATCGCGGGCGCCTCAGCGTATCCGCGCATCATCGATTTCGAACGCTTCGGGCGCATCGCCCGCGAGGTCGGGGCGGTGCTCATGGTCGACATGGCGCACATCGCCGGTCTTGTGGCAGCCGGCTACCATCCGTCGCCGGTGCCCCATGCCGATGTGGTCACCTCAACGACACACAAGACACTCCGGGGTCCGCGCAGCGGCCTCGTGCTCTGCAAGGCCGAGCACGCGGTGGCCATCGACAAGGCGGTCTTCCCCGGCCTTCAGGGTGGACCTCTCGAGCATATCATCGCCGCGAAGGCCGTCGCGTTCCACGAGGCGATGCAGCCGGAGTTCAAGGAGTACATCGCCCGCGTGATCGAGAACTGCCGGGTGATGGGGGAGGCGATGGTGGAGGGTGGCCTGCGCCTGGTCTCGGGAGGCACCGACAACCATCTGATCCTCGTCGACCTCCGACCCGCATCCATCACCGGCAAGGACGCCGAACATCTGCTCGAGACCGTGGGCTTCACCGTCAACAAGAACGCCATCCCCAACGACCCTGAGAGCCCGTTCGTGACGAGCGGTATCCGGGTCGGCTCGGCGGCCATGACGACGCGTGGCTTCGGCGCCGAGGAGGCGCACGCGGTCGGTCGCCTGATCGCCGAGGCCATCTTCAACCGTGCGGACGGT
>CAYMSA010000028.1:0-20371 GCA_964392965.1 uncultured Coriobacteriaceae bacterium
CGACGCTCACGCTCCTCGCGCTTCGCCCGGGCCTCGGGGGTGAGCCGACGGCCGCTCTCAGCGCGCTCCCGACCGGCCCTTGGAGTCCTCGGAGGGCGCCTGTCAGGCGCCTCACGACGGCGGTCAACCGGCGACGCCCAGGCCTCCTCGGCTTCGTGCACGTCCATGTCCGTCCGCACGTGCGCGGACCTCACGCGCCGCGTGCCGCGGGGCGCCGCGTCGGACGTGCCCGATGGTTCCCGCCGACGTTCAGCACGCCGGGGGTCGGCACCTTCCGCCTGTCTACTGTTCCTCGAACGATCCGAGGAACCGGATCTCCGGGATGAGTTCGATGCCATAGCTGTCCTTGATGGTCGTCAGTACGGTACGCATGAGCGTCAGAACGTCTCGGGCCGATGCACCGCCCTCGTTCACGATGAAGTTCGCGTGGACCTCCGATATCCGCGCACCGTTACTCGCGAGGCCCTTGAGTCCCGCGCTCTCTATGAGTCGGCCGGCCGAGTCCCCCTCGGGATTGCGGAACACGCTGCCTGCGCAGGGCATCCTGAAGGGCTGAGTGATCTTGCGCCGCTCAAGCAGCGCATCCATCTCGGCGCGGATGCGCGCCTCGTTCGCCTCCTCGAGGTTCAGCGCAGCCTCGAGGATGACCGAGCCGCGCGGCAGTCCGTTCGTGCGATAGCCCCAGGTCACATCGCGTGCTTTGATGCGCTGCAAACCCGTTCCTGGCACGTAGACCGTCACCGCGTCGAGCACCGAGTCCATCCACACGCCCCGGCTGCCCGCGTTCATGGCGACAGCCCCCCCGATCGTGCCGGGGATGCCCACCGCGAATTCGAGCCCGCCGAGACCGGCCGAGAACGCGTCCCGCACGACGTACGCGAGCGCCCGCGCCGCGCCGACCTGGACGAGCGTGTCTTCGGTGCGATGGAGCGCGAACTCGCGGCCGAGCACGAGTACCGCCCCACGGTACCCCTCGTCGGCCACCAGGAGGTTCGACCCCTTCCCGATCACCGTCCACGGCACATCCTCGGCGACGAACAGATCGAGCGCCTCGACGAGGTCCGAGTACGTATCGAGCGTCACGAAGAGGTCCGCAGGACCGCCGATGCGAAACGTCGTGTGACGTGACATCGGCTCGGCGCGGCGCACCTCACCGGTGAGACGTGCGCGAAGGCGCTGCTCGACGGCATAGAGCGTCATACGCGCGCACCCCCGCGCTGTTCGAGCGCGCGGACGATCTCGGGACCCATCGTCGTGACATCGCCCGCGCCCATGGTGATGACGATATCGCCCGGACGCGCCCGGTCGGCCACGTACGCGCCGATCGCCGCACGGTGCGGGAAGTACGCGACCTGGGCGTGTGCATCATCGAGCAGCACCTCGTCGAGGACCGTCTTCCCCGAGACGCCAGGGATGGGCGGCTCTCCCGCGCTGTACACGTCCATGAGCACGAGCCGGTCAGCGTCGTGGAAGGCCGCGCCGAACTCGCGCGCGAGAAAGGCGGTTCGGCTGTACCGGTGCGGCTGGAACACCACCCACACGCGATCTCGGTCGACGCTTCGCGCCGCTGCCAGCGTGGCCCGGACCTCCGTAGGGTGATGTGCGTAGTCGTCCACGACGAGCACGCCGTCCACCTCACCGATATGGTCGAAGCGCCGCCTGACCCCGCTGAAAGCCGGAACCGCCCCTGCGGCCTGAACGACATCGAGGCCGAGCGCCCACGCCGCAGCGAGGACGCCCGTGGCGTTGGTGACGTTGTGGACACCCGGAACGGACACGGCCGACGTGACCGAGCGGCCGTCGGGGAACTCCACGGTGAACGTGTGACCGAGGCCCGCTGATCGCGCGTCACGCCACCGGACGTCGGCATCGGCGCTCTCGCCGTACGTCACGACACGACACCTCGCCGATGCGCGAGCGATGCCCGGCAACAGGGGGTCATCGGCACACGCGACGACCGCCCCGTCAGGTGACACCGCAGCCATGAAGCGGCCGAACGTCTCGACGATAGCCTCGAAAGACCCGTAGTGGTCGAGGTGATCGGGCTCCATGTTGGTGACGATGGCGAGATGGGGCTCCAGATAGAGGAACGATCCGTCGCTCTCGTCGGCCTCCACGACGTAGTAGCCGCCCTGACCGCAGCGGGCGTTCGCGCCCATGTCGTTGAGCTCGCCACCGATCGAGAACGTCGGGTCGAGGCCCATGCCGTCGAGGACGGTCGCGAGCATCGAACTCGTCGTCGTCTTGCCGTGCGTGCCCGCGACGGCGAGCGTCAGGTCACCATCGGCCAGATGCGCGAGCATCTTCGCCCGCGGCCATACCTCGATACCGCGCCGGCGGGCCTCCCTGAGCTCGGGATTCGATTCGGGGATGGCCGACGAGATCACCACGATCGCGGGATCGCCGAGGTTGGCGGCGTCGTGGCCGATGGCGACCGAGATGCCCGACTCCTGGAGCGCGGTGGCGTACCGGCTCGCCTTGAGGTCGGATCCGGTCACGATCTTGCCGCGATCATGCAGCACGCGCGCCAGGCCGCTCATGCCGGCCCCGCCGATGCCTATGAAATGCGCATACGCGGTAGTGGTCACCGCGTCTCCTTTCCTGATGCTGCCGCATGGACGAGCGCCGCAACCCGCTCGGCGGCGTCCCGTCGTGCGAGCGTTCTCGCGGCCGCCGCCATCCGCTCCCGGCGTTTCGGGTCGGTCACGAGGCGCAGAACCGCGTCGGTGAATATATCGGTGTCGAGCTCGGCATCGGGCACGACCTCGGCGCCGCCCGCCTGCGCGACCGCCCGGGCGTTCAGCGTCTGGTGGTCGTCCGTGGCGTACGGATAGGGTACCAGCACCGCAGGGCGCCCGACCGCCGTGATCTCCGCGATCGACGTGGCTCCCGCTCGCGCGACGATCGCGTCCGCCGCGGCGAGCGCGTCGCCCATCGTGTCGATGTACTCTACGACCCGGTAGCGATCGCTCTCACCGCCGAGGACGGCCGCCACACGTGCGGTAACGTCGGGACCGTCCGCCTTTCCGGCGACGTGCAGCACGTGGAGTCCCGGAATCGCCATGAGGGCCGGTGCGAGCTCGATAAGCGCGTCGTTCAGGTGGCGCGCTCCTCTGCTCCCGCCGAAGACGAGTAGTACCACCGCGTCTTCGGGCAGATCGAGCGCCTCACGACCCCGCGAGCGATCCGCGACGATCACCGCCTCGCGCACGGGATTGCCCGTCACCACCGCACGGTCGGGATGCTTCAGGTGCCGGATCGAGCCCTCATAGGTGGTGCCGGCTGCGCACGCCCAGCGGGAGAGCACGCGGTTCGCAAGGCCCGGCACCGAGTTCTGCTCGTGGATGACAAGCGGAATGCGCCGAGTCACCGCCGCCAGCCCCACGGGCAGAGAGACGTAGCCGCCCATGCCGAGGACGACATCGGGCCTGAGCGCGCGCAGGAGGCGCCGCGCCTTGAGGACGGATGCGACAGCGATGAGCGCCCCGGTCACCAGAGAGAGCGGATGCGCCCGGTCGAAACCACGTGACGGGATGGAATTGAACGGCACGCTGGCAGCCGGCACGAGCGTCGCCTCGAGGCCGTCAGGCGTGCCTGCGAATGCGACGTCATGCCCTTCGGCGCGGAGATGCTCCGCCACCGTCAAGGCCGGATAGATATGACCGGCCGTCCCGCCGCCGCTCAGTAATACTCGCACTTCCTCGTGACCCCCTACCGGTTCTGTCGTGAACGAGCCGCACCTTCGCGCTGCCTCCGTAGCGGGAGACCGCGACGATCAGGCCCACGCACACGAGTGACAACGTGAGCGAGGTACCGCCGGCGCTCACGAACGGCAGTGTGATGCCGGTGATCGGCATGAGCCCGGTGACCGCGGCCATGTTCATCACCGCCTGCGCAACGATCATCGCCGTGAGCCCTCCGGCGAGCAGTCTGCCGAACGGGTCCCGGCACTCTATCGCGATCCGCATGCCCGCGTATCCGAAGACCGCGAACGCCAGCACGAACGCCAGGGCCCCGATCAGGCCCAGCTCCTCGCCGATGACGGCGAATATGAAGTCATTGTACGCGAGTGGGAGATAGAAGAACTTCTGCTTCGAAAGACCGAGCCCCACTCCCACCACACCGCCCGACCCGAACGCGTACAGGGACTGGATCAGCTGGTAACCGGTGTTGGTGGGATCCGCCCACGGATCGAGGAACGCGGTGATCCGGTCCATGCGGTAGTCGGCGACCTTCACGAGCACGGCGCCGATGCCGAGTCCGCCGACGATGCCGAGCCCCATCAGACGCGCGTCGACCCCGCCGAGCCAGAACACCATCGCCACAGCGAGTGCGAGGGCTGCCGCACTGCCGATGTCGGGCTGCACCACGATGAGCAACAGCACCGGGAGTAACACGCCCGCGAGACGAAACGAGAGCGCCCGCGAGTCGAGACGGCCCTTGTCCCACTCGACGAGGAGCGCCGCGACGAGCATCACACAGGCGAGCTTCGAGTACTCGGAGGGCTGAACGAACATCGGACCGACCTGCAGTGACATCGTTGCGCCGTGACTGGATACACCGATGATCTCGACCGCCACGAGCGCGAGTGTCGTCAGTGACCACAACGCGAACGCGAGCGGCAGCGGCTTGATCCGCGCCGGATGCCCCCTGCGACCCTTGAAGTCCCAGAACGAGACGACGGCGAGCCCCACGATGCCCGCAAGGGCGAAGAGCGCCTGCCGCTTAACATGGTAGCCGCTGTCATCGAACTTCACGAAGTCGGTCACCGACGATGCCGAGTACACCATGATCAGACCGCCGACCACGAGAAACGCCGTGGACGCGAGCAGGAGGCGCGCGGGCGTGTTGAGTGTCATCCGCCGCGTCATGTCAGCTGCCCGATCCCGGCGCTTCCGCCTCGGCATCAGTCCCGGCTCCCCCGAGCGCCCGCACGTATCCGGCGAAGCGGTGACCCCGCTCGTCGTAGCCGCTGAACTCGTCGAAGGACGTGCAGCCGGGCGAGAGCAGCACCACGTCGCCCGGTGACGCCGCCCGGTGTGCGAGCGTGACCGCCTCCGCGAGACCGGCAGCCCGCATCGTCGGGACGTCAAGCCCGGTGAAAGCGGTCGCGTACTCCCCCGCCGCCTCGCCGAAGAGCACGACCGCCGAGACGCGACTCGCCACGAGCACGGCGAGCGGACGCAGATCGACGCCCTTGTTCCGTCCTCCGAGGAGGAGCACGACCGGCTGGTCGTCGAAGGCCGTGAGCGCCTTGGCGACCGCGTCAGGATTCGTCGCCTTCGAGTCGTTGTAGTACTCGACGCCGTCGACGACCCCCACCGGCTCAAGGCGATGGGCTATCGGGGCGAACGTCCGCAGGCCCTCACGTATCGAATCGATGTCGGCTCCTGCAGCCCGCGCACAAACCGCGGCCGCCAGTGCGTTGCTGACGTTGTGGTCGCCCTTGATGAGTAGCTCCGAGGGGCGCACGAGCGGACAGACGACACCCTCCTCCTCAAGGGCAAGCACACCGTCGTGCAGGTAGGCGCCACCGGCCGGGCGGGCGAACCGGCTCACCCGGCGTACGGTCACACCCTGTTCCGCGACGACGTCCGCGTACGGCGCCGAACCCTCGTCGTCGATGTCGATGATGGCGACATCGCCCGCTCCCTGCCGTGCGAACACGCGGGCCTTCTCGGCGGCGTACCGCTCCATGCTGCCGTGATAGTCGAGATGGTCGGGTGTGATGTTGAGGAGGACAGCCACCCTCGGGTGGAACCGGTCGACCGCCGACAGCTGGAAGCTCGACACCTCGGCGACCACGATTCCGGCCTCGCCGAGCTCACCCGCCACGCGCACGGCCGCCGGCCCGAAGTTGCCGGCGATCTCGGCCGCGTAACCCGCCTCGCGCAGCAGGTGCGCCACGAGCGCGGTCGTCGTGCTCTTGCCGTTCGTGCCCGTGATGGCCACCCACGGCGCAACGGAGAGCCGGAACGCGAGCTCGATCTCGGAGATCACGGGCACGCCGAGCGCACGCGCGGCCTGCATCTGCGGGGACGCCGGCCTGATGCCGGGCGAGACGACCACGAGGTCGGCCGGCACCACGCCCTCATCGCCGAGACGCACCTCGGCCCCTGCCGCGCGTAGCCGCGCAGCACGAGCGCGCGCGACTTCGCTCTCCCCGGCGTCGACCACCGTGACGCGGACGTCCGCACCCTCGGCGGCACGCGATAAGGCCCACTCGGCTGCGGCCTCTCCGGAGACGCCGAGTCCGAGCACGAGCAGATGGCCGGTCCACGTCCGCATCTAGCCCCCGATCGTCTGGACGAACAGGAGGGCGAATCCGGCGCCGGCGAGAATGCCGGTCACGATCCAGAAGCGCACCATGACCTTCGTCTCGCTCCAGCCCTTCATCTCGTAGTGATGATGGAGCGGAGCCATCCGGAAGATGCGCTTACCAGTGAGCTTGAACGAGATGACCTGCAGGATGACCGAGAGACCCTCGGCCACGTAGATACCGCCGATGAGCACCGACAGCAGCTCGGTCTTCGTCAGGACCGCGAGCGTCGCGATCGCCGCGCCGAGGCCGAGCGAGCCAGTGTCGCCCATGAAGATGTCGGCCGGGTGCGCGTTGTACCACAGGAAGCCGAGGCAGGCGCCTGAGATCGCCGCCGAGAAGAGCGCGAGGTCGAGGTTGTCCATGCGGAACGCGACGCCGGCGAATGCGACCATGACGATCATGACCGTCCCTGCCGCAAGACCGTCGAGGCCGTCGGTGAGGTTCACGGTGTTCGAGAACGAGAGCACCATGAATGCGACGAGCGCCAGATAGAGCCAGGGAAGCTCAAGCGTGAAGTCGCCGAGCGAGAGCTGACTGGTGAGGACGCCGAGGTCGAGATCGTCGCTGAACGGCACCACGATCGTAGGCTCGACATGTGCCCAGTTGACCGCCAGCACGGCCACGAGCACCGCGACCACCGTCTGGGCGATCAGCTTCGCGCGTGCCGTGAGCCCGAGCGAGCGCTCCTTGACGACCTTCGCGTAGTCGTCGACGAAACCGATGAGCCCGCAGCCGATGAGCGCGAAGAGCGCGATCAGACCACGCCTGTCCGGGTCCGCGAAGACCAGGTAGACGACCGCCACCACGAGCAGGATGACGACGCCGCCCATCGTGGGCGTGCCCTGCTTGGTAAGATGACCCTGCGGTCCGTCGGCGCGCACCTGCTGACCGATGTTACGGAAGCGGAGCAGCCTGATCCAGCCCGGGAAGAGGATGCCCGCGAGGAGCATCCCCACCAGCACGACGAGGAAGACCTGGTACGAAGGGTACCGCGCGATGTCAGCAAACAGATTCGCCACGCGGCGCGATCAACCCCTCCACCACGAGTTCGAGCTCCATCACGCGCGACGCCTTCACGAGCACGACGTCCCCGGCCTCGAGGAGGTCGTCGAGGACCTCGGATGCCTCGGGTGCCTCGGCGCACGGTCGCACCGCATCCGCGGGCATGCCCGCGGCGAGCGCTCCATCAGCGATGTGACGCGCCCGCGGACCCACGGTCACGAGCGTATCGACGTTCGAGTTCGCGATGAGCTGACCCACTTCGAAGTGCGCCAGCTCGGCGAGCGAACCCAGCTCCGCCATGTCGCCGAGAACAGCGACCCGCTGGCCGGTGCCCGGTATCTCGCCGAGCGTCACGACGGCGGCCTTCATCGAGGTCGGGTTGGCGTTGTAGGCATCGTTGAGGATCGTGATGCCGCTGGCACTCTCAAAGACCTCCATGCGCCAGTGGGTGATGGCCGCCTGCTCGAGACCGGTCACGATATCGCTCAAGCTCAACTCGAGATAGAGACCCACACTCGCCGCAGCGAGCGCGTTGTAGATGTTGTGCCTCCCCGGCCGCGGGAGCGTGACCCGTGCGGTGCCCTGCTCGCAGACGAGCGTGAAGGAAGGCGTGCCCTTCCCTGTCACCTCGATGTCCGTCGCCGTCACATCGGCTTCCGGACCGAGCCCGTAGCGCGTGACTCCGGTATCGAGGCGCGCCTCGAGCCAGGCGGACCACTCGTCGTCGGCGTTCAGGAAGACGCGCCCGGTCTCTGGGACCGCCATCGCCAGTTCGCCCTTCGCCGAAGCGATGGCCGCCTGTGAGCCGAGTATCTCGATGTGTCCCACCCCGACGTTCGTGATGAGGCCTGCAGTCGGGCGCACGATCTCGCAGAGCGCGGCTATCTGTCCCGGTCCGCGCATCGCCATCTCGACGACGAGCGCCTCGGTGCTGGCGTCGGCCTCGAGCACGGTGAGAGGCACGCCGAGCTCGTTATTGCGGTTGCCCGATGTCGCGACCACGTTCAGACGGGTGGCCAGCACGGAACGCAGGAAGTCCTTCGTGGTCGTCTTGCCGGTCGATCCGGTGATGCCGATGACCGGGCATGTCAGACGCTGGCGGTGCCAGGCCGCAATGGCCTCGAGCGCCTGCTGCACGTCCTCGACCTCGACCAACGCGAATGCCTCGGCGCGCCCGCCTTCATCGAGAGAGGCCCGCAGCTCCGCGTCGTCGCGACTGACCAGAGCACCCCGTGCGCCTCGCGACAGCGCGTCGGCGAGGTAGTCGTGCCCGTCGACGCGCTCTCCGGGTAGCGCGACGAAGAGCATGCCGGGGGTCACTTCGCGAGAATCGATCGCGACACCACGCACGACGACATCGTCGGCACCGCTCAAGAGCTTCCCACCGGTCACCTCGAGTATCGTGCCCACAGAAACGGTCAGCACCGAGTCCTCAACTCCTCCCGCGCGACCTCCCGGTCGTCGAAGTGAATCGTCCTGTTACAGAATATCTGATAGTCCTCATGGCCCTTCCCGGCTATGAGAACCGCATCGCCATCGTCAGCCATCGTCAGGGCCCGCCGAATGGCTGCACGGCGGTCCACTTCGACCTCACATCGAGACTCGTCAGCGACGACGCCTTCCAGGATCTGCGCGATGATCGCTTCAGGATCCTCGCTCCGCGGATTGTCGCTCGTGACGACCGTGACATCGGAGCCGCGGGACGCCGCCTCGCCCATCCGTGGGCGCTTGTCGGGATCCCGGTCTCCGCCGCATCCGAAGACGGTGATGACCCTGCCCGAGGTGACCGCGCGCACAGCGGCGACCGCTTTCTCGATGCTATCGGGTGTATGTGCGTAGTCGACGAAGACGGAGAAGGACTGCCCCTCGTCGATGCGCTCCAGTCTGCCCGGTACCTGGGGCGCCGAGTTCAGGCCGCGCACGACATCGGCGAGTTCGACACCGATGGCGAGCGCACAGCCCGCCGCCACGAGGGCGTTGCTCACGTTGTAGGCACCAGCCAACGGCAGAGAGACCTCGGCGGTCCCTGCGGGTGTCACGAGTGAGAACGACGTGGAAACGGGCCCGGGGCGTTCGGCTTCGGCGCGCACCACGGCTGCCGGGGAGCGGCCCACCGTCCAATTCGTGCCGCATTCGGCAGCGAGCGCCGCCCCGCGGGGATCGTCGATGTTCACGACCCGCGATGCGACATCGAGTTCGGTGAACAGGCGTCGCTTGACACTCCAGTAGTCATCGAGGGTACCGTGATAGTCGAGATGGTCCTGGGTGAGATTCGTGAAGCCGGCCGCCGCGAAGCGCACCGCCTCGGTACGGTGAAGATCGATCGCGTGCGAGGACACCTCCATGGTCACGGCGTCCACGCCCACGTCGCGCATACGTGCGAAGAGGGCCTGCAGGTCCGCCGACTCCGGCGTCGTTCGCTCGGACGGCAGGACGGTACCGCCGATCCGCGTCTCAACGGTGCCGATGAGCCCCGTCGTCCTACCCGAGGCCCGCAGGATGCTATCGAGGAGGTAGGTCGTCGTCGTCTTGCCGTTCGTGCCGGTGATGCCCAGCACCTCGATCATCGACGAGGGGTCTCCGTGCAGGCGGGCGGCCGCGCGCGCGAGTGCCACGCGGACGTCCGGGACGAGACACTCGGGTACACCGAGGCCGAGTGGCCGTGCGCACACGAGCGCAACGGCTCCCCGCGCCACGGCATCGGCAGCGAAGTCGTGTCCGTCGTGCCGGAGCCCGGCCACGCAGAAGAAGACGTCACCGGGGCTCACGTCGTTCGAACGATATGCGATCCCGGTGACCGGGACATCCTCAGGGACGGTCGCGCAGAGCGCGCCGTCGATGAGATCCGAGAGCAGGGTCATTCGGCTACCACCGTCGTCTCCAAACCGAGCCATTCTACCACCTGAGGAACCCCTTCACTGCCCCGCACCGCCCGCAGACACCGCGTCAGTGTCACCCGGAGCGACGGACAGGTGCTCCATGCAAAACGACGCGATCCGCGAGAACGCCGGCGCTGCGACCGTCCCACCGTAGTACGCACCGGAGGGCTCGTCGATAACGACCACGATGAGCACCTGCGGGTCATCGGCAGGCAGAAAGCCCGAGAACGATCCTATGTACTTGCCTGCCGCGTAACCACTGCGACCGTCGGTCCTCGCCTTCTGAGCCGTGCCCGTCTTGCCGGCAACCTGGTAACCCTCGACCGCAGCCGCTGCGCCGGTACCCTCGTTCACGACATCGGTGAGGACCTCGCGCATGACGGAGGCGGTCTCGGCCGAAAGCACCTGTGCCGTCGGCCACTCGGTGGGCACGTCCACAGTCGAGCTTGCCTCGCCCGTGACACCGGCGAGCAGGTGTGGCGTCACGAGCGTGCCGCCATTGGCGATGACCGCGAGCGCCCGCGCGAGCTGCAACGGCGTGACGGCGATACCCTGGCCGAACGAGATGGTGGCGACTGACGATGCCGACCACTGACCGGGAGATGCCAGTACGCCACCGGCCTCGCCCGGGTAGTCTATTCCGGTCTTGGTTCCGAACCCGAAGTTCGTGAGCGATTCGTAAAGACGCTCGTTCCCGAGCGCGATGCCGAGTGTCGCAGCGCCGACGTTGGACGAGTTGGTCACGATGTCCGTGAGTGACCAGTCGACCGTCTTGCGTTCATGCGACTCGTGGATCGTGTAGCCGCCGATCTTGAGGGTAGGCGCGAGAGTGAACGTGCTGTCCGGCCCGAAGAGCCCGCTCTCTATGACCGCTGCTGCCGTGAAGGACTTCACCGTGGAACCGGGCTCGTACATGTCCACCACGGCACGGTTCCGGTAGTGTGACTGCTCGAACGAGGAGTAGCTGTTGGGATCGAACGACGGTGCCGTCGCCATCGCCAGGATCGATCCGTCGCTCGGATCCATGACTATGGCCGTGCCCGAGACAGCGTCGTAGCGCTCCACGGCCTCCGTAAGAGCCAACTCGGCCTGATACTGGATGTCACGATCGATGGTCAGACACAGATCGCACCCGTCGACCGCAGGTTCTTCCTGCGTGACCCCCCCGAGGATGGGCCGTCCGCGAGTATCGCGCTCAGCGATCAGAAGCCCTGACTGCCCGCCGAGAACCTGGTCGTAGTAGAGCTCCAGGCCTGAAAGACCCTCGTCATCGACACCTACGAACCCCAGCAGCTGTGCGGCGAGAGTGCCGCTCGGATACACGCGCCTGGAGTCATCGATGAAGCCGATGCCGTCCAGTTCAAGCGTCTCGAGCGCCTCAGCTACCTCGACGTCGACTTTACGCTTAATGTATACGAAGGACGCGTCCTTCTCGAGCTTCGAAAGGTACTCCTCCGGGTTCCCGCCGAGTACCCCCGCTATCGCCTCGGCGGCGGCCTGCTTGTCGGTCACCGAGGAGGGCACCGCGTAGACCGTCCGCGCCTCCACCGACTCGGCGAGTACCTGTCCGTCGCGATCGAGGATGAGTCCACGCACCGGACTCAGTGTGATCTCCTTCGTGCGCTGTGCTGTCGCCTTCTCCGCGTACGATGAGCCTTCGATGGCCTGCACCTGCACGAGTCGCCCGGCGACCAGGAGTAGCAGGACGCCGAGGACGATCAGGAGCGAAGAGAAGCGCCCGTTGCTCCGCGGGCGCCTGCGCGTCGTGCCTGGCCGTTCGCGACCGGTCTGCCGGCGTGAACGGCTCATCTCCCCGCGCCCAGCCCCATGTCGCCGACGAGCAGGACCTGCGCCTCACGCGCCGCCAGGTCGAGCAGTGTGGCTACGAGTGCGGTACCCGCGCTCGCGAGCATCGGTTCCCCGGAAGGAGCGGTGACGTCAGGCTGATCGGCGGCAGCGGGCTGGCCCGCAGTGTCAGCGACAGCAGCCACGGACTCTCCCCCAGAGGGCAGCACGATGTGACTCACACTCGCCGGGCGGCTCATGTTGAGCGTCTCCGATGCGAGCGCTTCTATGCGTGAGGGAGTGCTGAGCGCGCCGACATCGACCGCAAGCGATCGGGCGGTCTTTCTCTCAGCTTCAACCTGAGACTTAAGCTCCCAGGCGCGGTAGCCCGCCTCGGTGGCCTGTGCGGCAATCGTCACGCGAGCGCCGCCGGCCAGCATGAGGACGGTGACGGCAACGACGAGTGCACGCTGCACGGACGAACGTACTGCACGAGTGCGAGCGACAGGGCGACTCTTATGGTTGCTGACCACACGCAGGCGGGGAGCCACTTCGGCCGGCTGCCTGTCTATCCTGCGCGCTGCCATGCCCACGGCCACCGGTCCCCTTTCGCGCTCCCCGGTCCACCTCGGGACCTCCGTCACTCACACTCTCTCTGCAACTCGCATCCGCGCACTTCTCGCCCGAGGATTCGACTCGATCTCCTCTGTTGTGGGCACGATGGGTCTCCGTGCCACTATCCGGAGTACCGGCTTCCTCCCACACGAACACACAGGCATGTCGGGAGGACACACACACCCCTTCGCGCTCTCGGCGAAGACGTCCCTCACGATCGCGTCTTCGAGGGAGTGGTACGAGATCACCGCGATCCTTCCACCGGGAGCAAGCCACCGGATGGCGCTCCTCAGACCTCGCTCGAGGACGCCAAGCTCATCGTTGACCTCGATGCGGAGCGCCTGAAAGGTCCTGCGCGCCGGGTGGCCTCCGCTCCTGCGTGCTGCCGCGGGGATGGCTGCCTTGATGATCGATACGAGTTGGCCGGTGGTCTCGATGGGGCGGTCGCCTCGCGCCCCGACGATGAACGCCGCAACGCGCGAGGCCCACCGCTCCTCACCGTACTCACGCAACACTCTTACGATCTCGTCTCCCGGGTACGTGTTGACGATGTCAGCCGCGGTCATCTGCTGGGATTGAGGATCCATCCGCATGTCGAGCGGTGCATCCTCCTGGTACGTGAAGCCGCGGCCGGGCATGTCGAGCTGTGGAGAGGAGACGCCGAGATCGAAGAGGAAGGCGTCCACGTAAGGGACGCGCGCTTCAAGAAGCGCGTCGTCAAGATCGCCGAAGTTGCCCTTGACCAGCACGATGCGGGGACCTCCCGCCGGCTGGGGCTGCTCCATGCGCGAAATGCCCCCCGGCTCCTTTGTGGAGACCGGTGGAATTTCGGGAATCCGCTGGCCGAGGCGGAGTGCGTCTGCTGCTGCGGCGAGTGCTGCGTCGTCTTGATCGATGCCCACGATCGTCCCCGTGGGACCGAGAAGCTCTGCTATCCGCTTCGAGTGTCCTGCCCCGCCCAAGGTACAGTCAACGAAGATGATGTCTTCGTGCAAGGTCAACTGGTGTATGACCTCGGCCAGCAAAACTGGGGTGTGCCGGTATTCCGTTGTCAATGGTCTACAGCAAGCCGAGCGAACTCAGCTGCTCCGTCATGTCGGCGATGTTCGCGGTGACGGCACCGTTGTACGCGGCCCACTCGGCAGCGTCCCAGATCTCGATGCGGTTGCCGTTGCCGATGACCGCCACTTCGCGATCGAGCTTGGCGTAGTCCCGCAGCACGGCAGGTATGCCGATTCGCCCGGCGGCGTCAGCCTCGACTTCACTCGCACCGGCAGTGAAGAACCGACGCACCTGCTGGAAACGGGAGTCGAACTCCCCACGATCGGTCAGCTGTGCGAGGAACCGCGCGTAGTCTTCCGCGGGATAGACGTAGAGGCAGTTCTCCACACCCTTGGAGACGATGATGCGTCCGGCCATCACGGTGCGGAACTTCGCGGGAAGCGAGAGGCGCCCCTTGGCGTCCAGCGTGTGCTGGTACTCGCCGAGAAACATCCGTCCTCCCCTCGCGATCGCCCCACCGGTACCGCCGGAGACCCTGGCACGGCATCATCGTATGCCACTCCATCCCACTTTGCAACAATTCTTTGGGCATTCATCCCACTAGATGGCATACATGCCCGACAGTGCAGCTGCATCCCCCCACCACCCCATCCGTGAGCGTCTGCGGTCCCTTCCCTCGAGAGCCCCACCGTGAACCTTCGGACCGCGTACCGCGTCTTAAGGCCAGAGTGCGTCGACGGTGTCCTTCTTCCGTCAGCAGCGCTACAGTGACGAAGAAGCGGAGAGGGAGGTCATCATGAGGAGACCGACGGAGTTCAAGCGCCTGCTTGCCGGTGCGCTCGCGGCGCTCCTGCTCGTGAGCATCGTCGGCGGATGCGCACGTGCGTCCTCCGAGGACCGGTCGGAGGAGGCCGCCGTGAGCCCGTCCGTGCCGGAGCAGGATATCGGCACCGACGGCACGAGCGGAGGCTCCTCGGACTCCGCAACGGGGAACAAGGCCGGAACCGGCGAGACGGGCACGCCTGTCGATGGCGAGCGTCTTGTCATCGTGACACGGGTGCTACAGCTCGAGGTGGAGAAGACCGCGGACGCCATCGACGCGATACGCGACCTGGCCGCACGCGACGGTGGCACGATCACCGACCTCCAGATCTCCACCCAGACCGATGAGTGGATCTACCGCTACGACGAGTACGGCACCGTGCGCGGCAGCGGTGACGCACTGAAGGGGTGGGTCACCGTACGTGTGCCGGTGGCTGCGGTCGAGCGCTTCGTGACCGACGTGACCGCCCTCGGAGCGATCGCCTACCAGTCCGAGGGCAGCACCGACGTCACACAGGAGCACGTCGACCTGAGTGCCCGCCTCGCCAATCTCCGCGCGGAAGAGGCCCGGCTGCGCGAGTTCTTCGACTCGGCGAAGACCGTCGAGGACATGCTCGCCATCGAGGCCGAGCTTTCCCGCGTGCGTGGTGAGATCGAGAGCCTCGACGCCCAGGTCACCTACCTCGAACGGCAGGCCGCGCTCGCGACCGTGACCATCGAGCTCACCGAGGAGCGCCCGGTCGTGCGCCCCACCGGCGACACATGGGGCTTCCGGGAAGCGATCACTCGCGGCTTCCAGGGCGCGGCTGACGTCCTGACGTTCGCGACGACGCTCATCATCGCCTCGGCGCCCCTGTGGGTCCTGGCAGTCATCGTGCTGCTGATCGTCTTCGGCATCCGGCGCTCGAAGCGCAAGGTACGGTCGGACGACGAAGCCGGCAAGGAGTGACCTGCCGGTGATACCGCGTCTGCGCATCCCGCTCTGGGCGGCGGTGGCCATCCCCATCGCCGCCTACGTGCTGCGAAGCGCACTCCGCGGCAGCGCGGCACCCGATCTGCCGGGCGACGCGATCGTCTTCGGCATCCTCTTCGGCGTACTGCTACTGGGCCGGATCGTGCGAGCGGCCACGGATGAGTGCAGCGACGACCTGGGCCCCGAAGTGCACGACGAACACGACGCCGAAGGCCGCAGCGGGCAGTAGGACGAGATCGGTCAGGGGCTGCACGGCCTGGGCACCGGGAGCTCCAGCGCCTCCGACCGCCGTCAGCCATCCGCCGAGCGCCACGCCGAGCGCCACGCCGATGCCCCACGTCGCCGCCCAGAACACGGCCGCGCCGGGCCGGAAGCGGCGTTCATGCCCCGCCTGCGCGCTCATGCTAGCCATGACGCACGCGGGCGCGGGGATGCGTGGTGAGGTACTCCTCGCGGATGTGCGAGCGGTCCACATGCGTGTAGACCTGCGTCGTGCTGATGTCCGCATGGCCGAGCATCTGCTGCAGGGCGCGCAGATCGGCGCCTCCCTGGAGCATGTGGGTCGCATAGGAGTGCCGGAGCGTATGCGGGTGGAGATCGGCGATTCCCGCCTCACGTCCGCGCGTACGCACGATGCCGAAGACGGCCTGGCGCGAGATCCTGCCACCCCGGACGTTCAGAAACACCGCCCGGGGGTCCTGTCGCAGGGCCGACTTCTTGGGATGCAGGCGCTGACGCCCGCGCTCGAGATACTCCTGCACCGCGGCCTCCGCCGCACCGGCGATGGGTACGACCCGTTCCTTATCGCCCTTGCCGACGATGCGCAGGAAGCCGGAAGACGTGTCGATGTCGAGCAGGTCGAGACCGGTGAGCTCACTCACCCGCAGGCCGCAGCCGTACAGCACCTCGAGCAGTGCGCGATCGCGCAGTCCGGCCGGCCCCTCCGGATAGGGCAGCGAGAGTAGACGGTCCATGTCCTCGATCGAGACGACGTCGGGCAGGCGCTCGGGCACCTTGGGAAGCGCGATGTCGACCGTCGGATGAAGTTTCGTGTAGCCCTCGCGCACGAGGAACGTGTGGAAGCTCTTGATGGCCGCGACCTTGCGCTCGATCGTGCTCGGCGCGAGACCGCGTGACTGAAGCGTACCCATGAAAGCGACGATGTCGTCCCTGGCCGCTGACAGCACGTCGACACCACGCTCCGTGAGGTGCGCGCAGTACGCCCGCAGGTCACACCCGTAGGCGAGGATCGTGTGACCCGACGCCCCGCGTTCGACCGCGAGATAGCCGAGATAGTCATCGATGAGTGCACGGCTCATGCCTGAATACTAGCGCATGGTGCGCGGGTCCGTCATCGCCCGGACGTCCGGTCGGCAGCGACCTCCCCGGCCGCGGCGGCGGCGAGGAAGAACGCGGGGTCGTCCTCAGGCCCCCGGCCCATCGACCTGAGCGCCACTCCCCTGCAGTCGGGAAGGAAGCCGGTCCCCGCAAGACACCGCTCGTGCCGCTCCCAGATGCCCGCCGCCACGAGCGCCTCGTCCACGCGTGAGGCCTCCGGCCCGGGAAGTCTCGGCACGGCGACTCGGGCAGGTGCGAGCGCCACATCACGCAGGGCGGTGAGCGTCTGATGGCTCACCGGAACGTGCCGGTCGCGTGCGTCAGCGAAGGAGAGTCGCAGCACGGCGATGGGCGTGCCGCCCACGGCCGCGGCCGCGTTCACGGCTTCGCCCTGCGCGATGCCGCCGTGACCGAACGGCGTGGCAGTGCCCGGAATACCCGGGCCGATCGCCACAACGGCGACGTCCGCGTCCGCCACATGACGGGCCGCGATGAGTCCCGAGTGCAGGGTCACCGCCTCGATGGCGCCGCCGAACGCCTGTCCGGTCGTGACCGTGCCGTCGATGAGGCCGGCTGCGAGCAGCTGCGGGACCGTGCGCGATACGGCGAGCGGCAGCGAGGCCGCGTCGGACATCACGTATACCACGCGCAGCCCGGGTTGTCGCGCCTTGATCGCAGCCGCCACGGGGGCGACCTGGCTGTGGAGGCCGCAGCACACGACCGGCATCCTGCCGACGTGACGCGCGGTCGCCATCACCGCGTGGTGCCGGCTCGCCTCCTCCTCCACGACCGTGAAATCGCGCTGCAGCGGCGTGTACCGGAGCTTCATGAGATGGCCCGGGGCCGGGTCGTCGAGCGACACGCCGACGCCTTCGCGTGCGACGACGAAGTGCTCACCGCCGGTACCGAGCCCCCGGTCCACCGCGGTCGTGTTGCAGAGCACGCGTTCGCCGCAACGACAGGTTCCCGTGAGCGAGGGATAGCAGAGTGCGGTACCGGAGGCGACACCTATCCCTTCGGGAAACGAGACCCGGAGCCGCTGAACGGCGGGGTCGTCCTCGAGGACTTCCTCGACCGCGCCCCAGACGAGACGCATCGGATCAGTCCGCCGCAGTCCGGGCGAGGGCGAGCAACAGCTCCACCATACGATCGAGCTCGGCGACCGCCAGCTCCTCTTCGACCGAGTGGACCTTCGTCATGCCGCAGGAGAGCACGAGCGTCTCGACGCCGAGTCCGGCGATCACGTTCGCGTCGCTGCCACCACCCGTCCGGAAGCAGCGGGGCTCGATGCCCGCCTCACGGCACGCCCGCTCGAGCAGCCCAACCGCGGGCGCCGACTCATCGACCGAGAAGCCGCCGTACGCGAGCTCCCAGGTGACGTCGACCATGCCGCCATGGACCCGGGCGCCCTCGTGAAGCGCCACATCGAGTCCGGCGCGGACCTCCTCGGCCCGCGCGGGATCGAGCGAGCGGCACTCCCCCGTCACCGTGCATTGCGGCGCGACGACGTTCGTCGCCGTCCCGCCTGCGATGGTGCCGATGTTCGCCGTCGTCTGTCCGTCGATGCGTCCGAGGTGCATGCGATCGATCGCCGCGCTCGCCATACGGATGGCCGAGACACCCTGCTCGGGCTCGAGCCCCGCGTGCGCCGCACGGCCGGTGAACACGGCCTCGAACGTGTAGTGGGTGGGCGCTCCGATGACGATACCACCCACCGGCCCATCGCCGTCGAGCACGAGACACAGGTCGGCTGCGGCATCATCGGCCGTGAGTGCCTTGGCGCCGAGGAGGCCCTCTTCCTCGCCGACCGTGAGGATGATGCGCAGCTCGGGATGTGCGGTCTCGCCCTCGTGCAGACGCCGGACCGTCTCGATGATCGCGGCGATGCCCGCCTTGTCGTCGCCACCGAGGACCGTCTCGCCGGCGCTGCGGACCACGCCGTCCGTGATGACGGGCTCGACGCCCTCGCACGGCTGTACGCAGTCCATGTGCGCCGAGAGCGCGATCACCGGTCCGGGGGCCGTGCCGGGCAGCGTGGCAAGCAGATTGCCGGTGTCCGAGCCGGTGCCCTCACGCGAATCGTCGAAACGTACGTCGCACCCGGCCTCTTCGAGTGCGGCTGCGACGTATGCGGCGACGGCGGCCTCACGGCGAGTGGGGCTCGTTATCCGCACGAGATCGAGGAACGTGTCGAGCACCCGCGACATCTCAGGCCTTTCTGTTGGCACGATATGCGATCGCCGCGCCGATGAAATCGCGGAAGAGCGGTGCCGGGCGCGTGGGACGGCTCTTGAACTCGGGGTGGCCCTGACTGCCGACGAACCACGGGTGGTCGGGGAGCTCCACCATCTCGACGAGACGGCCGTCGGGCGAAAGACCGGAGATGACGAGACCGGCCTCCTCGAGGCGGTCACGGTACGAATTGTTCACTTCATAGCGATGCCGGTGCCGCTCGGTGATCACGTCGGCGCCGTAGGCCGCGTAGCTCTTCGTGCCGGGGACGACGGTGCACGGATACGAGCCGAGGCGCATGGTGCCGCCCACGTCATGGACGTCGTGCTGATCGGCCATGATGTCGATGACCGGATCGGACGTCTCAGTATCGAACTCGGCGGAGTTTGCGGCAGGCAGGCCCGCCATGTGCCGGGCGAACTCGACGACCGCCACCTGCATGCCAAGGCACACGCCGAGATACGGAACGCCGTTCTCCCGTGCCCACCGGGCCGCGCAGACCTTACCTTCGATGCCGCGGATGCCGAAGCCGCCGGGCACGAGGATGCCGTCGAAGTCCGCCAGGCTGCTCTCGACCTCGGCGGGGCTCAGGCTTTCGGCGTCGAGCCAGTGTACGTTCACCTTGCGCCCGTGGAATATGCCCGCGTGATCGAGCGCCTCGTTGACCGACAGATACGCGTCGGGCAGCGCGACATACTTGCCGACGAGCGCGATGTCCACCGTATCGGCGAGCGAGCGGCTCTGACGGAGGAAGTCGCGCCACTCCTCGAGATGGAGCTCACCACAGTCGAGCTCGAGACGCTCGATGACCATCGTGTCGAGGCCCTGCTCGTGCACGGTGAGCGGGACTTCGTAGATCGAGGCCGCGTCGGGCGTGGAGACGACGGCCCTCGCGTCCACGTCGCAGAAGAGGGCGATCTTGCGTCGGATGCCCGCATCGATGGGACGATCGGAGCGACACACTATGAAGTCGGGCTGGATACCGAGCGAGCGGAGCTCCTTGACCGAGTGCTGCGTCGGCTTCGTCTTGAGCTCACCGGACGCGGCGATGTAGGGCACGAGCGTCACGTGGATGTAGCACACGTTCTCGCGGCCGAGATCCTTACGCAGCTGCCGGATCGCCTCGAGGAACGGCAGCGACTCGATGTCGCCCACGGTACCGCCGACCTCGGTGATGATGACGTCTGCCTCGGTCTGCGCCGCGAGGCGGACGATGCGGCCCTTGATCTCGTTGGTGACGTGCGGAATGACCTGCACCGTCGCCCCGAGGTAGTCACCGCGCCGCTCGGACGTGACGATCTGCTGGTAGACCGATCCAGCCGTCACGCTGCAGTCCCGCGTGAGCGACTCGTCGATGAAGCGCTCGTAGTGGCCGAGGTCGAGGTCGGTCTCGGCGCCGTC